>DCVO01000163.1:2735-45796 GCA_002327405.1 Thiobacillus sp. UBA2186 | reverse complement strand
CGGCGTTGACATCGTGCGCAAGGCTTTGGAAGCCCCTATCCGTCAGATCGTTGACAATGCTGGCCTTGATGGCTCGGTTGTTGTCGGTCGTCTGCTGGAGCAGAAGGACACAAACTTTGGTTTCGATGCGCAAAAGGGCGACTATGTCGATCTGCTGAAAAGCGGCATCATCGATCCGGTGAAGGTTGTTCGCGTGGCTTTAGAGAATGCCTCTTCAGTGGCAGGCCTCCTGATCACGACGGAAACAATGATCGCCGACAAGCCAGAAAAGAAGGCCCCGATGGGCGGCGACCATGGCGACATGGGCGGCATGGGTGGCATGGGCGGCATGATGTAAGCCCTCGCTTCCCAAGCGTCAAAAGAAGCCCCGCCCAGTGCGGGGCTTCTTAATTGGGTTGGGTGAAGGGGCGCGCAAAGAGAAAATACGGCCTAATAGGAAGCGTTTGCGCCGAGATCAACAGCCACATCGATACCCTTCATTCTCCAAAAAACAAGGGCTACTTGGCATCTGTTCCCTCCCAAGCCGCCTCGGAAGCGAAACGGCTTCTTTCTCTCAGCAAGAGCTCCGCTTCCGGCGCAGGCAAGGGCCTGCTGAAATAATAGCCCTGCATTTCGTCACAACCCCGCCGCCGCAGAAACGCAAGCTGAGCAGGGAGCTCGACCCCCTCGGCCACCACCTTGAGTCCCAGGTTGTGCGCCATGGAGATGATGGCGGTGACGATGGTGGCGTCGTCGGGATCGTCGGGTGTGCCCGAGACGAAGGATTTGTCCACCTTCAGCACATGCACTGGAAAACGCTTGAGATAATTCAGGCTCGAATAGCCCGTGCCGAAATCGTCGATGGCCAGGCGCACCCCCAGCTGGCTGAGGCGGTCCAGCGTGGAAATGGTTTTTTCCACCTGCCCCATGACCATGCTTTCGGTGATTTCGAGTTCCAGGCTGCCGGGATCGAGTCCCGTCTCGCGCAGGATATCGGCCACTTCGTCGGCCAGTCCCGGCTGCCTGAACTGGCGCGCGGAAAGATTGACCGCCACGTTCACCGGGCAACCCGCGCGGTTCCAGGCCGCCGCCCGGGCGCATGCTTCGCGCAATACCCACTCCCCCAAGGGCAGGATGAGCCCCGTTTCCTCGGCCAGCGGGATGAAGCGGTCGGGCGGGATCAGCCCTTTTTTCGGGTGCTGCCAGCGTACCAGCGCCTCCATGCCGGTGACCTTTCCGTTGCGCAGATCGACCCGCGGCTGATAATGGAGCACGAATTCGTCCGACGCCAGCGCCCGGTGCAGGTCTTCCACGAGCGCCAGACGCTCCAGCGCCTTTGCATTCATTTCACCCGTGTAGAACATGGCCGTGTCGCGGCCCTGCTCTTTGGCCCTGCGCATGGCCGCTTCCGCATTGCGCAAAAGCGTCTGGGCATCATCACCATCCTCCGGGTAAAGCGCGATGCCTATGCTGCAGGTCATGTGCAGGGTATGTTCGCCGAGAATGAAGGGTTCGCGCAAAACAGCGAGAAATTTCTGAACCAGCGCACCCGCCGCTTCCTCCGTCACGTCGCTCATGATCGCCGCGAACTCATCGCCGCCCAGGCGGGCGACGGTGTCGGCCTCACGCACACAGCCGGAAAACCGTGATGCCGCCTCTTGCAGCAGCCAGTCCCCCTTGACGGTTCCCAGGCTGTCGTTGACGTTCTTGAGCGAATCAAGGTCGATCGCCACCACGGCCAGTTTCCCGACATGGCGATGGGCGGCGGAAACGGACTGCTGGAGACGGTCCAGGCACAGCATGCGATTGGCGAGCCCGGTCAGCGGGTCGTAAAAGGCGAGACGGTTGATGCGCGCCTCCGCCTCCTTGCGCTCGGTGATGTCCTGCACCGTGCCCACGCCGCGCACGGGCCGGCCGTCGGCGCCGAATTCCAGTTCGGCCAGTTCATTGACCCAGCGGACCCTGCCGCCGACGACGATGCGGTGATCGACGTCGTAGAGGGTGCCTTTCAGGGCCTCTCCCCAGGCATGCTCCACTTCCTCCCGCTCGTCGGGATGGACGCAGGCCAGGAAATCCTCGTAGGCAACCTGCTTGCCGGGCGGGATATCGAACATGCGGTAGGTTTCTGCCGACCACTCGAGCGTGTTGTCCCGGAAATCGATCGCCCAGCTGCCGATGTGGGCGACGGCCTGGGCCCGGTCGAGCATGGCGCGGTTCGCGTGCAATTCGCGTTCCTTGCGGACGTGCCCGCTCACGTCCTCCGCAACCAGAAGTATTTCGCCTTCCGGCCCGCGCCGGACACAGGCCAGGGACAGGCGCAGATACCTTCCGCCCAGCATGGCTTCGATGCCGTGCACGCGCTCGCCACATTCCAGCACCCGGCGCATCTGATCCTGGAAATCCGGCAAAGGCAGGAACTCCGTGATGATACGCCTGGCTACATCGTCACTGTCGCGCAGACCGAAAATTTCTCGGAAAACGCGGTTGCATCTCAAAACATCGATCTCCCCGTTCAACACCGCCAGACCGACGGGAAGGTTTTCTATGATGTCCTGCGCATACCGCCTTGACTCCTCCAGCATGGCGGCGCGCCCGGTGCACCCTTTGAGGCCGCCCACCAGCACCACCATGGCAGGCATGGCAATGCCCCAGACCGCCACCCGGGCGAAATCCCCCTGCTCATAATGAAAAGGCTGGCCGGGAACGGAAAAAAAGACGGCGAAATAAAGCCATGCCAGGGCCGCGCTGACGAAGCCGGAGAGCAAACCGCCATGGAAAGCGGAAAAAACGACGGTCAAAAGAATGACTGCGGGGGGATTGGGAATCCTGAGAACCGTGTGTGACAGGATTTCGATCATCGCGATGGCGGCAACGGTGAGCAAGGGGCCGCCCCCCAATCGCATCAAGCCCGTTTCGACCGGACGCAAACTCCCGCTTCCGGCGTTCATGCCCGCCTCCTGGCATGTACGCTCGCGTGCAACCGGCATTTCAGGCGGGAAAAGCGATAGGGCGGAAAAACAGCCCTGCGGCGCGTAGCGGTGCAGGTGGTCCCACGCATGCCCGGAGCCGTGCCGGGCGCAGCAGATTTTTTGAAAAAAGAAAACAGGTCAGGCTGGCTTGCTTGCTTGCTTGCTTGCGCAAGGTTTCTTCCATTTGACTCTCCAAATCTACACGTGCCGGTTTGTGCGGACAGGTTTTTCATCCGGTTCCGGTGAAGCACGGAAACGAATAATTCTTGTTATCGACACTTAACCCCTTTCCTTAAGGACTCATGCGATTGCAAGGCGGGGGCGCGCCGAAGGTCCTGCAAAATATTTGATACAAATCCCGCTCTACCGCACGCCAGCTCTCGCTGACCAGGCAATAGCGCACGCGCGCCGCGCCGCCCGTGACATGGCAATGAAGCAAGGCGTTGTCGCTGCTGCCGCGCAGATGATCCCCCAGCCGTTTACGCAAATCCCTGGCAGAACCGATATAAATCACGTCTTGCGGCGCGCCCCTTGCCCGGCAGCCACCCACCCCCGTTTCCGTTTGCGGAGGCGGGGTACCCGCCCGTATTTCGTACACGCCCGGCCGCGCCGGAACCGCGGTTCGCAACGCCTGGGGAGTCAATGGCACCAGTGAGGAAAATCCCTCTGTCGCGGCCACGTATTCGATGCGCCGGCCGCGGCTCCGGCTGTCCGGTATCGCCAGGCTGCGCCGGATGTCCGCGACTGTCCGCCGCAGCAGGCGAATGCCATATCGGCGTTCCAGCAGCCCGGCGATGGCCTCGTCCGTTAAGGGCTCGCACAGGATTCCCTGCGCCAGCCAGTTTTTTTCCTCTTTTTTTAGCACATGATCCAGCAAATGACGATGCACCTGCCGCGGCCTGGGAAGCATCTCGGCCAGCGGAATCACTTTGGCATTGGGCAGGGCGATCGACAGTTTCCGCACCAGGCGGGATATGCGGCCCGCGTCCGCCACCATGGAAAGCCCGGCCTCGGCGCAGATGCGCCTGGAAACCGACGCCTGGCTCAGGGGACGAAGCGCCAGGACATCGCCGGAACGCAGGTAAGCCGCCTGGGTCGACAGGACGGCATGTATCAGGGCATGGGTGAGACGGTTGCGAGTGTTGATCAGGCGCAGCCTGTGCAGCGCGACGCCCTGTTCCGCAGGGAAATCCGGGCGGCGCTTGAGATCGGCCAGGGCCTCCTCGTCGAAGCGGTACTCGCGCACGCTGCTTTCCCGGTGGTAGAAAAACACGGGGCTCGCGTTTTCGAGCCCTACTTCCCCCAAGGTATGCGGAAAAGGGGCGCCGGCAACATGGGGCGCATCGCGCATCAGGTTTGCGCCCTGCAGCCGGCCTGTCGTCACCCAGGGAGACAGCGCGGAAAACTCGCGGGAGGATTCCACTTCGTGCACGATCCGGTCAAAAGCCCGCAACGACAGTGCCAGGAAGCGGGCAAGCTCTATTTTGCCGAGCAGGGCGGCATCGATTTTTTTGTTCTGGTCCTGCAATATGAATTACGCCTGAAAACGTTTTTATTCTTGTAGCCTGGATTATGCATTGGCCAACCCGTCGTGTCGCGGGCAGCCGCGCAATGCCGAAGAACATCCGAGGCCAGTCTTGCCGACAAGAAACCCGGGGATGATCTGCGCGGCGCCGCGCTGGCCAAGTTGCGCCCACTTCCTCAAGCACGTGGAAAACCGCGGCGCCGTTGAGAATCAGTCAATGCAGCAAGGCTGCCGGCGCAAGAATCCCCCCTTGAGCCTCGGCTTATGAGCGATTGTTTCAATACGCCGCCCGGCGTATATCCTTCGCGTATTGATCGGGTTATTCTGAACCCTGATCGCAACCGATTCCCCTCCGGATGATTTCTGGTTCCTACTACCCCCGCTCGTTCACCATCCTCGTCATCGTCGCCATGGGCGTGCTGATCGTGCCTCTGGCGAGCGGGCTGATCAACGCGGTGCATGTGCTGCAGGGCGTGGCGGAGACGCAGCGCGAGTTCACGCGCACCAGCCTGGCGATCACGCGCGACGTGCGCCAGGTGGCGGAGTCGGTAAGCCAGTTGCAGCGCGCCGCGGGACAGTACCATCTGTTGCAGGACGACGAGTTCGGCCCGGCGCTGAAGGACCGCAACGAGGAACTGCAAGCGTTGTTCAAGCAACTCGATGCGCGCCTCGCCGACGCGCCCTCGCACGCCACGCTGGCCAGGCTGCAGGAACAGAGCCGCGCGCTGTATCTCGAACTGGAGCCCGAGCCCGGCGCGTATCTCGACAGCACGCGCTTCCACACGCTGGACCCGGCGTTCGACGGCCTGCATGCCGCGGCGCGCGCGCTGCTGACCGAGGCGGACGCCGCAGTGCAGCAGGAGTTGCAGGCGCTGGAAGAAACGGTACAGGGCACGCGCCAGCGCCTGATCGTGCTGGCGCTGGCGCTGATTCCGCTGACGCTGCTCTTGGCCGGGGTGTTCTCGTGGATGATCAACCGCCCGATCCGGCAGATCAAGGCGGCGATCCAGCAGCTGGGCCAGGCCGACCTTTCGCCGCTGCCGCCGGTGAGCGGGCCGCACGACATCGTCGAGCTGGGGCGCGAGATCGACTGGCTGCGCCAGCGCCTGCAGGCGCTGGAGGAACAGAAGCTGCGTTTTTTGCGCCACGTGTCGCACGAGCTGAAGACGCCGCTCGCCTCGCTGCGCGAGGGCGTGGCGCTGCTGAACGACGAGCTTGCCGGCAGCCTGACCGCGCGCCAGCGCAGCATCGTCTCCATCATGGACAGCGGCAGCCGCGAACTGCAAAAGCGCATCGAGGACCTGATCCGCTACGGCGGCATGGTGCAGGGCGACGGCAAGCCGCCGGCCGCCATGCAACCGCTGGAAACCGTGCTCGACGGCGTGCTGGCCAGGCAGCGGCTGACGCTGGCGGCGCGCGGCATCCGCGTGGAAAAACAATTGTCTGCGGAACAAATTCGCGCCGACCGCAATCAATTGGAAACCGTGCTCGACAACCTGTTGTCGAATGCGGTCAAATTCAGCCCCGAGGGCGGCCGTGTCCTGGTGAAGAGCGAGTCCGCCGAAAACGGCGTTGCCCTGTGGGTGTGCGACGAGGGCGAAGGCATCCCCGAAGCCGAACGCGGCCGCGTGTTCGAGCCCTTCTTCCAGGGCGCGCGCCAGCCGGCCGCCGCGGTCAAGGGCAGCGGCCTGGGGCTGTCGATCGTGCGCGAATCGCTGCTCGCCGCGGGCGGCAGCGTCGAGGTCGCCGACCTGCCGCCGTGGGGCACCTGCTTCCGTTTGACCTGGCCGGATTGAATCGGCCCGTTTGATTTTTTTTGGCTCATGCCGCAATGACATTGAAACCGATCATTCTTGCCGGATTGCTGTTGACGCTGGCCGCCTGCGCCCAGGTGCAGGAGCATCCTGCGCTGCGCAATGTGCAAATCGGCTCCGATGCCGCGATGATGCTGAACGAGCTGGCGCGCGTGGCCGCGCTCTCGCCGGAACAGCGCAGACGCGAGCTGGCGGCGCTGGAAAGCGGCCGCATCGACGACGTGCGCCGCTTCCAGGCGGCCGCGCTGCTCGACCGCGAAGACGGCGTGGAAGCGCTGGAGCGCGGCCTCAAGAACCTGAATGCGCTGTCCGACGTCGACGAGCGCGCGCAGCCCCTGGTCGAGCAGATGAAGAAATCGTTCAAGGCGCGCATCGAACTCAAGGCGCAGGCCGCGCGCGCGCAGGAACTGCAGGACAAGCTGGAACAGATCAAGGCGCTGGAAAAGTCCCTGCAGCAGCGCGCAACGCAGCCCGCCAAGCCATGAAGAAGCCCTGCATCCTGGTCGTGGACGACGATGCCGCGCTGCGCGAGCTGATCACGCTGCGGCTGGAGGCGAACGGCTTCAGGGTCGAGGCGGCCGACAGCGGCGAGGCCGCGCTGGCGCGGCTGGCAGTGCTGCGCCCGGATGCCGTGCTGACCGACATGCAGATGGCGGGCATGGACGGCATGGCGCTGTTCAACGCCATCCGTTCACGCGACCCGGCGCTGCCGGTGATCGTGCTGACCGCGCACGGCACTATCCCGGACGCGGTGGCCGCCACCCAGCAGGGGCTGTTCGGCTATCTCACCAAGCCCTACGACGCCGCCACGCTCATCGACCTGTTGAAGCGTGCCACGCGGTTGTCGGGCAGCAGTCCCGAGGTGGGCGACGACAGCTGGCGCAGCGAGATCGTCACCGTCAGCCCGGCCATGGACGCCCTGCTGGCCGAGGCCAAGCTGGCCGCGCAAAGCGAGGCCTCGCTTTTGATCCAGGGCGAATCGGGCACCGGCAAGGAGCTGCTGGCGCGCGCCATCCATCGCGCCAGCCCGCGCGGCAAGAAGCCTTTCGTCGCCATCAATTGCGGCGCGATTCCCGCGGAACTGCTGGAATCGGAACTGTTCGGCCACGTGAAAGGCGCCTTCACCGGCGCGACGCGAGACCATCCCGGCCTGTTCCAGAGTGCGCAGGGCGGGACGGTGTTCCTCGACGAGATCGGCGACATGCCGCTGCCGCTGCAGGTCAAGCTCTTGCGCGTATTGCAGGAAGGCGAGGTGCGCCCGGTGGGCGCCACCGAGACGCGCGCGGTCGACGTGCGCATCCTCTCGGCCACGCATCGCAATCTGGAAGAGGCCATCGCCGAGGGCGGCTTCCGCGAAGACCTGTACTACCGCCTGAACGTGGTGAGCCTGACGCTGCCGCCGCTGCGCGAGCGGCGCGAGGACATTCCGCTGCTGGCGCAGCATTTCCTCGGCATGCTGACGGAAAAATACGGCCGCCGCATCCGCGGTTTCGCGCCCGATGCGCTCGACATGCTGGCGGCGGCCGACTGGCCCGGCAACATCCGCCAGCTGAGCAACGCGCTGGAGCAGTGCGTGGCGCTGTGCACCACGTCCACCATCCCGGCCAGCCTGGTGGCGCGCGCGCTGCGCGACAAGCCGGCCGAGATCCAGCCGCTGGCCGAGGCGCGCGCGGACTTCGAGCGCGACTACCTCATCAATCTGCTTAAGCTCACGCGCGGGCAGGTCAGCGAGGTCGCGCGCCTGGCCGGGCGCAACCGCACCGAGGTCTACCGCCTGCTGCAGCGCCACGGCCTTACGCCCGCCCTGTTCAAGGACCGCGACGAAGCCGGCTGAGTGTCCGGCGCCGGCGACGCCGGCAACCCCGCGGACCCTCTCGTCCCCGCCCGAAAAACCTCGGGTGCCTGATTCGACGGCACATTGCACGGCTGGCACAAGCCGTGCATCAGTCCGAGCACGCGCGCTGCGCGTTCATCAAGTCTGAGGAGCACTCATGTTCGGATGGGCCGTCACCTTCCTGGTCATTGCCATCATCGCCGGCGTATTCGGCTTTGCCGGTATCGCCAGCACTGCCACGTGGATCGCCAGGATCCTGTTCATCGTCGGGCTGGTGGTATTCCTGGGTTTGCTGGTCGCGGGGCGCAGGCCGCCCACCACCTGATTCCGTCGCCCGTTTGCAGACCGGCTCGCCCGGTTGTCGCCAGGAAAAGACAAAATACCGCATGCGAAACAGCCACTTGGTCAGATCAGGTCGTTTCTGTCGCCGGCAGGCGACATAACTGCCGATTCCGCCGCCCCGCCGTCGGCGCGCCGCCCAAGAAATTCCGCCATCCGGCTGATTCCATTGACAAAAAAATCTCTGGCACGGACATCGCAAGAGTCCGGCTGAATGCCCCGCATTCGACTGACTCATGACAAAGGAGATAGACATGAAATCCAATAACCATCGCTTCTTGAATGCGACCCTTGCCGGCATGCTCGGAACCCTCGCCGCCGCATCGGCCATGGCCGCGCCGGCAATGCCGACCTTCAAGGCCGCCGACAGCAATGGGGACGGCATGGTGAGCATGGTGGAGTACGCCGCCCAGGGCGGCCAGGCCCAGGCGTTCCGCGAGGGCGACACCAACGACGACAGCCGCCTCACCAGCGACGAGTACGCCAAGGCCGTCGCCAACCAGGACCGCATCAAGGCCGGCAAATTCATCGACGATGCCTGGATCACCGCCAAGGTGAAGGCGCTGCTGCTGAAGGACGAAGGCATCAAGGGCCTGGCCGTGCAGGTGGACACCCACCAGGGCACGGTGCAGCTGTCGGGCTGGGTCAACAGCCCGGAACAGATCACCCAGGCTGAAAAAATCGCGCGCAGCGTGGAGGGTGTGAAAGGGGTGCGCAACGATCTGCTCGTCAAAGGCTGACCGTCCGCAAGCTTGCCCCCCGGCCGGCCGCGGCCAGCGCCTGCGGACGGCCAACCCTGGATATTGGAGAAAAAATGCACTTGTCCGCGCGACATTTCAAAAAAGGCGAATTCGCCCGCGAGTGGAGCGGCGCCGAAAGCGAGGCCATCATTCAAACCCTGGCCAAGCGCCCCCACCCCTGGCACGCCCAGCTGATGGAAGTCGTGGAGGCGACGCCCGACTTCGTGGCCATCATGGACAATGACGGCTGGCTGCATTACCTGAACCGGGCCGGCCGCGCCATGCTGGGCCTGTCCGACAGCGAAGAAGTTTGCGGCCTGCACCTGGAAGACTGCCACCCCGAAGACGAGTCCTGTCGCCTGCTCAACGAGGCTTTTCCCGCCGCGCTCCGCGAGGGCGTGTGGCATGGCGAGTCCGCGATAAAGGCCGCGAATGGCCACTCGATCAACGTTTCGCAGGTCGTGCTTGCCCATGCAAAACCCGACGGCAAGAACACGATGTTTTCGACGATTGCGCGCGACATCACCGAGCGCAAACACTTCGTCGAAGAACTCAGGCGCCAGACCACGCACGATGCGCTGACCGGGCTGCCCAACCGCATCGTGCTGGCCGAGCACCTCGACATGGAACTCGCGCGCACGCAGCGCGGCCGCATGCACGCCGCCGTGATCCTGCTCGACCTGGACAACTTCAAGCGCATCAACGACAGCCTCGGCCATGAGGCCGGCAACGAGCTGCTGCGCAACGTCGCGCTGCGGCTCAAAGGCTGCCTGCGCTCGAACGACATCATCGTGCGCTACGGCGACGACGAGTTCACCGTCGTGGTCGGCGAACTCCATTCCGCCGAAAACCTGCTGCCCGTCATGCACAAGCTCCGCGCCGCGCTGGAACAGCCCGTTCCCGTCGCCGGCCAGGAGGTCTTCGTCGGATTCAGCGCGGGCATCTCCTTCTTCCCCAACGACGGCAGCGCCCCGCTGGAGCTGCTGCAGAATGCCGATGCCGCGCTGTACCGCGCCAAGTCTTCGGGCAGGAACCAGTACCAGTTCTACGAGCCGGAAATGAATGCGCGCGGCCAGGAGCTGCTGGCGCTGGAAACCGATTTGCGCCGCGCCATCGAGCGCGAGGAATTCGTCCTGCACTATCAGCCGCAGTTCCATCTGTGCGCCGGACGCATTGCCGGCTTCGAGGCGCTGCTGCGCTGGCGGCATCCGGCGCGCGGCCTGATGCCGCCCGCGGACTTCGTCCCCATGCTCGAGGAAACCGGCCTCATCGTCCCGGTGAGCGAGTGGGTGCTGCGGCGCGCCTGCGAGGAGTCGCGCAAGCTGCGCGACTCCGGCGGCGCGCCGGCGCCGGTTTCGGTGAACGTCTCGGCGCGCCACTTCAGCGATCACCGCCTGGTGGACGAACTGCGCCGCATCCTTCGCGACGTGGCGATGCCGCCGGAAGACCTGGAGCTCGAGATCACCGAAAGCACCCTCATGCAGGACGTACAGACGGCCGGCGAAATCCTCGCCGCCCTGGACGGGATCGGCGTGCGCCTGGCGATAGACGATTTCGGCACCGGCTATTCCTCGCTGGCCTATCTGAAACGCTTTCCGCTCAACGCACTCAAGATCGACCGCGTCTTCATCCAGGACCTGCCGTGGGAAGACAACTGCGCAACCCTCACCGAAGCCAGCATTTCGCTCGGCCACAAGCTGGGGCTGGATGTGATCGCGGAAGGCGTCGAGACCGCGAAGCAGGTGCAGTTCCTGCGCGCGCACGGCTGCGACATGATTCAGGGCCATTACATCGGCCGCCCCATGCCGCTCGACGAGGCGGCGCGGTTCGCCAAGGGGATCCGCAAATCGCCAGAGGAGACCGCCGCATGACGCCGCAGCCGATTCGTCGTTCCTTCCTTCAAGAAAGGCCAACCATGGACAAGGAATCCGTCTACCTCCTGATGCTGGCGGCGGGACGCTACGCCGGCAGCCGCTCAGAGCAGGACCGCGCCGTCATGCTCTCCGTCGGCAACGACTTCTGGAAGGGCTTCCCCGCCTTCCTCGCGGAAATGAAAACGGCGATCCAGGAAGGCCGCAGCAGGGCGTTCCTCCGGCAGGACGACGTCAAGCACATGTACGCCCTGCTGTTTGTCAGCATATTGAACGGGCTGGACAGTGCCTACGTGAACAAGGTCGGCGGCGCGCTGCTTGCCGCAGCCTCGCCGCGCAAGGCCGGGCCTTTCAAGAAGATGCGCGGCGCCGACCGGAACACGCGCACTCAGGCGGAGCGCTGAAGTCCCCCTGGCGGGCCCTGCTCATTTGGCCTGGCATATGAACGGCCAGATCACCTTTGCGCCTGCCGGCCTGCCCGATTTCCTCGCCCACGCGCACTTTGTGGCCGAGGGGGAAGTCGGGCAGCGTCACCAGGTGTTTGTATTCCGTATAGGTGTAATACGGCAGGCCGGTTTCCAGCGGAGCGTGCTGCAGGGTGATGCCGATGCCGCCGATGTTTTCGCCCTCGCCCTTGCTCACCACGGTGCCGTCGGCCATGGCAAACAAAGCCAGGGCCAGCCTTGTCGCTTGTTGCAAGTTTTCCCCTGTGGCCGAGTTGGTACGTGAGCACTATATAAAATATGCAATGCCTGGCCAATAATTGGCGCAATCTCACAGGCTGGAGAAACCCCATGCTGCAGCGCCTGGTTTGCTCACTGGTTTTTCTGTTCTTCTCTGCCGCCGCCCTCGCAGCCGCGCCCAGCATCGAGCTGCAGGACCTCGACGGCAAACCGCGCAACGTCAGCGAATTCATCGGTCATGGCAAGTGGACCATCGTGGTGGCATGGGCGCACGACTGCCTGATCTGCAATCACGAGATCAGGGAGATGGCGGCATTCCACGACGACCGCAAGGACAAGGACGCCATCGTGCTCGGCGTGTCGATCGACGGCATGGCGCAGATCGGGGAGGCGCGCGAGTTCGTCGCCGACCACAAGCTGCCTTTCATGAATCTTCTTGCCGAACCGGAACAGGGCGTGATGTCGCAGTTCGACGGCCAGTATTTCGTCGGCACGCCCACGCATTACTTCTACGACCCCAGCGGGCGGCTCGTCGCGCGCAAGGTCGGCCCGCTGAAACGCAAAGACATCGAGGAATTCATCGAGGCCTTAAACGAACGCCCCTACGCGAGCCAGTAATTCATTGCGCGCACCTCCACATCGAAAGCCTTGCCCCGCAAGGCTTTCATGGTTTATACAAAATTTGTCCGCAAAAAAATCTGAACTCATCAGAAATTAGCCTGTCGGGTTAATGAGGGAGTTCATCAACCGGTGCGTGCTGCGCCGTGCCGGCATTAAAACGACATGAATTTCAACAACACACCACAGGGAACGCATTACCCGGTGCTTGTGTTTGGGGAAGTGCTTTTCGATCAGTTTCCCGATCGCACGGTATTGGGTGGCGCACCGTTCAATGTCGCCAGGCATCTGGCCGGTTTCGGCTGGCCGCCGCTCCTGATCAGCCGCGTCGGCCGCGACGAGGAGCAGGTCGAGGTGCTCAAGGCCATGGAGCGCTTCGGCATGGACGCCTCCTGCATCCAGATCGACCCGCTGCATCCGACCGGCAGGGTGAAGGTCGAACTGGCCGATGCCGGCCACAGTTTCGAGATTCTCGACAACCAGGCCTATGACCACATCCACCAGGGCATGGCCCGACTGGGCGCCCTGGCCGCGCGTCCGCAGCTGGTGTATTTCGGCACGCTGGCCTCGCGCCATGCCGATTCCTGGCGCGCGCTGCTCGGCGTGCTGCGCTTGAGCCCGGGCCTCAAGTTTCTCGATCTCAACCTGCGTTCTCCCTGGTTCGAGCGTGGCCGCACCGAAAGCCTGATGCGCCACGCGCACGTGCTCAAGCTCAACAGCGAGGAGTTCGAGGTGCTGGTACGCTGGCTCAACCTGAAAGGCAGCCTCGAAACGATGTGCCTGCAAGTGCTGAACCGCTACGACCTGCGCCTGTTGCTGCTGACGCGCGGCGAAGAGGGCGCCTTTGCCGCCATGCCGGACGGACGCAGTTTCGATCTTGCGACACAGCCCATGAGCATGCCCATCGTCGACAGCGTGGGCGCAGGCGATGCATTTTCCGCGGTCGCCATCGCCGGCCTCTTGTCCGACTGGCCCATGGCCACGCTGCTCGAGCGCGCAGACGCTTTCGCGCGCCGGGTGCTCGGCATCCGCGGCGCCGTGCCGGAAGACAATCATTTATACGAACAGGCCAAGGCTGGCTGGAAGGAAAATCAATGAACAGCGGCGGCCGCTACATCCTGATGCTTAACCTGCACGGCCTCATCCGCGCGCACGCGCTGGAGCTGGGGCGCGACGAGGACACCGGCGGCCAGACCACCTACGTGCTGGAGCTGGCGCGCGCGCTGGCCGCCGAACCCGATGTCGCGCAGGTGGACGTGCTCACCCGCCTCGTTGAAGACCCGAAAGTCGACGCCGGCTATGCCCTGCCCGAGGAAACGATCTCGCAGAATGCGCGCATCGTGCGCCTGCCTTTCGGGCCCAAACGCTATATACGCAAGGAACTGCTGTGGCCGTATCTGGATTCGGTGGTGGACCGCTGCCTCCTGTTCATGCGCGCGCAGCAGCGTCTGCCGGACGTGATTCACAGCCACTATGCCGATGCCGGCTATGCCGGCGCCAAGCTGTCGCAGCTGACCGGCATTCCGCTGGTGCATACCGGCCACTCGCTCGGCCGCTGCAAGCGCGATCGCCTGCTGGCGGCGGGGCGCAAGGCCAGCGCGATCGACCGCCAGTTCCATTTCGCGCGCCGCATCGCGGCAGAGGAACTGGTGCTGCAGGAGGCCGCGCTGGTCATCGCCAGCACGCGCCAGGAATGCGCGGGCCAGTGGGGCATCTACGAGAATTACGGGCGCACGCCCATGGCGGTGATTCCGCCCGGCACCGATGCCAGCCGCTTCAGCCCGGCGCCGCGGCGGCTCGAATCCACGCCGATACAGCAGCGCGTCGACCGTTTTCTCAAGCAGCCCGACAAACCCATGATCCTGGCGCTGGCGCGGCCGGATGCGCGCAAGAACCTGCTGCGCCTGGTGCAGGCCTACGGCAGCTCGAACACGCTGCAGGAGCGCGCCAATCTCGTCATCATCGCCGGCAATCGCGAGGATATCCGCACGCTGGATGAAGGGCCGCGCGGCGTATTGACCGAGTTGATTTTGGAAGCGGACAAGTACGACTTGCACGGGCGTTTCGCCCTGCCCAAGCAGCACAGCGCCGAGGAAGTGCCGGACCTTTACCGCCTGGCCGCGCGCCGTCGCGGCGTGTTCGTGAACCCTGCGCTGACCGAGCCCTTCGGCCTCACCCTCATCGAAGCGGCGGCGAGCGGCCTGCCCATCGTTGCCACCGAGGACGGCGGGCCCAGGGACATCATCTGCAACTGCAGCAACGGTCTGCTGGTGAACCCGCTCGACACCGAGGCCATCGCCGCGGCACTGAAGGATGCGCTGTCGGACGGCAGGCGCTGGCAGTCCTGGGCGCGCAACGGGCTGAACGGCGTGCGCCGCCACTACACCTGGCAGGCGCACGCGAAGAAATACCTCAAGACCCTGGACCAGATGCTGTTCCGCCAGCGCAAGCGCCTGCGCCGCGAACACGCGGCGCTGTACGAGACCCATGCGCTGCCGCTGGTGCAGGCCATGATCGTGTCGGATATCGACAACACCCTGACCGGCGACGCCAAGGGGCTGGCCGAGTTCATCAACTGGCTGCAAGCGCAGCGCGGACGCGTCGGCTTCGCGGTGGCCACCGGGCGCAGCCTGGAACTGACGCTGAAGGTGCTGAAGCAATGGAAGGTGCCGCGCCCCGACATCCTCATCACGTCGGTGGGCAGCGAGATTTACTATGGCCGCAAGCTCAAGCTCGACGAAGGCTGGACACGCCATATCCGCCACGAGTGGCGGCGCGATGCGCTCGAGGCCGCGCTCGCCGACGTGCCGGGTCTGCGCCTTCAGGGGCCGGAGGGGCAGCGCGAGTTCAAGCTGAGCTATTTCATCGATCCGGCCAGCGCGCCGCCCGTGAAGGAAATCCAGGCGCTGTTGAGAAAACATCGGCTGAGCGCCCAGATGATCTACTCGCACCAGGCCTATCTCGACATCCTGCCCGCGCGCGCCTCCAAGGGCCAGGCCATCCGCTATCTGGCCTGGCGCTGGGGCTTGCCCTTGAATGCCTTCCTGGTTGCCGGCGATTCCGGCAATGACCGCGAAATGCTGCTGGGCGACACCATGGGCGTCATCGTCGGCAACCACAGCGAGGAACTCGCCGACCTGGAAGGGCGCGAACGCATTTATTTCGCACACCGCCATTGCGCCGGCGGCATCGTCGAAGGCATCCAGCATTACCGCTTCGCAGAAAAACAGGAAGATGTGACCGCATGAACGTCGAAGAACTCCAGCAGGCCATCGCGGCCCATCGAACCCTGTGGCACAAGTGGCTGCACTGCTGCCAGGCCGAAGGCCGCGCTTTCCTCCTGCAATCCGATTTGCAGCGCACCTGGCAGCGGCTCGCCGAGGACGGCGCGGACAACGAAGGCATGGCCGCGCTCTCGCCCTGGATCACGCAACTGCAAGAAGCCTGTTTCGATTCCCCTGCCGTCGTGTTCGCGCATCGGCCGCGCATCGGCGAATGGCGTTTCTTCTACTGCCACACCGACCAGTTGAGCGTGGAGGAAATCGGCTGCCGGGATTTTCTCGCCTTCAAGGAAAGAATCGTCGCGCCCGCCAGCGAACCGATGCTGGAAGTCGATTTCGCGCCTTTCAACCGCGGCTTCCCGCGATTGAAGGAATCGCGTTCCATCGGCAACGGCGTGATCTTCCTCAACCGCCAGCTCGCCAGCCGGCTGATCGCGAAGCCCGAGGTGCTGGAGGAAAAGCTGCTCAATTTCCTGGCGCTGCATGCCATGGAAGGCCAGCCGCTGCTGACACACCGCGCCTACCCGAACGCCGCCGCGTTGCGCAACGTGATGCGCCAGGCCGTGGCGCATCTGGAAAGACTCGCGCCCGACACGCCCTGGGAGGCGTTTGCGCCCTACCTGCAATCGCTCGGGCTCGCAGCCGGCTGGGGCGATTGCGCCAGCCGCGCCATCGACACCATGAGCCTGTTGCAGGACGTGCTGGAAGGGCCTTCGCCCGAGGCCATGGAAGCCTTTCTCGCGCGCATCCCCATGATCTCGCGCCTCTTGATCCTTTCGCCGCACGGCTATTTCGGCCAGAGCAACGTGCTCGGCCGGCCGGACACCGGCGGCCAGGTGGTGTACATCCTCGACCAGGTGCGCGCGCTGGAGGCGGAGATGAAAAACCGCCTGGCGCAGCAGGGCGTGGCCATCACGCCCAAGATCGTCATCGTCACGCGCCTCATTCCCGAGGCCGAGGGCACCACCTGCGACCAGCGCCTGGAAAAAGTGCACGGCACCGACAACAGCTGGATCCTGCGCGTGCCTTTCCGCCATGAGAGCGGCGAGATCCATCCGCGCTGGCTGTCGCGCTTCGAAATCTGGCCTTATCTGGAGCGCTTTGCACAGGAAGCCGGGCAGGAAGTGGCGGCCGAGCTGAACGGCCGCCCCGACCTCATCATCGGCAATTATTCCGACGGCAACCTGGTGGCCAGCCTGCTGTCGCGGCACATGGGCGTGACCCAGTGCAACATCGCCCATGCGCTGGAAAAGACCAAATATCTATTGTCCGATCTCTACTGGCAGGACATGGACGCGCAGTATCACTTCGGCTGCCAGTTCACCGCCGACCTCATCAGCATGAACAGCGCCGACTTCATCATCACCAGCACTTACCAGGAAATCGCCGGCACCAGGAATTCCATCGGCCAGTATGAAGGCTACACCGCCTACACCCTGCCGGGGCTCTACCGCGTGAGCCACGGCATCGATCTGTACGATCCCAAGTTCAACATCGTCTCGCCGGGCGCCGACGCCTCGGTGTATTTCCCTTATCACCAGCGCGCCGGCCGCTTCGAAGGCCTGCACGAGGAAATCCGGGAAATGCTGTACAACAGCGGCGGCGGCCATGCCGTGCGCGGCAAGCTGGGCGATGCGGACAAAATCCCCATCTTCACCATGGCGCGGCTCGATCGCATCAAGAACGTGACCGGGCTTGCGCGCTGGTTCGGCGAGCATCCCGAGTTGCGCAACATCGCCAACCTCATCGTGGTGGGCGGCTATATCGACCCCAACGATTCGGGCGACGAGGAAGAGCGCGCCGAGATCGAACACATGCACCGGCTGTTCGACGAACTCGGCCTCGAGAATCATATGCGCTGGATCGGCGGGCGGCTCGACAAGCTGCTCACCGGCGAGCTTTACCGCTTCGTCGCCGATCAGGGCGGCGTGTTCGTGCAGCCCGCGCTGTTCGAGGCTTTCGGTTTGACCGTGGTGGAAGCCATGGCCTGCGGCCTGCCGGTGTTCGCCACCCGCTACGGCGGCCCTCTGGAAATCATCGAGGAAGGCCGTTCGGGCTTCCACATCGACCCCAACGACGGCGCCGACAGCGCGGAACGCATCTACCGCTTTCTGCAGCAGTCGAAGCAGAACTCCGGCCACTGGCAGTCGGTGTCAGCCGCGGCGATCGCCCGCGTCAGCGCGCGCTACACCTGGGCGCGCTACGCCGAGCGCATGATGACGCTGGCGCGCATCTACGGCTTCTGGAAATTCGTCAACAACCTCGAGCGCGAGGAAACCCAGCGCTACCTGGAAATGTTCTATCACCTGATGTTCCGCCCGCTGGCGCAGGCGGTGCCGGTGCGCTAGCCCAGGTTCAGCGACCCGGCGAGCCAGGCGGGGCGGCACGCAAATACTGCGGCGGCCACGCCACCGTCTGCCCCAGTTCCCGCGCCGCCGCCAGCGGCCAATAGGGATTGCGCAGCAGTTCGCGCCCGAGCAGCACGACGTCGGCCTGGCCGGTGCGCACGATGTGGTCGGCCTGCGCCGGCGAGGTAATCAGGCCCACCGCAGCGGTGGCGATGCCGGCCTCCTTGCGGATGCGTTGCGCGAACACCGTCTGGAAACCGGGGCCGGCGGGAATTTTCGCCCAGGGCACGAGGCCGCCGGAAGACACGTCGACCAGATCCACGCCCAGGCCTTTCAGCAGGCGGCACACTTCAATCGTCTCGTCGATGTCCCAGCCGTCTTCCACCCAGTCGGTGGCGGACAGGCGCACGAACACCGGCAGATTTTGCGGCCACTCGGCGCGCACGGCCGCGACGACTTCTCGCAAGAGGCGGCTGCGGTTTTCGAAGCTGCCGCCGTAATTGTCGCTGCGCTGGTTGGAAAGCGGCGACAGGAACTGGTGCAGCAGATAGCCGTGCGCGGCATGCACTTCCACCGCGTCGAAACCGGCTGCAAGCGCGCGCCGCGTAGCGGAAACGAAGGCATCGATCACTTTGCGGATGCCGGCCTCGTCCAGCGCCTGCGGCACGTCGTAGCCCTCGCCGAAGGCAATCGCGGACGGGGCGACGGACTGCCAGCCGCCCTCTTCTTTCGTAAGGCTGCGCTGGGCTTCCCAGCCCAGGCCCACGCCCGCCTTGCGCCCGGCATGCGCGAGCTGGGCTGCGGCCACGCAGCCCTGCGCCTTGGCCTGGCGCACGATGTGTGCGAGCGGCTCGATCTGCGCGTCGCTCCACAGGCCCAGGTCTCCCGGGCTGATGCGGCCGTCGGGCAGCACGGCCGTGGCTTCGACGAACATGAGGCCGAGCCCGCCGATGGCGCGGCTGCCGTAATGCACGACATGCCAGTCGCCGGCCACGCCCTCATGCGCCGAGTATTGGCACATGGGCGACATGCCGATGCGATTGGGCAAGCTGATTTCTCTGAGTTGCAGCGGTTCGAAAAGGTGAGGCATGTTTGGATCCTGAAAAAAGTTGATTATCGCGGCTATTGCCAGACGTAGGCATCCATGGCCAGGCTGCCGTAGGTGTAGCGCGGCTGATGGCGCATCGGCTTGTCGTCTTCGGCCGCCCCCAGCGCAACGAACAGGGGCAGGAAATGTTCCTCGCCCGGGTGTGCCTCGGCGCCGTACCGGGTAGCGCGGTAACCCAGCAGTGCAAGCTCGTCGCCTTCCGCGAGCCGTTCGCCCACCCAATCGGAAAACGCACGTGCTTGCGGCAGAGGCTCGGTCTCGCCCCGCCAGTCGAGCCAAGCGAAATTATGCGTGATCGCGCCGCTGGCGAGAATCAGCACACCCTCTTCGCGCAGCCGCATGAGCGCACGCCCCAGTGCAAGATGCGAGACCGGGCTGCCGCCACGTACGAGCGAAAGCTGAGCCACGGAAATATTCGCGGCCGGATACATGGCCGAGAGCGGCACCCAGGCGCCGTGATCGAGGCCGCGGCCGGGATGCAGTTCGACTGCCATGCCGGCCTCCGCGATCAGCGCTGCCGCGCGCTCGGCCAGGGCCGGCGCGCCGGGGGCGGGATATTGCATGCGATGCAAGGCCGGTGCGAAACCGGAAAAATCGTGGAGGGTTTCCGGAGCCCCGGCGAGGCTCAGCGTGGCATGGCGTGCTTCCCAGTGCGCCGACACCGCGAGGATCGCCGCCGGCATAGGCGCCCGTTTGCCAATCTCGCGCCAGCAGGCCGCCGCATCCGGCGCCTTCAACAAGGCATCGGGTGCGCCGTGCGACACGAACACGACAGGCATGCGGCCCATGGCGCGGCTTACTCCTTGACCGCTTCCACGTTGATGGACAGGGTCACTTCGTCGGACACGTGCGGCGCATACTTGCCCATGCCGAATTCGGAACGCTCGATCCTGGTGTATGCATTGGCGCCGATGGCGTCCTTCTTGAGGATCGGGTGCGCCATGGAATGGAAGGAAGTCACGGTCAGCGTCACCGGCTTCGTCACCCCCTTGATGGTGAGATCGCCCTCGACCGCCACCGGCTTGTTGCCCTTGAACTTCACATTCGTGGACTTGAAGGTGATGGTCGGATACTTCTCGGTAAAAAAGAAATCCTCGCCCTGGATGTGCTCGTTGAACAGGGCGTAGCCGGTGTTCACCGACTTGGCGTCGATGCTGACATCGACCGAGCCGGTTTGCGCCTCGCGGTCGAACACGATCCTGCCGCTGGTCTTGTCGAAGCGGTGCACCTGGGTGGAGAAGCCGAAGTGGCTGTACTCGAAGCGCGGCGCGGTATGCGCAGGATCGATGTTGAAGGTTTCCGGCGCGGCAAAGGCACTGCTCGCGAGGGAAGCAAGGGCGATAACGACTGCGAGTTTCTTCATGAAGCTTTCTCCTGTTGAAAATGAATGAATGCGTTTACATCTTGCCCGCCGCGGCGCCTGCCGTCATGCGGAACCTGATCTGCACCTCGTTGGCGACGGTGCCGAAATCGGCCCACATGCCTTCGCCGATGCCGTAGTCGGCGCGCCTCAAGACGAAGGCGCCCTCGAAGATGCCGCTATTGCCGGCCTGGCGGAAGGTGGCGGGCGTCTTTACCTCCAGCGTGCGGCCCTTGATGCTCATCCTGCCGGCCACCTCATAGCGGTTGCCGCCCAGCGGCCGGACCGAAGTGGACACGAAGCGCGCGACCGGGTGGTTTTTGGTGTCGAACCACAGCCGTCCCTGCACCTCGTCGTTGCCCTCGGCAAAGCCGGTATCCACGCCGGCCAGCTCGATTTCGATCATCGTTCTGGCCGCTTCGGGCTTGGCGGGATCGAAACTGAGTTCGCCCTTGAAACGCTTGAAACTGCCTTCGACCGGCACGTTCATCTGCTTGTAGACGAAACTCACCGCGCTTTTGGCCGGCTGCAACTGGCTGAATTCGATCGCATGCGCAGCCGGCATGACAGCCAGCGCGGCGGCAAGCAAGGCGATGTGTTGTCCGAATCTCATTGCGTTCTCCGATCAGGGATTCTTGAGCAAGGGCAGCATGCGCACCAGCACCTCGTCGCGGTCGATCAGGTGATGCTTGAGCGCCGCGCCCGCATGGACCAGTACCAGGCCAGCCATTCCGAGGTTGAGGGTCTTGTGCACCGCCGCCAGCAAGTCGCCCAGTTCCTTGTTCTTCTCCAGGAGGTCGGGCAGCGGCAGCACGCCGAACCACACCGTCGGCACGCCCTTGGCCGAGCTCATCAGCCAGCCCGAAATCGGCACCGCCAGCATCAACGCATACAGCAGCAGATGCACGCCCTCTGCCGCCTGCCGTTGCCATGCCGGCATGCCTGCGGGCGGCGCCGGCGGGCGATGCGACAGGCGCCAGACGATGCGCAGCAGCACCAGCAGGAAGATGCTCACGCCCGCCCACTTGTGCCAGGAATACAACTTGAGCTTGTCGGGCGACAGCGGCAGTTCGTGCATATACAGGCCCAGGCTGAAGATGCCGACAATCGCGACGGCCACCAGCCAGTGCAGTCCAATGGCAGTGCGGGTATAGCCGGTGGTTGCATGCATGGTTCGCTTTCGCTTCGTCTATCTCGATGGACAAACTATAGGCAAACCTGTTCACCCGAAATAGGAGACAATAGGAAAAACATTGTTGTCCATATCGCAACAATCAGGAGATGAGCCTATTTCAGCAGGTTTTATGCCTCGCGCTGAGGCGCTACGGGTTGCGCCCAAAAAGCGCGTCTGCTTTGTCGCTCGGCTTGCCAAGGGATTACCATTGGCTTCGCCTCGCTTCGCGCATCCATCGCTTTTTGGGCGCAACGCGGGGCATAAAACCTGCTGAAATAGGCTCTTATGGACCGTCTGGAAAGCATGCGGCTGTTCGTGAAGGTCGCTGAACTGGGCAGTTTCTCTGCGGTGGCGCAGCAGCTGAACGTGGCGCGTTCGGTCGTCACGCGCCAGGTATCGGCACTGGAAGCGCATCTGGGCACCATGCTGATTGCGCGCAGCACGCGGCGCTTGAGCCTGACTTCGGCAGGCGCGAGCTACCTGGAAAAATGCCGCGAGATCCTGGGCCTGGTCGAAGCCGCGGAAGCCGGGCTGACCGAAGAAACTCAGGCACCGCGCGGCCATATCCGCGTGACCCTGCCGTTCTCGTTCGGGCTCAGGCAGATGATGCCGATGTTCGGCGAATTCATGGCTGCCAATCCCGAAATTTCCATCGAACTGGATTTCAACGACCGCCGCGCCAATCTCATCGAAGGCGGCTTCGATCTCGCCATCCGCATTGCCGACCGCCTGGAGCCCGGCGACGTGGCGCGCAGGATCGGCAGCAGCCAGGGGGTCGTCGTTGCATCGCCGGATTATCTGGCAAGGCATGGCCGCCCCAGGCACCCGCACGACCTCGCCAAGCACGAGTGCTTCGGCTACCTGCTGGCCGCGCGCGCCAGCTGGGCTTTCGTCATCGACGGCGAAACCAGGCTGTTCCCGGTTTCGGGCCGGCTCGCGGCCAACAACGGCGATGCCCTGCTCGACGCCGCGATACGCGGACTGGGCATCACCTACACCCCGACCTTCATCGCCGAACAGGCGGTGCGCGAAGGCCGGCTGGAAATTTTGCTGCGCAAGTTTCCCACGCCGGTGCTGGGCATCTACGCCATCTTCCCCAGCAACCGCTACGTGCCGCACCGCGTGCGCGCGCTGGTCGAGTTCCTCTCCGGCCGCATCGGCCCCAGGCCTTCCTGGGACCGCATACGAGGATGAAGGGGGAGCGGCGGACGGACCTTCCCGCTGCACATTGGCCATTGAGCCGCACCCTTTCAAAACCCATAACCTGCGCCTATGGATGCAATCGAAATAAGAACTTGGATTCGTATTTTTTCCTGATGCATAGTTTCATTCGAGAAGACGCCATGAACATGGCGGAACGAAGCTTACTTGCCGGGTAAGCCCGGATACCCATCCCTGGTACGTGGAAATGATTGTCGATCTGGCCGAAACCTACCGAAACACCGATATCGGACACGAGGCGGAAGAGTTGCTGGCCCCCTGCGTGCAATGCGGCCAATGCACGTTCACCTGTCCCACATTCCGCCTGACTGGCGACGAGTGGGACGGACCGCGCGGCCGCATCTATCTGATCAAGCAATTCCTCGAAGGCAAGGAACCCGATCCCGATTTCATCCCCCCCTCCTACAACCTCGGCGCCCTCACGGAAAGGAACATCGGTGCGAACCTGCAACTGCATCTCGATCGCTGCCTGACCTGCCGCTCATGCGAAACCAGCTGTCCCAAGGGCGTGCATTACGGGCGGCTGCTCGACCTGGGGCGCGAGCTGGCGGAGCAACAGGTGCGGCGCCCTTTCAAGGAAAGGCTGGCGCGACGTGCGGTGCGCGCCGTAGTCCCGCACCCGCGCCGCTTCAAGGCGCTGTTGCGCATCGGTCAGACCCTGCGCCCGCTGCTGCCTGCCGACCTGCGCGCCCGGGTTCCCGAACCGCGCCAGGCGGGCGAATGGCCGCAGCGCAATCATGCCCGCCGCATGCTGATCTGGCAGGGTTGCGTGCAGCCTGCCGTGGCGCCGGACATCAACGCGGCGGCGGCGCGCATGCTGGATCGCTTCGGCATCTCGCTGATGCCCGCAAGCGACGGCTGCTGCGGGGCCATGAGCTACCACCTCGCCGCGACCGGCGAGGCGCGCGCGTTGATGCGCAGGAATATCGATGCCCTGTGGCCGCACATCGAGGCCGGCATCGAGGCCATCGTGCTCACCGCCAGCGGCTGCGGCACCCACTTCCGCGATTACGGCCAGCTGCTGCAGGACGACCCGCAATACCGCGACAAGGCAAAGCGGGTCTCGGAACTCACGAAGGACATCGCCGAAATCGTCGCGGAGGAATGGAAGGAAGGCCCGGAACACGAGCTGCCGCCGCCGGCGCGCCCGCTGCGCATTTCCTTCCAGTCGTCCTGCAGCCTGCAGCACGGCGAGAAGCTCAACGGCGTGGCGGAGAAACTGCTGAAGCGCGCCGGCTACAGGCTGATGCCGGTCCAGTACCCGTTCATGTGCTGCGGCGCGGCAGGCACGTATTCGATTTTGCAGCGCAAACTTTCGCTATCGCTGCGCGCGGAGAAGCTGAAAACCTTGCTGGCCGGCAAGCCCATGGCGATCGCAACGGCCAACATCGGCTGCCTCGCCCACCTGGCATCCGCGGCGCCGGTGCCGGTGCATCACTGGATCGAATTTCTGGACGAAAGGTTTGCCTCGGCGCAAGCCCGGTGACATCCGCCCAGCTTCGCCTCAAACGAGAAACACCCGCCAGCCCGCCTCTGTTGGCGCGGACTGGCGGGTGTTTTGGCCTGCGGCCGACGATGGCAGACCCGCGTTGGCGGGGCTGGCCATCGATTCGGGGAGAGGCTCAGCCTCCGCGGTGATGCTGCTCGCGCAGGCTGTCGCTCAGGTGCTTGCCGATCAGGGAAAGCAAGCGCAGCCCTTCCAGCGTGCCGGGATCGCGCACCACGCGCAGCGTGCAGCCGATACCGCCGATCGCGGGCGGGGTCGATGCGATTTCCTGGCTCGACTCGTGGATGGCTTTGGACAGCGCGACCAGGAAGTTCTGGCTCTCCTGGCGGTCGAGCACCTGCAGCAGGCTCATCAGGCCCTCGTTGCGCGTCAGGCGGTCGAGCAGGGTGATGCCTTCGCTGAAGGCCCCCGACAGCCGGGTGACGATGTCGTCGGACATCGCGTCCCGGGCCGCGGTGACGAGTTGCGCGAATTCGACGAGACGCTGCAGGTCGTCGTTAGTCATCGTTGCGTCAAGGCGAGTTTCAGTTTGTGTCGTCATGGCTTGGTTTTCTCACAGCAGTCCGCGTACGCTGGTCCAGTACATCTGGTTGTAGGCCGTCTTGAACCAGTGCATGGGTTTCGATGCGGGTTTAAGGTCGGGCGGGGTCGTATAGTTGAACATCGCATAGGTCGCACGGTCGTGGCCGGCCTCGATGAAGCAGTACACCTTGCCGTCGTAGTCGCGTACCGGCGTGCCGATCTTGACGATGGAGGCGATGTTCTCGGCGATCACCTCGGCTTCGAAGTGCGCAGCCGAACCGGTCTTGCTCACCGGCAGGTTGGTGGTGTCGCCCAGCACGTAGACGTTGTCATGGTCTTTCATGGTGAGCCTGAAACGATCGGTCGGAACCCAGCCGCCGTCTCCCATGCCGTTCTGCTCGATCACTTCCATGCCTTTGTGCGGCGGGATGGCGACCAGCAGGTCGTACCGGGTTTCGGTGCCCTCTTCGCTGCGCACGAGCTTGTTCTCTGCATCCACTTCCTTGACGTTGAACAGGGTCTCGATCTCGATGCCCATGCGCTCGAACTCGGGTTTGGCCCACTTGGCCACATTCTCGATGGTGTGCATGCGGCCGATCGGGTAGTGATACTTGATGTGGGTCTTGTCGCGGATGCCGCGCATCTTCAGGTAGTCGTGCAGCGAGAAGATGAACTCGACCGGGGCGATCGGGCACTTGTGCGGTACGCCGACCACAAGCGCGATGTTGCCGCCTTCGAATTCGCGCAGCCTCTTGAACAGCTTGACTGCGCCCGCCTCGGAATAGAAGGTTTCCGCGCCTTCCGCCAGCCCGGGAATCGATTCCGGCACGATGCGCGAACCGGTGGCGAGCACGAGAATGTCGTAATCGAACGTCTTGCCGCTCCTGGTCACCACCTTGTTCTGGTCGAGCATGAACTGCTCCACCGGATCGACATGAAACTCGATGTTGGATTCGAGCAGACCCCTCTGGTCGCGATACAGCTGATCGGGCGTCATTTGTCCGAACGCGACATACAGCAAGCCGGGCTGGTACATGTGCCTGTCGGTGGCCGAGAGCATCGTGAGACGGACCCTGCGGTTCCGGATCTCGGCGGACAGCCGCCGCGCGAGGTTATTGGCAACAATGGTCCCGCCTGTGCCGCCACCGACGACTAAAATTCTCATCACATTCTCCTATCCATGATTCCAGGGCCGAACGGGCCGCTTGGATCCGGCCTTGCGGCCCGATCAGTTATGCATTACTTGGCTTTGCGGATCTTGAGGTGCCACACGCCGTCGACGTTCTCGCTGCCCAGCATCTCGTGTCCGACCTTGGCGACCCACTCCGGCACGTCGGCGGCAGAGCCTTCGTCGGTCGACAGCAGCTCCAGGGTGTCGCCCACGCTGGCCTGCTTCATGTAGGTGATCAGTTCCATAAGCGGGCCGGGGCAAAAGGATCCGCGCGCATCGATAACTTTATTGGTACTCATGACTTACTCTCCAAATGAACCACTAACAAACCACTTCGCGTTCAGAACGTGAGGACCTGACCGCCTTCGGCATCGCTCAGGAATCGGGTCAGCCCGGTGGGCGGGCCGAGCTCGGGATCCAGATCGTCCTTGCCTACATGCAGCAGATCCAACGCCATCGAACACGGCAGGATCTTGGCATCGCCCAGTTCGGCCGCCTGCTGGAACAGCTGCTTGAACGGGGGAACGCCCTTTTGCGCCATGAGCGCACCCATCTCGCCTTCGGCCGGGGCTTCTTCGGAATTGCCCTTGATGAAGTAGGACAGGGCGTTCATGGACAGGAACACGTACACGTCGGTGCCGGTCGCGGCCGCGACGGACGCCATCATTGCGGCCATCTGCAGCTTTTCGCGGGTGCCCGAGACAAGCACGATACTCAGTTTTTGGGACATGCTGCTATTACCTCATTTCACATAAATTTCGTTTGCATTCGGGTCGGCCCGCCATGGCCACCGCTGGTAGGGGGCATGGCGGACCGTCAACCGTCAGCCCCGATGCCAGCTGTAACGCTTGATCAGCAGCACGCAGATGGTGTCCAGGACGTAACCCACCGCTCCGATCGTGACCACGAAGGCCATCAGGTGCGCATACTCCAGGCTCTCGCGGGCATCCTCGATCGCATAACCGAAGCCGGAAGTGACGCCCAGGAATTCCGCCGGGATGATCACGATCCAGGCCACGCCCAGCGCCAGGCGGATGCCCGTCAGCACGTCGAACATGATGGCCGGGATGATGATGCGGGTGACCATGTGCCAGGGCTTGGCGCCGAGGTTGCGCGCCACCTTGAACCAGTTCGGGTCCACCTTGGACAGGCCGGCGGCGGTCGAGAACACGACCGGCCACACCGAGGCGATCGCGATCAGGAAGATGATCGCCTCTTCCCAGCCGGTGAACACCACCACGGCGATCGGTTCCCAGGACAGCGGGCTGATCATGCGCAGGAACTGGAACGGCACGTTGAACAGGTTCTGGAACCACTTCACCCGGCCGAAAAGGATGCCGATCGGCACGCCGATGGCGATCGCCAGGCCCAGGCCCCAGCCGAGACGGGCGCCGCTGGATGCCAGCGCCGCCTGGATAGTGCCGTTTTCCCAGATCTCGGGGAACGCCTCGAACGTCGACATCGGGGAAAAGTCCTTGAAATTGGACATATCCGGATCCAGCGTGACGTAGTAGATCGCCGCCCACCAGATGGCCCCCAAGGCGGCCAGGCCGACGACGAAGTGAATCGAGTTGTGCGCCGTCGCCTTGAGCGCGCGCGACAGGCAGTTGCCCGATACGCCGGCGCTGACCATGCCGGCCACTGCAGTATTTCCGCTCATGATTGAATTGCCTCCCTACGGCTGCTGGACCTGGGGGACAGTTCATTCGCAAGCGCCCGCCGACTACCAAAACCGCGATTCATGACTACCAAATTCTTTTTGATGCGAGGAGCTGATTCGGCCTTCATCACGCACCTCCACGATGCCAGCTGAAGTGCTTGATCAGCAGAACCAGGATGCTGTCCAGCACGTAGCCGATCACGCCGATGGTCAGCACGAGCGCCGTCAGGTGGTTGTAGGTCAGGGTTTCGCGCGAGTCTTCGATCGCATAGCCCAGGCCCGAGGTCACGCCGAGGTATTCGGCAGGCACCAGCACGATCCACGCCACGCCCAGGGCAAGGCGGATGCCCGAGAACACGTCGAAGGCGATTGCCGGCATGATGATCCTGGTCAGCATCTGCAGCGGGTGTGCGCCCAGGTTGCGCGCCACCTTGAACCAGGCGGGATCGACCTTGGCCAGGCCTGCCGCCGTCGCGAACAGGACCGGCCACACCGAGGCGATCGCGATCAGGAAGATGATCGAGCCATTCCAGGTTGCGAACACCAGCACCGCGATCGGCATCCAGGCCAGCGGGCTGATCATGCGGATGAACTGGAACGGCGAGTTGCTGTATGCCGCGAACCACTTGATGCGGCCGACCAGCACGCCCAGCGGGGCGCCGATCAGGATGGCGATCAGCAGGCCGGCGCCCAGGCGGTAGCCGCTTGCCATCGATGCATTCTGGATCTTGCCTGCCTCCCACATGTCAGGAAATGCCTGCAGCGTGGGGATCAGGCCGAACGTCGAATAGCTGGCCAGCTTGGGGTTGCTCGTCAGCAGATGGCCGGCGATCAGCCAGACGACGGCCAGGATGGACAAGCCGCCTGCAGCCCAGGTCAGGCGCTGCAGGGCAATTTGCCCCAGATTCAAAAACCCGCCCTGCCGGGCAGGGGTTGCTGCAAAATTCATAGCAGAATTACCTCTTTACGCAAAAACCGATATTTTTTTGCGGGTACTCGAAAACCCGCCCTTTCGGGCGGGGGTTGCTGCAAAGGTCAAAGCAGGATGGTTTCCTTGCGCTCGAAGGGATTGCCTTTCTGCGGAACGCTGAGGTCCCACTTCCACTTCGGGTTGGCGTCGAGCGCCTTCTTGATGTAGGTGTACTGCACCAGATCCTTGGCCACGAAATCGGGCGTGAGCTTCTTGACGAAGTCGATCTCGCCGCCGACGAGGGTGGTCTTCAGTTCCTTGACCACTTCCTTGGTGGCGCTCGGGAACGGCCAGCCCTGGAAGTTGATGCGGCTCTGCTCCCATTCCGGATGCTTGATGGCGGCCGGCTGCGCATAGTCGGCAACGTCGTAGAACATCATGGCACGCTCGACCACCTCGGCCGGGAACGGCAGGTACTTCTTGCCGTCCTTGGACAGCATCTGCGCCATGGCCTTGCGGTTGGCGCCGAGATAGAGCTGGGCCTCGACGATGGCGTTGTGGATGCCCTGCGCCCACTGCGCACGCGCAGGATCCATGGCATCGTCCTCGTGCATGCAGACCACGCAGCAGGGATGGCCCCTCCACACGTCGCCGGTGAAGCGCAGCATCTCGCCGCCGGCCTTGAGTTCGCCCAGGGCGTTGAACGGCTCGGCCACGCAGTAGCCGTCGATCTGGCCGGCGGCGAGGGCGGGCGGCATGTCCGGCGGGTTCAGCACCAGCAGGTTGACTTCGTTGGGCGCGAGCTTGGCGTCCTGCGGACGGATCACCGGAGTCAGGCCGGCCTCGCGCATCATCTTCTGGGAGATGATGTTGTGGATCGAATACCAGTAGGGCACGGCGAACTGCTTGCCGCCGAGATCCTTGACCGACTTGATATTCGCCTTCTTGCTCACGATCATGCCGGAGCCGTTGGTGTGGTTCCAGGCCGTGATCTTGACCGGGAACTTGTTGTTGTAGCGCATGTAGATCGGCACCGGAATCAGGAGGTGCGTGAGGTTGAAGCGCTGTGCCGAAAAGGCCTCCACCAGCGGCGACCAGCCGCGGATCAGGGTCGGCGGCTCGGACTCGATGCCCTGCTTCTTGAAAAAGCCCATTTCGTGCGCAACCAGCAGGGTGGCCGCGTCGGTAATCGGGATGTAGCCGATCTTCACCACCGGGTCGAAGGGCTTGGCGAACTTCTTGCCGTCCGCTTTTTTCTGCGCCGCCATCGTGGAGGCGGAAGACAACATGCCGCCCATCGCGGCAATGCCGGCCATCTTCAGCAGGTCGCGGCGGCTGACACCGGAACCGAGCGCGCTGGCGAAGAGAGGATCGTAGTTCAGGGCCAGATTGGGATCCTCCATGCCGTCGGCAATGTCGGGGTTGGTCGGCATCATCTGCTGCAGGCGGGGGTCCACCGACCCGGATTTGCCGCAGGTACCGCAGGAACATCCGTCGACATGGACCAACGCACGGGGTTGGTCATGCCCTTCGTCTAGATATTTCGTCATTCTCGGTCTCCAAAGTTATAGAGTCGGTCTCCCGACCTGTTTACGCTCCGCCCGCTAGCAAGGCTTTGAGCAATCCTGTTCGACGGCGATCAGCGGCCGGCCCCCGCCAGGGAAACTTCCGGTTTCTTGTAATTGGCCGCTTCCTGGAAGGTGGCCATCAGGCGCGCGCGCAACTTCTGCACTTCGGGATCGGTACGGTCGCGCGGGTCGGGCAGATCGACGTCCAGTTCGTGCACGATATCGCCCGGGGACCCCGCCATGATCACCGCGCGGTCGGCCATGATCACGGCCTCGTCGATGTCGTGGGTCACGATGACGATGTTGAAGCCGAGGCGCTTTGAAATGGCGCGCACGTCCTTTTGCAGGGCCGCGCGGGTAAAGGCGTCCAGGGCGGAGAACGGCTCGTCCAGCAGGAGCAGTTCGGGCTCCATGACCAGGGAGCGGGCGAGCGCGACGCGCTGCTGCTGGCCGCCGGAGAGATCCTGCACGTTGGCCTGGGCGAAGTCCTGCAGCTCGACCAGGCGAATCGCCTCGGTCACGCGCTCCGCGATTTCCTTCTTGCCCCAGCGCGCGAAGGTCAGGCCCACGCCGACGTTTTCCGTGACCGTCATCCAGGGATAGAGATGCGGCGCCTGGAACATCATGACCCAGCGTGGCGACGGGCCCGTCACTTCGGTGCCGTTCAGCAGCACCCTGCCCTCGGTCCCCTTGGTAAGCCCGGCCAGGATATGCAGGAGCGTGGACTTGCCGCAGCCGGAACGGCCGATGATCGCCAGCGCCTCGCCCGGCGGAGATATCAGGTCAACGCGGTTGAAGGTAGGGACTTTGCGCGAGGGATAACGCTGCGAAAGCCCCTCAATCTTGATTTCGGTACCACGTATAGACATCTATTGACTCCTCACAAACTGCCCAGGCGGCCATCGCACCTGCACGATGCAGCTTCTCTAGTTATGCCAAGGGCCGGTGTTCGGCCCAACCCAAGCCTTGCGCGCCGACAATGCGCGCAACGCCGTTTTGTTCGATTCGATATGCCAGTCAAGGTTCGTCGACAGGCTCGGCCCGCCTTTTGGGCTGATGCCGCCACCCGCCGCCCGGCCGATTCACGGTAAGAATCGGCCGGCGACACCTTCTTTAAACGCTCTTCAGCCGCCGCTCCACTTCTTCCATGTGGCGGGCGAGTTCATCCTCGGTAAAGAACCCGCGCTTGAGCATCGAATGCGCCAGCGCCAGCAGCTGCCGCTCGGGAAAAGGGACGTCCGCATAGATCGTGTCGGAGAGGTCATCCTCTTCGGCGCGGCGCTCGAGCGAAGGCAAGGCGCATGAGCCGGGCTCGACCTGGTCGTAAGGCTTGACGCAGGAATCGGCCGCGAGCATGTCGCAGGTCGCTTCCAGGTCGATCTTCCACGGCGGGTCGGGATTGGTGACACCGTATTGCGCCGCCAGGTCTTCCCACACCCGTCCGCGGCTGCGGACTTCCTCAAGCACGCCGATGGGGGTCACATCCGTGCCCTGCCATCCGCCGCCTGCTTCGAGATCGCTGTTTTCAAGTATGCCCATGGCTCACTCCTTGCTGACTTCCAGTTCGTTGCTTAATGGTCGTGGTGCACCGGGCGGTTCGCCTTGATCACCGGCCGCTTGGCGTTCGAGGTGATGCCGGGCTTGGGCACCGCCACGCCGATGAGGCAATCGCGGGTCACGATTTCCGCCAGCTGGTCTTCGGTCCAGCCTTCGGTACCCGCGGGACGCTCCGGCATCACGATGTAGCGGGTCTTCTGGTTGGAGTCGGCGACGCGGATCGACACCTCCGGCGGCAGCTGCAGGCCGAATTCGGCCAGCACTTGGCGCGGCCAGCGCACCAGGCGGCGGCGATAGTTGGGGGTGCGGTACCACTCGGGCGACTGGCCCAGGATCGGGCGCGGATAGCACGAGCACAGGGTGCACACCACCACATGCTTCAGGGTCGGAGTGTCAGCCAGCACGCGCAGGTTGCAGTAGTCGCTGGGGGTGCCGAACTGGGTCGGCGGGCTGGTCACCCAGTTGACGCCGACGGCCTTGCTGGCCTCGACGCCGTCTTCCATGCAAAGCTTCTTGTACTCGGGGTCGAGCCAGGCCTTTGCCACCAGGCGCGCCGCCGGCAACGGGCCGAGGGTGTGGACGTATTCCTTCCAGACGCGGTGGTCTTCGGCGGAGAACAGGCCTTTTTCGATAGCCAGTTCGCGCACAGCCATTTCGAGGATCTCGAAATCGCTGACCTCGTCCACCATGGGAGCGGGTTTGTGATCGTGGTCGTGATCTGCTGACATCTGTATTTCCTTTATTTCAATAACGTCGGTGAGCCGAGTCAGGCTTTTTCGAGATAACGCTCTGGAATCTCGGTCTCCAGGGTGTCATTTCCGAAGGTGCCGCTGTATTCGGGCCAAAGATCCTTCTGTGCGAACACGATGCTGTAGAACCACTCCACGTGATCCTCGTTGCCGAACGCCTCGTCTTCAGCCGCAGGACTCTCGTAAACGAGCCTGACGATGGTGCCCGCCGCACCGCGGGTGTAGGTCATGGTGCGGGTGTAGAACAGGTCGGGCAGGTCCTTGATGCGGACACGGTCGCCCTCCTTGAACTTGGGCTGGCCGGCCATGCCCTTGAAGCACTGGGGATCGCCGATGCCGGTGGCCATCTTGGCGTGGTGGGTTCTGTCCCAATGTGGCTTGTTACTCATCGCTTTTCACCTCTTGATTTACTTGGTCTTGGCGGGAACGTACTCGCCCAGCCCCTTGCCGGACGCGACACGCTCTCTCAGTTCGACGATCTTGTTGTGCAGCTCGGTCAGCGTGCAGTACTGCTTGTCGACCAGGATGCGGGCGGCGGTCATCAGCCAGCGGCCGTAGTAGGGCATGCCCAGATACACCGTCTGGCCGACGTCGACGTTCTGCTTGCGGCGACGCTCTTCGGCAGTCCACACGCCGCGCCATGCCAGGCATTCGCAGGTGGCGAAGGTGTTCAGCTCCCAGACTTCCTCTTCCTTTTCGTGGTACTGAAGGGGAATGTCCGCCTCGCCGCCGACGTCGTGCGGCGTCCTCGTATAGGCCCTGAAGAGGGTATGGTCGATTTCGGTGGGGGCCGGGGCATGGGTCTGCTTGTGCAGCGCCGGCTGCAGAAGCGGGGTCGTTTCGAGATGTCGGAGCACCTCTTCTCTGGTTGACGATGACATGGTTTTTTGACTCCTCATTTGGATTACGAACAAGCCGGGTTGCGCGCAATGCTCAATCAATATTTACGAAAATGCAGGTTTGCTTCTTTTAACTCCGAAGCATCAACGACTTGGCGTCTTTACTGCGAGCCGTCGTGCAGTTTGCACTTAGAGCCGATCAAGCCTTTGATGCGACGAACTATGACGGAATCGCTTATGGATTTCCAAGACATAATTTCGATGAGTTCCATAGGGCTTGGCTATACAAGAAAAAGTCTCGTTTCTTGTCTCCCGGCATCATTGTCATATTTGCGCAAACGCCCGTGCGACAGTGGTTTGCGCGCCGCACCCGAGAGCCAACGCGGCAAAAAAACCCTTGCCGCAGCCCGCCGATTCATCGTGCTTGCGCGAAAACAGCCATCACGCTTCGAGCCCATGGCGCCCCATGACGGCAGTTGCTGCGCCCCACGCACCTGAAAAGTGCGCAAAGCTCGTGTCATGCCTTGCGAGCCAGGTAGGTGTAATAGTTGCAGGCCGCGAAAAACGTCCCGTTTTCCATGGCCCGGCACTGGTCGTCTAGCCACCGGTCGACCGCCTGATCGGGCAGCATCTCCGCGCGCTTGACGTAGGGCACGTAGGTCTCGGCGAACGACTTGAAGTAGCTGCCCCTGCCGATTTCGGCCACCGCGTCGCCCCAGGCGTCAAGCAGGGTGAGGCCGTGTTCGGGCAACAGCCGCGGCAGATCGCGCATGATGAGCGGATTGTTGAACGTGGCCGTCGCCAGCGCCCTGTCCATTCGCTGGCCGAAATCGTGGTCCGGGTAGGCATAGGTCAGCGACGAATAGTCGCCGTCGAAAACCACCACCATGCCGCCGGGCCGCACGACGCGCGCCATTTCTTTCAGGACTTTGGCCGGCTCGGTGACATGACTGATCAAGGTGTGGGCGATCACCACGTCGAACGAGGCCGCGGGGATATCCAGGCCGTGCGCATCGCCGGTCCGGAAGACAGCCCGGTCGCCGATGTTTTCCGCCTGGGCAAACCTGTTTGCCGCCTCGATGAAATGGGGGCTCTGGTCGACGCCGCATGCCACCCCCGCAAAATCGCTGCGCCGCGCCAGCATGCGCAGCGTCGCGCCCGTGCCGCAGCCGACCTCGAACACCCGGACACCCGGTGGCAGCGCCAGCCGTTGCACATATTTTTCAAACAGCCTGGCGAAAACGGCGTCCTTGGCGCGGCTTTCAAGACGGGCAACCAGGCGGCCGAGCGCCTCTTCGTCGAGTTCGTTGATGAAGCGGTGCGGATCACGGGCGGGCATCGTCAAGCTCTCGCAGTGGGTATGATCTTCTTGCCGGATTCCGGCCTGCCGAAAAAAAAGCCGCCCCATGAAGAGGCGGCAACACTACAACAACCGGCAATGGAGGCAATGCCGGATTGAGGACACTTGTTTCACGCTTGCCGGCAGCCTCCAATTTCCACCGCGCCGACATTTTCGGGATATCCGCACTGCCGGCACCGCGATCGCAGCGCCCGCTGCCGCGACAAACCCGGCGTCACCAGGATTTGTAGGGCAAAAACTTGCCGCTGATGGTGACCAGGACACGGTCGCCGTTCGGGTCCGGCTGCCGGTCGATGTTCATCTTGAAATCGATCGCGCTCATGATGCCGTCGCCGAATTTCTCGTTGATCATTTCCTTGACCGTTTCGCCGTACACGTTGAGCATCTCGTACCAGCGATAGATCAGCGGGTCGGTCGGGATGGTCTTGTCCCAGCTTTTGGTCGGGAAACGCTGCAGGGCGACCGAGACTTCCGCCCCCAGTCCGAGGGCCTTGGCCACCGCATCCGCCTGCGGCTTTTCCAGGTGGTTCATGCCCAGGCATGCCGAACAAATGAACTCGGGCGCCATGCCTGCGGCATTGGCGATGTCGGCCCACTTCAGCCCCTTTTCGAATTTGGCCTCGAGAATGGCCTCTTTCATTTCTACTTTGTTCATCTACAACCTTCCTTGCATATGCTTGCCGGTCCCTGTCTGCACCAGGCCGAGCCTAACTAATTTTTTGCGGCGACCGCCGCAGGAAGCCCCCGGGCGAACCCGGAGACTTCGAGCGCGATCAGGCGGCGGCCTTGAACAGACGGGAGTGGAACATCATGCTGCCGTCAAGACGATGCAACGCTTTCGCGGCGGCAAGCACGGCCAGGTCGATCAAGGGCTCAAGGATGATCACCGCCATGTAGGCAACGCCGAAGGTGCCGACTTCGGCAAGGTTGGCGGCACCCGCGCCCTGGCCATAAATCGCCCAGAAGGCGACCCAGGCAACCACGCCGCCCTGGTAGGCGGTCGACAGCGCCAGGCACTGGGCATATTTCACATCCTTGTAGGCGGTATTGGCCGGGATAATGCGGCGAGCCAGCGCGCTGACAGCCAGCAACGGCACCAGGAGGGTGGTCACATTCATGCCGTATTGCGGCAGATCCGCAGGCGCAAAGAAGAGGCCCTGGGTCAGCAAGCCGAGCGCCAGACCGATTGCAGCGGGCGCCGCGCCGAACATCAGGAACAGCGTCGAGCCCAGAATCAGGTGCACTTCCGACACGCCAACCGGGGCGTGCGGGAACACCTCGAAAAAGCAGAACACCATGATCGCCGCGATCAGGCTGCGAACGCCCAGAGGAACGATGCCGTCGCGCTTGATCGCGTCCCAGGCCAGCTTGGCCGTATAACCCAACACGGTGACCGCCGTAGCGGAGCCCAGCGCCATTTTGGCTCCGTCAACAATACCAGGTTCAATATGCATAATGACTTCCTCCTAATTTCGCACTCAACTAATGGACAATTCGACCAACCAGGGCGCCGGCGGCCGGAAGCGTCATGACAGGCAAACGATACCGGCGGCGAAGTGACCGCGGCCTCCAGCCAATCAACATTTCCGAATACACTAAACCCTGCACACCCCAATCATCTTGGCGTATTACCAGCGGCGTGAGGCGCTCAAGCGCTTTGCGTCCCGCTCTGGCAAACCGTCCGGGCCGCTGTTGTGCGTAACTATGTATCATGCGACTATGGTTTTCCAAGACTAAATTCCGATGAGTTCTATAGGGATCGGCTATGGATAGAAACCTGATTTTCCCGCGCTCTTTGCGCTATCTGATGGCGGTTGCCGAGCATCAGAGCTTCACTCGCGCAGCCGAAGCGCTGTACGTTTCCCAGCCGACGCTGTCCCAGCAAATCAAACAACTGGAAGATCTGCTCGAGGCGCAACTGCTGGATCGCACGGGACGAAATGTGCGCCTGACCGCAGCCGGCGAAGTCTATTTGCAGCATGCCCGGCGCGCCCTGGTCGAGCTGAATGCAGGAAGCCGGGCGATTTACGAATTGCACGACCTGAGCCGCGGTTCGCTGCGCCTGGGCATGACGCCGATCTCGGATTATCTCGCCACCCCGTTGCTGGACCAGTTCAACGGCCGCTACCCCGGCATTACCGTCAGCACCCTGGAAATGCCGCAGAGCGACATCGAAGCCGCGCTGGCCGACGACAAGGTCGACATCGGCATCGCCTTCGGCAGCGCGCCTTCGTCTACGGTGTTTTCGGATGAAATCGACACCCACATCATGTTCATCGAGTCGCTCAACCTGGCCGTGGGCAAGGGGCACCCCCTCGCGGGGCAGACCCGGCCGCTGAACGGGGAAGTGCTGGAGCAGGAGCCCCTGGTGCTGTTCCACCAGGACTATGCCTTGCGCCGCCACATCGACCAGTATTGCCTCGAGCAGGGCATCACGCCGCGCATCGTCATGGAGGCCACCTCGCTCAGCGTGATCATCGAAATGGTGCGCAGGGGGCGGCTTGCCACCATCCTCCCGGAAACCATTGCCCACTCTCAGCACGGGCTGCACTCCGTGCCGCTGCAGCCGGGACTGCCGCGGCATACCATCACCCTGATCTGCCGCAAGGGCGCGTACAAGAGCCCGGCCTGCCTGGCCTTCGGCGAACTGGCGGGGGAATGGTCTGCCGCCAGATGCCAGCTGGACGGCGACAAGCCGTTCGTGCCTTCGAGCGCAACCGAGGACGACGATGCGCCCGATACCGAGGCCGGGCTCGACAAGGCCGCCACGGGTGCGTAAGCGCCACGGCCGATCGCATCGGGGCGCCGCCCCGGCGCAATCACCCCATGGAGCCGGCGACGCCCACCCGGTTCCGTCCCTCGCCCTTGGCGCAGTACAGCGCCTCGTCCGCACGCTTGATCAGCGCATGCTCGTCTTCGGCGTCGCGATACTCGGCCACGCCGAAGCTGCAAGTAAGTCTGTCCACGTCCGGGAACGCATGCGCCTCCACCACCCTGCGCAGCTTTTCCGCAAACTGGCGGGCGCAGTTCGCGTCGCAGTTGGGCGCCAGCACTGCGAACTCTTCGCCGCCCAGCCTGGCAAACATGTCCGTCTCGCGGATGTTGGCGGAGACCAGTTCGACGAGCTGAATCAGCACCCGGTCGCCCACCGGGTGGCCGAGACTGTCGTTGACGCGCTTGAAGTAGTCGATGTCGAAAATGATCAGCGACAGGGGCACGCCATAGCGCCGGCTGCGCGCGATTTCCACGTGCAGCACCCCGTCGAAGCGCCGGCGGTTGCTTGCCCCCGTCAACGGGTCGGTCGTGGCCAGGAACTCCAGTTGCCGCTCCGCCTGCTTGCGGGCGGTAATGTCCCTGGCGATACCGACGGCATGCCAGCCGCCCCTGGCCTTGACCGCCGACAGCGAAATTTCGACGAATATCTCCTCGCCGTCCTTGCGCCGCGCCGTCAGTTCGACGGTTTTCCCCATGAACCGGCCGCCGCCTGACTGGCTGAATGCCGCAAAGCCGCCGCGGAATTCCTCCAGCCCTCGATCCGGCATCAGCACTTCGTGCAGCTTGCGCCCCAGCATCTCGGTTTGGGCATATCCGAAAATCTTCTCCGCCGCGGGATTCCAGAATGTGACCTTGCCTCCGGGATCGATCATGACGACCGCATCGTGCGCAAAGCTGGTGATGCTGCGCAGCAGGTCTTCGCGCTCGGCGAGTTCGGAAGTCCGCTCCTGCACGAGCCGTTCCAGTTCGTTGCGGCCGCGCTGCAACACCTGCTGAGCCTCCTTGATATCGGTGATGTCGGTGCGGATGGAGACGTATTGATACGGCCGGCCGCCATCGTCAAGGAAAGGTACGATGGTGGTGGAGACCCAGTAAAAACCGCCGTCCTTCCTGCGGTTGCACAGTTCGCCCTTCCAGATGCGGCCGCGCGCTATGGTGCTCCACATGTCCTTGTACAAATCGTCCGGATGCACGCCCGATTTCAGCAGGCGGTGGTTTCGCCCGATCAGCTCCCCGCGGCTGTACTGGCTGATCTCGCAGAACTTGTCGTTGGCGTAGACGATATCGCCGCGGGGGTCCGCGATGCTGACGATGTTGTGCTGGTCCGTGGCCAGTCTTTGGTATTCCAGCCGCCTGTTGGTTTCCTGAAGGTCGTGCGCGGCGCCTGACAATTCGCCGACCAGCCCATCCATGCCGAGCCGCACATAGCGTGCGATCGCAACCGCCAGCAACAAGGCGGCAATGCCGGCAACCGCGAGCAGCAGGACCGACAGGCTATGCAGTTGCTGCAGTGCTTCGGCCTTGCGATGGCTCTCGGCAATCTGGCGTTCCAGCAGGGTGTTGATGGTGGCCATCATGGCTTCCTGTGCCGGGATGGCCTTGTTGACGAGCAGGTGGACTGCATCGTCGCGCCGCTCGTCCATCGCCAGCACGATCACTTCCTCCAGCAGCGCCATGCTGATCGTCGCCTGTCGGCCCTGCTCCTGCAGCAGCGCCCGGGATTGCGGGTCCAGATCAAGCATGAGCAGTTCGCCGCGCGCGCTGCCGAAGCGGCCGCCCAGCTCACCGAAGCGCAGTATGTGCTCGTCGCGGACGAACGGATCTTCGCTGGTGGCGACGTGATAGATCTCGACCGAGCGTTCGCGTGCAGCCTGCATCATGCGGAACTGCAGCTCCATGGCCAGTTGCTCGTTGTAGACGATCCTGTCCAGCGCCGTGCGCGCCTGGTGCAGCGCCAGCACGGCAAACAGGGAAATGCCGGCAATCAGTACCGTTACGGCAATGAAACCGGCACGGACGATACGCCCGGACCGCCTGGTGGCACTGTTGCCAGCGCCTGTTTGCACTTTCACATTTATGCTCTTGTATGCTCTTGACTGTCATTGGTTTTATCGCGACGGCCGCTCCGCACAGCCTTGTATTTTCTTAACGGGAATTTCCCGCGCCGGGTTTAACCACATATAACAATAAACATATATTGGCGAACACCCGTCGAGACCTATCCGCCGGTTTTGAATTTTCCCCGCCGCGCGCTAGCCTATCGGCATGACAACGACCGCAATCGCCCCCTCACTGCTGGCCGCCACCGTTCAGGACCTTCGCCGCCACGCGCCATTTTCCGCGATGGATCCGTCACAGGTGGAGTGGATGGCGAGCCGCCTGCAACTGGCCTATTTCCCGGCGGGCGCGACGGTGCTGGAACCGGACGCCGGCGTGCCGGAGTGGTTTTACGTGGTGAAACAGGGCTCGGTGGAGGCCGGCGGCGCGGCGGAGGACAGCGTGATCAAGTTGCTGGCAGGCGAATGCTTCCCGCTCGGCGCCCTGCTGGCGGGGCGTGCGGTCGCCAACCAGTTCCGCGCCGCAGGGGACAGCTTTTGCTACCTGCTGGCAGCCGAGGATTTCCACGCCTTGCTGGAACAAAGCGCGGTGTTCCGCGACTTTTGCACGCGCCGCATCGCCAGCCTGCTGGAGCAGTCGCAAAAAGCGGTGCAGTCGGAATACGCCCTGCGCCAGGACGAGGACACGCGGCTGGAACGCAGCCTGGCCTCGGTTTGCGCCCGCACCCCGGTCAGCGTGACGGGCGGCACGCCGCTCAGCGCGGCTTTGCAGGCCATGCACGATGCGCGCGTAGGCTCGGTGGCGGTGACCGACGATGACCGCCGCCCGCTCGGCATCCTCACCCTGAAAGACGTGCTGTCGCGCGTAACCCTGCCCGGCCTGGCCATGGACACGCCGATCGAAAAAGTCATGACGTCCGAGCCCATCAACCTGCCGGCCGGCGCCACGGCGCGCGAGGCGCTGCTGACCATGGCGCGCCACGGCATCCACCACCTGTTGCTGGTGGCGGATGGCAAACTTGCCGGCGTGATTTCGGAAAAGGACTTGTTCGCGATCAAGCGCATGAGCGTGCAGGGCATCACCAATGCCATCGCCAATGCCGCAGACATCGACGCGCTCAAGCTCGCAGGCCGCGACATCGCCGCATTGGCGCACAGCCTGCTGGCGCAGGGCATGGAGGCGGAAACGCTCACCGAACTGATCGCCACCCTGAACGACCACCTCACCCGCCGCCTCATCGACCTGGAAGCCGCCGCAGCCGGGCTGTCCGACACGCACTGGTGCTGGATGGCGCTGGGCTCCGAAGGCCGCATGGAGCAGACGCTCGCCACCGACCAGGACAATGCGCTGATCTTTTCGGGGCCGCCGGAAGCAAAAACCGAGGCGGCGCGCGAAAGGCTCGTCGACATGGCGCGCCGCATCAACCAGGGCCTGGACGCCTGCGGTTTTCCGCTGTGCAAGGGCCTCGTCATGGCAAGCAACCCCAAGTGGTGCCTGACCGCAGACGAATGGCGCGCCCAGTTTTCGCGCTGGATCGATTCCGGCGGCCCGGATGAGCTGCTCAACGCCAGCATCTTTTTCGACTTTCGTCCGCTGTACGGCGAGCAGGCGCTCGCTGCGGATCTGCGATCCTGGCTGACGGCGAAAGTCCAGGGCAACCCGCGCTTCCTCAAGCAGATGACGCAAAATGCGCTGCGCAATGTGCCGCCGCTGGGCCTGGTGCGGGATTTCGTGCTGTCAGAAGACGAAAAGCACCCGCACACCCTGGACCTGAAACTGAACGGCTCCATGCCTTTCGTGGACGGCGCACGCATTTTCGCGCTGGCTAGCGGGCAGACCGCCACCGGTACTGCGCAGCGCCTGAAACAGGCAGGCCAGGCCTTGCGCATTCCGGCTGAAGAAATCGTCAGTTGGGTGCAGGCTTTCCATTTCATCCAGCTCTTGCGTCTGCGCCACCAGCACGAACATGAGCGCCAGGGCCTGGCCCCGGACAACTACCTGAATCCGGACACGCTGTCGGTGCTGGATCGCCGCATCCTCAAGGAAGCTTTCCGCCAGGCACGCAAGCTGCAAGCGCGCCTGGCACTGGATTACGAACGCTAGGAAACGCGGTGATCTGGCCCTTCTCACGCAAACCGCGCATCGAACTGCCCGAGGCGGAAACCCGGCGGCTGGCCGCGCTCAAATCCGCACCCAAAAACGGCGTCAATGCTGCGCTTGCCGACTTGCGCTGGGTCGTCGTGGATGTCGAAACCGGCGGACTCGATCCCCATGCCGATCCGCTTTTGTCCATCGGTGCCGTGGAAATCCGCAACGGGCAGATCCGGTTGAATGCGAGTTTCGAGGCGAGCCTGCAGCAGTCAGCGGTCACTTCGCACGAAAACATTCTGATACACGGCCTCACCCACAGCCAGCAGCTCTCCGGCATGGCCGCCACGGACGCCCTGCTGGATTTCGCCGAATTCGCCGCGGGCGGGGTCTTTGTCGCTTTCCACGCCGGCTTCGACCGCACCGCCCTGGAAGTCGCCATGCGAAAGGAACTGGGCTGGAATTTTCCCGGGCGCTGGCTGGATGCCGCAGTGATCGCGCCTTTGCTGTTTCCTCGCCTGGCCAGCGAGTGCCGTTCCCTGGACGACTGGTTGGGCGCCCTTTCCATCGAGAACTATGCGCGTCACAGCGCGGTGGCCGATGCCGCAGCCACCGCCCAGCTTTGGCTGATTCTGCTGGAGGCTGCCGCCCGCCAGCACATCCATACCCTTAAAGAAATGGAAAGCCTGACGCATGCGCGCAAATGGCTGGGACAATAATTATCAGCAGCTTCTAATAAGCTGTTTGTCCTTTTTGGTGCAGGGGCGCAAACTTGCGCGGTGCATGCCAGCCGGCTGCGCATTAATTAGAAGACTAACCCCTCAACATCACGGAGGAACCATGCAACTTACCGACAAGCATCGGGAGTACTGGTCCAAGAACCTGCGTCTTACGGCCATTCTCCTTGCCATCTGGTTCGTCGCCACGTTCGTGGCAATTTACTTCGCGCGAGAACTCAACGAAATCGTCATCCTTGGCTTTCCCCTGGGCTTTTACATGGGCGCACAGGGTGCACTCGTCATTTATGTCCTGGTCATCTGGTATTACGCCCGCAGCATGAACCAGATGGACAAGGATTACGGCGTCCACGAAGGGGAGGACTGACATGAGCGCACTGACCCAATCCCAATTCTTCAGCCAGCTGAAGAAGTACTACACCTTCTATACCGGCGGCTTCATCGCCTTCGTCATCGTGCTGGCCATCCTCGAACAGATGGGTGTACCCAACCGCATCATCGGCTACCTCTTCCTGTTCGCCACCATCGCCCTGTACGCGGGCATCGGCATCATGTCGAAAACCGCCGACGTGGCGGAGTACTACGTCGCCGGACGGCGCGTGCCCGCGATCTTCAACGGCATGGCCACGGGCGCGGACTGGATGTCGGCCGCCTCCTTCATCGGCATGGCGGGTACCCTGTACCTCGCCGGCTATG
>DCVO01000163.1:0-2722 GCA_002327405.1 Thiobacillus sp. UBA2186 | reverse complement strand
TCACCATTCCGGACTTCCTCGGTGCCCGTTACGGCGGCAACATCCCGCGCCTGATCGGCGTGGTCGCGGCCATCCTGGCTTCCTTCGTGTACGTGGTGGCGCAAATCTACGGCGTGGGCATCATTACCGCCCGCTTCACCGGGATCGAGTTCCAGTACGGCGTGTGGCTCGGCCTCGGCGGCATCCTGGTGTGCTCCTTCCNNTCCTGATCGTCGCCTACATGATCCCCGTGGTCTGGCTGTCGGTTTCCCACACCGGCAACCCCATCCCGCAGATCGCCTATGGCAAGGCGCTGCAGGAGGTGACCGCGCTGGAAAACGAACTCAACGATCCCGCCTCCGTGAAGGGCGCAGCCGAAGCCTCGGCCCGTGCCGCGCACCAGGCCAGGCAGACTGAGCTCGAAGGCAAGATCGCCGCGCTCGATGCCGCCGTGGCTGCCGGCCAGGGCGATGCCTTCCTCGCCGCCGAGCGTGCCGCCGCCGGCGACCCGGCCGACTTCGCAGCCACCGTCGACGACCTCAAGGCCAACTGGAAAAAAGCCGCTGACGGCCACAAGGCCAAGACCGGCGCGGTTTCCGCGCACGCCACCGCTTTTGCCGGCAAGGGCGCCGAGAAAAAGCTGCTGAAGGAAAATCCGGGCGCCACGGCGGAAGAAATCGCCGCCGCCAAGGCCGAGGACGANNATGCGCTACTACACCACCCCCTCGGTGCGCGAGGCGCGCAAATCGGTATTCTGGTCGATATTCTTCATCTTCCTGCTGTACTTCACCGCACCGGCGCTGGCCGTGCTGGCCAAGTTCGAGGTGTATTCCAACCTCGTCGGCTCCAGCTTTGCCGCCCTGCCTGCCTGGGTTTCCAACTGGGCAGCGGTGGATGCGACCCTGATGAAGATCGCCGACATCAATGCCGACGGCATCGTGCAACTGGCCGAAATCACCATCGGCGGCGACCTCATCGTGCTGGCCACGCCGGANNATCGCCAACGCGCTGTCGCACGACGTGTACTACAAGATGCTCGACCCGCACGCCACCACGGTGCGCCGCCTGACGGTAGCCAAGACGCTGCTGCTGGTGGTGGCCGCGATCGCTGCGTACACCGCATCGCTCAAGCCGGGCAACATCCTGTTCCTGGTGGGTGCGGCGTTCTCGCTGGCGGCCTCGGCCTTCTTCCCGGCCCTGGTGCTGGGCGTGTTCTGGAAGCGCGCCAACAAGCTCGGCGCCATCCTGGGCATGCTGGCCGGTCTCGCCATCTGCATCTACTACATGGTCATCACCTACGACTTCTTCGGCGGTGTGGCGGCCAACCAGTGGTGGGGCATCGCACCCATCGCGGCCGGCGTCTTCGGCATCCCGGTCGGCTTCCTGGGCGTGATCATCGGTTCGCTGATCTCCCCGGCGCCATCGCAGGAAGTTCAGGAGCTGGTCGACCACGTTCGCTACCCCAACCTGGAAGGCGACATCAGCACCCAGGCAACCTGAGTGGTGTGTCCGCCGCTCCCCTGCTCCGCAGGGGAGCACAAACAACAAGGCCCGCGAAATGCGGGCCTTGTTGTTTGTGGTTGTCGCCGATTCAGCCGATATGCTCGACCAGATAATGCAGGTCCGGGCGCCCGGTTTCGCGGATGAACACCTTGGCCCGCTGCGGGTCGAATTGCGCCAGCTGTTCGGCGGTGCGTTTCACCTGATCGGGGTCGTGCAAGTGATGGTAGGCCATGCCCAGCGCATACCAGGCGTGGCCGTTCATGGGCTGCAGGCGCGCGGCCTCCTCCAGCGCCCTGGCCGCTTCGGCATGTTTGCCGAGATGCGCATAGGCCATGCCCATGCCATACCAGGCACGGTCCTGGTTCGGCACCAATGCTACCGATTTCTCGAAAGCATCGATCGCCTTTTGCCAGGCGCGCGCCTTGTCGTGCACGAAGCCGAGATTGAACCAGGCATCGCCGTTGTTCGGATCGCGCTCGCATACGCGCATGAGCCAGCTCTCCGCCTTGGCGAAATCGTCCATCTGCGCATACATGAAGCCGATCAGATGCGCGAGCCGCATGTTGCCCGGCGCCGCCGCATAAGCCTGCTCGTAGGCGCTGACTGCCGCCGGCTTGCGCCCCAGCATCTCCATCAGCCAGGCACGCGCCTCCCAGCGCCATTGGTCGTAGTTCATTTTTTGTCTTTGCGTGGAATGGGAGCCTGATTTTCGGCCAGGCCGCCTTCCAGGGCAAGTTACAATAGGCAAACTACGGAGAAGACATGGCACAAACAGAAATACTCATCCTTTCCATCGTGCGCCTGCTCGTCGAAATCGCGGGCTATTCCCTGCTGGGACAGGGCCTGCTGGCCATGCTCGCCGGCCCCAAGCGCGAACAGAACATGTTCTACGGCATCCTCAAGACCATCACCTCGCCGGTCATCCGCGCCGTGCGCTTCATCACGCCGCGCTTCGTCATCGATGCGCACATCCCTTTTGTGGCATTTTTCCTGCTGTTCTGGATCTGGGTCGCCGTGTCCGTTGCCAAGCGCTATGTGTGCGTCACGAACGGCCTGCAGTGCTGATGACTGCTGCTTGACCGGAAGGCAAATTAAAGGTTAAATACGCGCCTTGCGACCGGCCTTGCCGGTCATTCTTTTTGTCGAAAGACAACGTGGCCAGGTAGCTCAGTTGGTAGAGCAGCGGATTGAAAATACGCGTGTCGGCAGTTCGATTCTGCCCCTGGCCACCAGTATTCGG
>DCVO01000014.1 GCA_002327405.1 Thiobacillus sp. UBA2186 | reverse complement strand
CCCGACCTGGTGCTGCTCGACATCTGGATGCCGGATACCGACGGCGTCACGCTGCTGAAGGAATGGGCGGCCAGCGGCCAGCTCACCATGCCGGTGGTGATGATGTCCGGCCACGCCACCATCGATACCGCGGTCGAGGCGACCAAGCTCGGCGCGGTGGATTTCCTGGAAAAACCCATTGCCCTGGCCAAGCTCCTGGCCACCGTGACCAAGGCCATCAAGAAAGCCGACGCGCCGCGCCGTGCGCCTTCCTTCGAGCTTTCCGCCCTGGGCAAGAGCCAGGTGGTGCAGGACCTGAAAAAGCGCCTGATCCAGATCGCCGGCCACACCCACCCGGTGCTGCTGTCGGGCGAGCCGGGCAGCGGCTTCGACCTGTGCGCGCGGTTCTTGCATCCGGCCAACATGCCGTGGGTGGAGATCACCGAACGCGGCCAGCTGGTGGCCTCCCCCTCCGAACTGGCCGAGAAGGTCGAAAACGGCACGCTCTATCTGCCCGAGCTGTGCGAACTCAACAAGCTGGAGCAGAAGGGCCTGTCGCTGCTGATCGACAAGCTCAATGGCAGCACGGCAAGACTGGTGTGCGCGACCAGCCGCAGCATGGATGAATTGATCGCGTCAAACGAATTCGACGCGCGCCTGTATTACAGGGTGTCCACCGTGAGCGTGCATATCCCGCCGCTCAGAGAGCACCGCGAGGACGTTCCCGACATCGCCAATTTCATGCTCACGCAACTGATCGAAAGCGGCGAGTGTCCGGCGCGCAAGTTCAGCATTGCCGCGCTCAACCAGTTGCGCCATTTCGACTGGCCCGGCAATCTGCCGCAGCTCAACAACATCGTGCGCACGCTGGCGATCGCCGCCCTGTCCGACGAGATCGACAGCGAGGACGTGAGCCGCGTGGTGGCGCCGCTGAAGCAGGCGGCGAGCCCCTCCATCGGGCAGATGATCCCCATGGATGCGCCATTGCGGGAAGCGCGCGACATATTCGAGCGCCTGTATTTCGAGCAGCTCATCCAGAAAGAGGGCGGCAGCATGACCCGGGTGGCCGACAAGGCCGGGCTCGAGCGCACCCACCTTTACCGCAAGCTGAAGCAGCTCAACATCCGGCACGGGAAACGGCTGGACGAGGATCTTTGATGCGAGGGGTCAGGATTCAGGGGTCAGGATTCAGGGAAAGGGCTTCGCGCCTTTTTCCAAAATCGCGGCCACAGTCCGCTCCTCCCCTGATCCCCCTTCCCCCTTCTCCCTTAACCAACAAATGAAAATCATCATCCTGGGCGCCGGCCAGGTCGGCGGCACCCTGGCGGCAAGCCTGGTCGCAGAGAACAACGATCTCACTGTCGTCGACATGGACCGCGAGCGGCTCGCTCTGCTGCAGGACCGCTTCGACCTGCGCACCGTGCAGGGACACGCAGCCCATCCTTCGGTACTGAAAAAGGCGGGGGTGGAGGATGCGGACATGGTGGTTGCGGTCACCCAAAGCGACGAGACCAACCTGGTTGCCTGCAAGCTGTGCGCGAGCGAATTCAATGTGCCTACGCGCGTTGCGCGCCTGCGTTCGCCGGATTATGTCGCCCAGGACGAGGATGACGGGGAAACCCTCGCGCGCAGGCACTTCGCCGTCGACCATACCATCAGCCCGGAGCAGGAAATCACCCATTATCTGCACCGCCTGGTCGAGCATCCCGAGGCGTTGCAGGTGCTCGATTTTGCCGATGGCCGCGTGCGCCTGGTGGCGGTGCGTGCCTATCACGGCGGACCGCTGGTCGGACACGAACTGCAGGTGATTCGAAAGCACATGCCCGACCTGGATTGCCGGGTCGCGGCGATTTTCCGCAGGGATCGCGGCATCGTGCCCGAGGGCCATACCGTCATCGAGCCGGGCGATGAAGTGTTCTTCCTCGCCAAAAAAGAGGACATTCAGCCGGTGATGCGCGAATTGCGCCGCATAGACCGCCCGGTCAAGAAAGTCATGATCGCGGGCGGCGGCAATATCGGCAGGCGGCTGGCGGCAGCGCTGGAACGCGACTACGAAGTCAAGATCATCGACCACAACAAGCAGCGCTGCGCCCAGCTAGGCTCGGAGCTGAACCGCACCCTGGTGCTGCAGGGCGAGGCCACCGACGAGGAATTGCTCGACCAGGAAAACGTCCAGGACATGGATATTTTCTGCGCGCTCACCAACGACGACGAGGNNCGCGCTGCTCGCCAAGCGCATGGGCGCGCACCGGGTCCTGGCGCTGATCAACCGCGCATCCTACGTCGATCTGGTCCAGGGCGGCGAGATCGACATCGCCGTCTCGCCGGCGCAGGCCACCGTCGGTCCGCTGCTTTCCAGAATCCGCCGCGGCGACATGGCGGTCGTGCACTCCCTCCGCCGAGGCGCGGCCGAGGCGCTGGAGGTTGTCGTGCACGGCGACGCCAGGACCTCCAAGGTGGTCGGCCGCCGCATCGAGGAGATCAAGCTGCCCGAAGGCGCCAGCATCGGCGCCATCATCCGCGGCGAGGAAGTCGTCATTGCGCACCACGACACCCTGATCGAGGCGGAAGACCATGTGATCATTTTCGTCCTCAACAAACGCATCATTGCCAAGGTGGAAAAACTCTTCCAGGTCGGTTTCGGGTTCCTATGAACCGCATATTTCCCGTTGTACATGTGCTGGGACTGGTTGTGGTGATCTTCGCTTTCGCCCTGTTGGTTCCGGTCGCCGCCGCCTATCATTTTGATGACACCGCCCAGCTTGCATACGACAAGGCCTTTTTCATTACATTCGGCGCCGGCCTCTTCATGTGGCTTGCAACCCGGCATAAAAGGCGCGAACTGCAAATCCGGGATGGTTTCTTATTGGTGGCTTTGGTATGGGCAGTGCTCCCCGCCTTTGCTGCATTGCCTTTCCTGAACTACTTTCCAGGAATTTCGTTTACTGACGCCTATTTCGAAACCGTTTCCGCCATGACCACGACCGGCGCGACGGTCATGTCGGGCCTCGACGCCATGCCGGAATCGATCAACCTCTGGCGGCATATGCTGCAGTGGATGGGCGGCATGGGGATCATCGTGCTGGCGGTTGCCATCCTGCCGCTGCTGGGGGTGGGCGGGCGGCAGATGTTCAAGGCGGAAACGCCCGGCCCCATGAAGGACAGCAAGCTCACGCCGCGCATTGCCGACACGGCCAAGGCGCTCTGGCTGATTTACGCAATCATTACTTTGGCTTGCGTAGTTTCTCTGCATCTTGCAGGCATGCGCTGGTTCGACGCCGTATGCCATTCTTTTTCGGCAATGTCGCTGGGCGGATTTTCCACTCGAGACGCGAGCATCGGACACTACGATTCCGTAGCCATAGAGGTGACGCTGACGGTTTTCCAGATACTGGCAGCCATCAACTTTGCCTCGCACTTCCTGGCTTTGCATGGCAGGAGCTTCAAACCCTACCTCAAAGACGTTGAATTCAGGGCCATGCTCTTGTTGTTAAGCTTCAGCATACTTGGGGCTAGTGCGTATCTGGTCTGGTCGCAAACTTACCCCGATTTTTTTAGTGCCTTGCGCTATGTCAGCTTCAACATGGTCACCATCGGCGTGGCCAGTGGTTATGCCAGCACCGACTTTGGCCAGTGGCCGATTTTCGTGCCGTTATGGATGTTGTTTCTGGCCACGATCACTGCCAGTTCAGGCTCCACTGGCGGAGGCATCAAAATGATCCGTACCCTGCTGATGTTCAAGCAGGGGGCGCGTGAGCTTGAGCGGCAGTTGCATCCGCAGGCTGTTTTGCCGGTCAAGGTCGGCAGCATGGTCGTGTCCAACCAGGTTGTTTTTGCGGTTCAGGTTTTCGTCATGTTCTACCTGGCCACCGTGCTGGGAACCACTTTCGTTCTGGTCGCCAGCGGCCTGGATTTTGTGAGTGCAATATCCGCGGCGCTCGCCTGTGCCAGCAACGCCGGCCCCGGATTGAACGAGGTTGGGCCGGCTTCAAATTACGCCGGGCTCACGGATTTCCAGACCTGGGTACTGATCGCCACCATGCTGCTGGGGCGGTTGGAGCTTTTTACCGTGTTCGTGCTGTTTACCCCGCGCTTCTGGAAAAGCTGATGACCCCCGCCATCGAAAACTTCGAAAAAATGCTGGCGGCCGGCAAGGACAATGCCTTGCTGCGCTTTTCGCTCGGCAACGCCTATCTCGGCGCGGGCGAAGCCGCCAGGGCGGTGCCGCATTTGCAAAAAGCCGTTGAGCACGATTCCAGGTATTCGGCCGCCTGGAAGCTGCTGGGGCGTGCGCTCAACGACGCGGGCGATGCCCGGGCCGCGCTGGAGGCTTACCGCAAGGGCATCGAGGTTGCCCAGGCCAAGGGCGATATCCAGGCCGCCAAGGAAATGGCGGTATTCGCCCGGCGCATCGAAAAAAGCCTGGGCTTATAATTGAGCCATTCCACAATTGTTTGATTTCAGGAGCAGAACATGACCCGCATGGTGCATTGCGTGAAACTCGGCCGCGAGGCCGAAGGCCTGGCTTTTCCCCCCGTGCCCGGAGAGCTCGGCAAGCGGATTTTCGAAAACGTGTCCAAGGAAGCCTGGGCCGCCTGGACCCGCCACCAGACCATGCTCATCAACGAAAACCGCCTGAGCCTGGCCGATCCGCAGGCGCGCAAATACCTGATGGCGCAGATGGAGCAGTACTTCTTCGGTCCCGGCGCCGATCAGGTTGCTGGTTACGTGCCGCCGTCGAAATAAAGCAGCAGGCCGAACGAACGGGCTCATTTGAGCCCGTTTGTTTTGTGCATAACCGAAGCTACTACAGCAATTCCTTTTCCATCTCTTCAGGCGAGGTATGGCGCACATCCTTGCCCTTGACCATGTAGACCACATACTCCGACATGTTCTTGGCGTGATCGCCCATGCGCTCGATGGCTTTTGCGGCGAATAAAATGTCGATGGATACCGAGATGGTGCGCGGGTCCTCCATCATGAAGGTGATGAGGTGGCGCAGGTTGAGGCGGAATTCTTCGTCCACCTCGTCGTCCTGGCGCGCAACCGCAGCCGCGTTGCTGGCGTCCAGGCGGGCGAAGCCGTCGAGCGCCTTTCTCAGCATGTCCAGCACGACGGTGGACATGTATTTGACTTCGTTGAAGCGCGGCAGCGACAGGCGCTCGCTTTGATGAATGAACTTGGCCATGCGCGCGATCTTGGCGGCCTCGTCGCCGATGCGCTCGAGGTCGGTAATGGTCTTCACCACCATCATGAGCATGCGCAGGTCGGAAGCGGTCGGCGCGCGCCGCGCGATGACGTGGGCGACGTCCTCGTCGATCTGAACCTCAAGCGCATTGACGCTGTGGTCCTGGGCGATGACATCGTCCGCCAGGGTCAGGTTGCCGCTGGTCAGGGCTTCGACGGAACGGGTGATCTGCTCTTCCACCAAGCCGCCCATTTTCAGGACATTGGCGCGAATGCTTTCCAAGTCCATGTCAAATTGCTTGAAGGTGTGTTCAGTGGGCATCTCTATTCTCCTGGAGCTGATCCATTATAAGCCGGAGTATGACAATCCAATGACAGGCCGGGGTCAGCGCGTGTTGAAGGGCAGGGTATAGAGCCGGCCATCAAGCGTGAGTTCCGCGACCCAGTCCACGCGGCTTACCGTGCATACCGGCAGGGTGACCTGTGCGGTCCAGTTGCCTTCGGCGTCCCGGCGCAGGTCATAGCGGTTGAAACCCATGTCCATGCCGACCATCTGGAAGGAAGCCGAGGCTTTGCGCAGGTTCGGGCCGGCGATCGAAAGCACGAAGGACTTGAGCGCTTCCGGCTGGGCGGAAAAACGCAGGGTGGCGGGCATGCCGTCGTGCATGAAGGCACAGCCCGCCACCGGATCCGCACAGGCGATGGCTTGCGCTTCCAGCTTGGGCGCTTTCTGCCATGCCCCCCACAGCGCAAGCATGGCCAGCGCGACGATGATCAGGATGGGTACGATGAGGCGTTTCATCCTGGAAACCTCAGTTGGGCGTGCCCACCCAATGTATGGCGATAAGCGAAGCGGAAAAGCTTAAGCAACATAATGCGTTCCCAGAGGTGAAGAGCGGTCAACTGAGGTTTCCAGGATCAAGTCCAGGCTCCTCTCAGCATGGCGATGCCGTGCGCATCATGGCTGCGCGCGGTGTCCAGATCGGCGCGGGTGACGCCTCCCAGGGCATAGACCGGAATGGGGCTTTGCGCAGCAAGCCGCGCGAAAGTCTTCCAGCCCAGGGTAGGCTCGCCGGGGTGGCTTTCCGTGGGCAGCACCGGCGAGAGCATGGCGAAGTCGGCGATGTCGGCGGCATGTGCAAGCTCTTCGGCATTGTGGCAGGAGGCGCCGACCAGAAATGGACCAGTCTCGGCGCAGTCGGGGCGCGCGGCGCATTGCATCAGCGCACCGCTGTCCAGGTGCACGCCGTCGGCTTCCGCGGCCCTGGCGAGCTCAACCGGGCCGTTGACCAGCACGCGCGCGCCATAGGGCCTGGCACGCCGGACGATATCGCGGGCAAGGTGCAGGCGCTCGGTTTCGGCCAGGTCCTTGTCGCGCACCTGGATCAGGCGCAGGCCGTTTTGCAGTGCGGCGTCCAGGCGTTCAAGAAACTTCTCGCGCCCCAGTGTCCTGGCGTGGCTGATGCCATACACCGGCGGCAACTGCAGCGCCTTGAGAATGGGAAAATTCGCCGGCAGCAATGGTTCCACCGAATGCGCCGCCGGATTGTCCCAGGCAAGGGTCTGGCCTTCGTGCGGATGCGGTTCGCCCTGCCAGTCCCAGACGCGGAAGAAATTCAGCCGCACCGTGGCGTGCGGATAGGCGAACACCTTGGTGATCCAGCGCGTGGCGCGCACGGCCTCGATGCCGAGCTCCTCCTTCAGTTCGCGGGCGAGCGCGTGTTCCAGCGATTCGCCCGCTTCCACCTTGCCGCCGGGGAACTCCCAGTAGCCGGCATAAATCTTGTCGGCCGGGCGCGAGGCCAGCATGACTTCGCCGTCGGGGCGGGTCAGCACGGCGGCCACCACCTCGATGATTTCCTCGTCGCCCCTGACTCCCGACCCCTGACTCCCGACCCCTGTCATTTGCCCTGCCCCGCCCAGTCTTTTGCGAATTGCCAGGCGGTGCGGCCGGAGCGTGCCCCTCGCCCCAGGCTCCACTGCAGCGCGGCGCGGGTGAAGGCTTCCGATTGGCAGTCGCGGGCGCCCAATTCCCTGGCCCAGTGCGCGGCGATGGAAAGATATTCGTCCTGGTCCATGGGATAGAAACTGATCCACAGCCCGAAGCGTTCGGACAGCGAAATCTTTTCCTCGGTGGCCTCGCCCGGATGCACTTCGCCGCCCACGTGCCTCGCCTCCTCGTTTTGGCTACGCCGAAACTCGTCCCAAAGCGCTGGATGCGCGGACTCGTTTTCCGCCATGTATTCGGGCATCAGGTGGCGGCGGTTGCTGGTGGCGTAGATCAGCACATTGTCGCCAGGGGTGGCGAGCGAGCCGTCGAGCGCCGCCTTCAGCGCCGGATAGCCGGGCTCGTCGGAGGTGAACGAGAGGTCGTCGCAGAACAGGATGAAGCGCTGCGGTTCCTGCGGCAACAGATCGAACAGCTCGGGCAGATGGGTAAGCCCCGCCTTGTCGAGTTCCACCAGGCGCAGGCCCTTGCCGGCGTACTTGGCCAGCATGGCTTTTACCAGCGAGGACTTGCCGGTGCCGCGCGCGCCGGTGAGCAGCACGTTGTTGGCGGGCTTGCCGGCCACGAACTGGCGCGTGTTGGCGTCGATTTTCTGTTTCTGCTCGTCGATGTTGAGCAGATGCCTGGCCTCGATGCGGTGCGGCCGCGCGATCGGGGCGAGGCGGCGGGATTCAGCGATCCAGCGCGCGGCGTGGGTTTTTTTCCAGTCGACGGCGGACGCAGACGTGCCTTCGAGGCGGTCCAGGAGGCGCTCGATGCGAGGCAGCAGGATTTCAAGTGAGCTCATGCATTAAAAACCTTGAACAAGGAGGACATGAGGACAAGAGGTTTTGTTTTTCCTCCCGTCCTCTTGTCCGCTTTGTGAGAAGTCATGTTCTGTATTCCGCGTTGATCTTCACATAGTCATAGGAAAAATCACAGGTCCATACCGTGGCATTCGCATCGCCGCGGTTGAGGATGACACGGATGGTGATCTCGGCTTCCTTCATCACCGCCGCGCCCTGCGCCTCGGTGTAGCTCGCCGCGCGCCCGCCCTTCTCCGCCACCAGCACCTCGCCGAGATAGACCTGGATCGCATTGACGTCCAAGTCCATCACCCCCGCGTAGCCGATGGCGGCGAGAATGCGGCCGAGGTTGGGGTCGGAGGCGAAGAATGCGGTTTTCACCAGCGGCGAACGTGCGATGGCATAAGCAATTTGCTTGCACTCCGCATGGTCGCGGCCCCGCTCGATCTGCACGGTCATGAACTTGGTGGCGCCTTCGCCGTCGCGCGCCATGGCCTGCGCGAGCTTGATCGATACTTCGGACAGGGCGGCTTTCAGCGCGGCGCAGTCGGCGGAAGCGGCGTCAGCGATTTCCGCATTGCCGGCCTGGCCGGTGGCGATGAGGATGAAGCTGTCGTTGGTCGAGGTGTCGCCGTCCACGGTCACGCAGTTGAACGATACGTCGGCGACTTCCTTCACCATTTGACTCAGCACGGCCTGCGAAACGGCGGCATCGGTGGCGACATAGCCGAGCATGGTGGCCATGTTGGGGTGGATCATGCCCGAGCCTTTGGCGATTCCCGTCACGGTCACGGTTCTGCCGCCGATCCGGGTTTGCACGGAAGCCGCCTTGGCCACGATATCGGTGGTCATGATGGCATGCGCCGCTTCGCTCCAGTGGCTGGCCGAAAGATCGGTTTTCGCCGCCGGCAGCGCGGGCAGGATCTTGTCGACGGGCAGCGGTTCCAGGATCACGCCGGTGGAAAACGGCAGCACCTGCTCGGCGGCGATGCCGAACATTTTTGCCACGGCGGCGCAGGTTTGCCGTGCGCGCCGGATGCCCTCCTCGCCGGTGCCGGCATTGGCGTTGCCGGTGTTGATGACCAGCGCGCGGATGCTGCCGCTTTCAAGGTGCTGCCTGCACACCGTCACGGGCGCGGCGCAGAAGCGGTTTTGCGTGAACACGCCCGCCACTTTCGAGCCGGCTGCAAGTTCGATCAGGGTGATGTCGCGGCGGCCGGGCTTCTTGATGCCGGCGGAAGCGATGCCGAGGCTTACGCCCGCGACGGGATGAAGCGAGGCGGGATCGGGGGCGGCAAGGTTAACGGGCATGGCGGCAGCTTGTGAAATCCAAAGCTGCTATTTTACTTCCCTCCATTGGGTTTTTTTCCAGCCAGCTTGCGCATGAGTTCGTGGCTCAGGCTGTAGAAGCGCGGCGTTGGGCCAAGGTCTTCGTAGATGGGGTCGCCCTGGTCGTCTTCAGCGATGATGCGCTTTCCCGGCACGTAAGGCATGGCGACCTCCAGTTCGTCCAGCGCGGCATGCAGCAGGTCGGACAATATCTCTTCTTCCGAGCAGTCCGGATACATGATTTGCAGGGCTTCGACGCGGGCAGCGTCGCGCAGCGGCAGCTGCATGTGGTAGTGCTTGCCTGCCAGCGGCGGGTGCAGATGGCTGCCCCAGCGCGGAATGAGGTCACTGATCTTCATATAATTTTTATAGCCCAGAACCCCGCGCTGCCAAGCTCATTTTTTTACAAAAACCAGCAGCCGATTGTTGGCAGGCATGGCGTGATCGGCCGCCAGATGCAGGCCGCTGGTTTCCGCGCATTTCTCCACCGCCTCGAAATCGCGAATGCCCGAGAGGGGATCGCGGTTTTTAAGCCACTCATCGAAGCGGGCATTGCTGTCGGAAGTGAAGTTGCCGCCATAGTTGAAGGGGCCGTAAATAACCAGGCATCCATTCCTTTCCAGCAGCCTGGCGGCGCCTGCGATGAGCTTTTGCGCCAGGTCCCAGGACACGATATGCAGCGTATTGGCGGTAAAAATGCCGTCATACGTTCGGCCGGGCCAAGAGCCGCCGACATCCAGCGCGACGGGTGCCAGCACATTGGGCAGCTTCGCTTCATCCAGCCAGGCCCGGATGCCGGGATGATTGGCCGCCAGGTCGCTGGTCTGCCAGATCAGGTGCGGAAGCTCCGCACCGAAATGCACCGCATGCTGGCCGGTGCCAGAGCCGATTTCAAGGATGCGCGCGGGCTGGCTGAACACTTCGCGCAGGATCGCAAGGATGGGGGCCTTGTTGCGCTCGCAGGGTTCGGAAAAAGGTTTTTCCTTGATTGTCATCGTTCAGACCCGGCAGGCGATCAGGCGGCCGGAAGGCAGCAGCAGGGCGGTGCGAACCGGCGTGCCGGGATAAAGCGGGATAACGGCTTCGGCATAGCGGGCAAGCTGGGGGCCATGCCTTGTCAGCAATTCCGCGTCGGACAAACCCGCGCTTTCTTCCCCGGTTTTGTAGTCGAGTATCCAGACGGCGTCTTCGAGCTCCACCAGACGGTCGAAGCGCTGCAAGTTTCCATCGCGGTCGAGAACAGCCAGTTCGTTGCGTGCGCGCCGGTAATGCGAAGGGTCGAAATAGCGGGCCAACTCGGGCTTTGAGATCAGCGCGCGCGCGTCCCGATCGATGGCGCCGAATGTTTTCATGTCCAATCCCAGCCGCGCGGCCAGCGCCGTCAGGTCGCATGCAAGGCCTGGCGGTGCATGGTGCTCGAGGCAGGCGTGAAACAATTCGCCCGCCGCCGCCGCCGCGCTTTTTTGCGCAACGGCGATGCGCTGGCCGACGGCGGGGGCGTGGATGCGGGGAAGCGCCGCGGGTGGCGGCGGCATGCCGGATTGAACGCAGGCCGGCAGGTCGGCAGGATGGCCGCCTTCTTTCCAGGCGCCGGCAATGCGTTCGAGCCATTCGTTCCTGTTTGCATCGCCGCTGACAATGAGCCCCTGTTGCGCGCGGGTCAATGCGACATACAGCAGATTGGCGGCTTCGCGTTCGGCAAGCCGCTCTTCTTCTTCGAACCATTCCCGCCTGAAGGCGCCGCGCTCCTCCTTCTTGCCGAACAGCGAAAAATGCTGCGGCCGGCTTGCCGTCGGCGGCCAGGGCGAAAGCACATGGTAGGTTTCGCCCTGACGGTGGTCGCTGCCGCCCAACAGCCAGACGATGGGTGCTTCCAATCCCTTGGCGCCGTGTATGGTCAACAACCGCACGGCGTTTTCGCCGTCTGCCGCGATGCCTTCGCCGGGCGCGGCATCGACGTCGTCGACCAGGTTTTTCAGCTCGCGGATGAAGCCGGCCAGCGTGGGATAGCGCCCGCCGTCCTGGGTCAGCGCAAGCTGCATGAAGGCACGCAGGTTGGCGGCGATCTGCGGCTGCATCGCGGCCGGCGCGGCCGCGGCATAGCGTGCCTCGACATCGCCCTCGAAATAAATGCGGTCGAGCAGGTCGTGCACCGGCAGCGCGCCGATGCGCGCGCGCCAGCCATGCAGCAGCTGCCAGGCGCGTGCCAGGCGGGCGGGACACCCGGGAAGCGCGGCCAGATTCTCCAGCCGTCCCCACCAGTGTGCGCCTTCCCGCGCGCTCAATCGCAGCAGCTCTTCGTCGCTGCACGAGAACAGCGGACTTTTCAGCGTATGCGCGAGCTTGAGATCGGCATGCGGGGTCGCCAGGGTTTCCAGCAGCGCGATCAGATCCTGCGCTTCCAGGGCGTGCAGCAGGCCGCCGCGGCGCGAAGTGATGAAGGGAATGCCGGCCTGCTCCAGCGCGCGTTCGTAAAGCTGCAGGTGGGTGCGCCTGCGCACCAGCGCGAGCACATCGCCAGGCCGCGCGGCATGCGCACCGTGCTTGTTCTTGAGCTGCCAGCGCCCGAGGATTTCGTCGCGCAGGACGCGGGCGAACTGTTCCGCCTCCAGGTGCACGGCCTTGTCTTGCGCTTCGGGCAGGGCATCGGTGAGCGGGTTGCGCAGTTCACCCGAGTCTTCGGCCACGGGTCTTTGCGCGGCCACGGTCAGGCAGCGCGCGGCGCCCGCGAGGGTTTCGTTCTGGGGTGCGTGGCCGTGTGCCTCGAATCCGTCCTGGCCCGCGAATACCGGGTTGACGGCTTGCACCAGCGCGGGCGCCAGCCGGCGCGTCATGTTCTGCGTGAAGCGCACGGCCTTGAAGTTGGCCTGCAGGAATCCGGCGGCCGCATCGAACACGCGCGCCTCGCCGCGGCGGAAACGGTAGATGGCCTGCTTGGGATCGCCCACCATGAATACCGTCATGTCGGCGTCGGCGGCGCGGCTTTCCGCCAGCCAGGCAGACAGTCCCTGCCACTGCAGGGGGTTGGTATCCTGGAACTCGTCAAGCAATAAATGGCGATAGCGCGCATCGAGCTTCAGCGCCAGCATCGGCGCGTATTCCTCGTTCGCCAGCAACCGGCATGCCAGCCATTCGGCGTCGGCAAAGTCGATCACGCCTTGCCGGGCCTTGGCATCCTGGTATGCCTGCAGTAGCGCATGGCCTAGCAGCAGGCCATGGCGGTTGAGCTGCCAGGCGCGGATTTCGGCGAGGTGGTTGCTGATGCGTTCCAGTGCGCCTTCGATGGCATCGAGATCGCGCAGATAGGCATCGAGCCCGGAACCGAGGGTTTTTTGCAAGTCTTTGGTGGCCTGGGTCTTGCGCCGCACGCCGGCCGTCATCAGGTATTTCATCAGCGCGGCGTGCGCCTCTTCAGGGCCGAGGCAAAGGCTTTGCAGAATCTGCGCTGCGCGTTCGCGCTCCGTTTTCGAGCCTTTCTCCAGCGCCTCGCCCACGCGCTTGATCCGCGCGACCATGGATTCGTCGGCCCGGAAATCGGCGACCGGATGCCGTTCCGGGTCGAACTGCAAGCTTGCGCGCAGCTTGCCAAGCGCAAAAGCCGCGGGATCGTCCTGCCCCTCGGTGTAGGCCCACCATTCGGCGCGGCGCTGCAGGAAGTGAAAGAGCAGGGTTTCCAGATTCGCCTGGCCGCAGTCGTTCAGCAATGCTGCCAGCGCCATGCCGAGCGGCGACTCGGGCTGGCTTGCCCAGTCATCGGCCAGCGCTTCCCAGACTTCACGCTGCAGCTGGCTTTCGCGCTCCAAAAGCGGCGCGCCCCAGGGCAGCCCCGCTTCCAGCGGCGCGCTTTTCAGGAGGTCCATGAACCAGCCGTGGAAGGTGGTGATGGTGGGCCCGGGCGTTGCGGTCAGCACGGTCTCCAGCAGGCCGCGCGCGCGCGGCAGCAAGGCTTCGATCTCGGTCTGCGGCACTTTGCGTTCGCGCAGGAACTCGCGTACCTCGTCGTCGCTTTTCAGCGCCAGTTCCTGCAGCCATTCGTTGAGGCGGTTTGTCATTTCCTGCGCCGCCTTGCGCGTGAAGGTGATGGCCAGGAGTTCCGAGGGCTCGGCACCCGCCAGCAAGAGACGGATCATGCGCGACACCAAGAGCCAGGTCTTGCCGCTGCCGGCGCAGGCTTCTACCACGCAGGAAGCACGCGGGTCGAGGGCGGCGACAATATCCAGGGGTTTACTCATCCCATGTCCCCTTGCGGCACAGGCCCCGCGCCTCGCAGTACCGGCAGACCGCCTCTACGCCGTTGGCCGGCAGCGGTGCGCCCGCAGCGATCGCCTCCAGTAGTTGAGGGAGGCGCAAGCTGATGGCTTCGACATCGGCTTCGCCATCCAGGCTGATCGGCGTCACGGCTTCGTCGTCGATGGGCAGGAAGACGGCCTCGGCTTGGGCCAGCCAGGCATAAAAAGGCAGCTGGACATTTTCTGCGGGATCGGCTGCCGCGTTTTTCAAAACGCGCGGGCTTCTTGTCTTGTAGTCGATGACGCGCAGCGCTTCGCCCTTGCGGTCGATGCGGTCGACGCGGCCGTGCAGCCGCACTTCGCCGAGCCCGGCCACCGCGTGCCGGGTTTCGAAATCGGTTTCGCCGGACTGGTAGCGCCAGCCATCTTCGACATGCGCGAGCCAGGCGTCGATGTAGGCGGGCTGGACGCTTTCCCAGCGCGCACGCCAGGCAGCGGCGGTGTAGGCGGGCAATTGGGCGAACTCGGTTTCGGTGAGTTCCTGCAGCAAGGCCAGGGCGGCCTCGCGATCCTGGGGCGGGCCGGCATCGTGGAAGCGCTTGAGGATATCGTGCAAGGCGGTGCCATAGTCGCTCTTGTCGAGCGCCTCGTCGGCTTCGTCGAGTTCCTGCAGGCCCAGCACGCTGCGCGCAAAGAAGCGGTATGGGCAGTCGAGCAGGGTCTGGTAGGCGGAAGGCGAATAATGGTCGGGCAATTGCGCGGGCGGCACGGCAGGCGCCGGCTGGCGGGCGGTTTGGGGCGGATCGCTCGTCAGCGCCGGCGGCATGGCAGGGGTTTGGGTTTCCAGCGCACAGCCCCAGGCTGCCTGGTGCAGCGCCTGCAGGCGGATGACGAGCGGCGAGGCGGGGTTGGGCTCGTCCTCGTGCCATGCCTGCCAGGACAGCAGCGCCGGCCCGGACGCGAGCAGCGGAATCAGGTCTTCCGTGCTTTGCCGGGCCTGTTCGGCAAAGGTCGGCAGGCCCAGCTGCGCGCGTGTCGCCTGATTGAACAATCCGGCCCCGGCCCCGCCCGGCAGCCTGGCGGCATCGGCGCCGATTACGGCCACGGCCTCGAAGGTGCGGCCGCGCGCTGCGGGCAGGGACGTCAACACGACAGGGCTGGATACGCTCTGGTCGACGAAGCTCGCGCCTTCCAGCGCGTGGTTGAGCCAGCGCCTCCATTCGGCAAGGCTGTATTTTTCCGGGTCGGCAGCGAGTTCGCGGCGCAGCTGGGCCAGGGTATCCAGCAGGCTGGCGCCGGCGGCATCCGCCTTGAGCGCTTCCAGGGTATGCAGTTGCTCCAGGCTTTGTTCCAGGCGGCCAAGCCAGGTGCCCAGGCTGGCGCGCGATCTGGCAAAGGCGCGGGCACCGTCGGCGAGGATGTCGAGCCAGGGCAGGGCGTCAGGCACGTGCTGCCGGGCGAGGCGGCGCAACTCATTCATGCCTTGCGAAACGCCATGGCGGCGCATGGCCAGTTCGAACGCCAGCACCGCGTCCTGGCGAGCGGCAACTTCGCCCAGCACGAAGGGGGATTTCAGGAGGTCGAGCAGTTCCACATGCGGGAAGTCGTGCGCCATGCATTCCAGCCAGCGGTCGATGACCGCGGCGGCGGCGGTAGTGGACAGCGTCCAGCCGGTTTCGTCCGATATCAGCACGTCCATGCGTTCCAGCAGGGCGCGTACGCGGCGGGCGCTTTCGCGGTCTATGGCGATCAATGCGATTGCCTGGCGACCGGCGCTTAATTGCTCGGCAACCCAGGTGGTGACGGCGCGGGCTTCCGCCTCCAGATGCGGCGCGGGGCAGAGTCGCATCCGGCTGCACAAGGGCGATTCGGGGTGGACGCTAGCCAATTCGGCAGCCCTGTTTTTTATCGGAGGTTCCTGGACGAGCCAGGCCGCATGTAGCGCCGCCTCCACGCCATCGCCGCCGGGCGCGGCGGCTTCGAACAGGGAGACTGGCGCGATGCTCGCATAGCGTTCGAGGAAGTTTCTTTCCAGCGCGGTGAGCGGGCCGAGCGCATAGCCGTAGAGCGGTTGGGGGGCGTCGGCGGCCTGCTTCGCCAGGGCATCGAGTGCGCGCGCATAGCGCGCTTGCGGATCGTTGCCGCCGGTGTTGAGCGCCTGCCAGACGGCTTCGATGAGCGCCGTTTCCCGACTGAGGCGTTCACCGCGCAGGGCGCGGATGCGGCCGGCGATTTCCCCGCCCAGGCGCGCGGCGGATAATTCATCTGCCAGCTGCAACAGTTCCTCCGCCAGGGCCCAGCGGTCAACCGTGCCTAGCCAGTTTTCGCGCCGCAACACCCCATATAGCCGGGCAAGCCGTTGAGACTGCGGCTCGGACGCGCCATCCGCATAGCTTTCGGCCCAGGCCTTGAGCGGGGTTATGAGGGGGGGGATGAGAGCGGGCAACTGTGCTGCACGCGCCAGTGCGCGGGCGAAATCCTGCCCGGCGCGGTGGTTGGGAACGAGAAGCACCAAACCCGACAGGTCGGGCAGGAGGTCGCGGTGACGGGCTAGGATATTGCGGGCGACGGACTCGGGCAGGAGGGCGCCGGCGAGGGGAATCGGCTCGATTCCCACGGGGCCTATCGCTCTAGGTACTGCAGCTTGTCCTTCACCTTGGCCCAGTCGTCGGCATCGGGCAGCGCATCCTTGCTTTCGATGATGGGCTTCCATTTTTTCGCCAGTTCGGCGTTGATTTCGAGGAAATGGCGCTGGTCGGCCGGGCAGTCGTCCTCGGCGAAAATGGCTTCGACCGGACACTCCGCCACGCACAAAGTGCAGTCGATGCACTCGTCGGGATCGATGACCAGAAAATTCTCGCCCTCGCGGAAGCAGTCCACGGGGCAGACATCCACACAGTCGGTATATTTGCACTTGATGCAGGGTTCGGTTACGACATAGGTCATGTTGGCAGCCTTGTTTGATCAGAAAAGCGGCCCGCCGGGCGGGTGCTTCCAATTTTCATGAATTTTCAGGTAGGATAGCGGCAACATCCCGGTTTTGCCAAATTGAACCTTAAACTTTCCCTGTTGCCGCAGCGATTCGGCATGTCAACGTTTCCCGTCAGGAGTTCTCCACAATGAGCGAACACATTAACTACATCTCCGATGCTTCTTTCGAGCAGGAGGTCCTGCAATCCCAGTTGCCGGTACTGGTGGATTACTGGGCGGAGTGGTGCGGCCCGTGCAAGATGATTTCCCCGGTGCTGGACGAAGTGGCCAAGGAATACGCCGGCAAGCTCAAGGTCTGCAAGCTCAACATCGACGAAAACCAGGCCACCCCGCCCAAGTACGGCATTCGCGGCATCCCTACCCTGATGATTTTCAAGAACGGCAATGTCGAGGCGACCAAGGTCGGCGCCCTCTCCAAGTCCCAGCTGACCGCTTTTGTTGACAGCAACATCTAACCCAACTAGGCTTATTTAAAACAAGATGTATCTCGCCGCCCGCGTTCGCGGGCGGGCTCCTCAAACCATCGTTTTTCTTTCTCCGGCCTCGCGCCGCCTTAATCCATGCATCTTTCCGAACTCAAGCAGTACCACGTCACCCAGCTGGTGGAAATGGCCACCGCCAACGGCATCGACAACGCCAACCGCATGCGCCGCCAGGAGTTGCTGTTCGCGATCCTGAAAAATCATGCGAAGAAGGGCGAAAGCATTTACGGGAGCGGGGTGCTGGAAGTGCTGCCCGACGGCTTCGGATTCCTGCGATCCCCGGATACTTCCTATCTGGCGAGTCCGGACGACATCTATGTCTCGCCTTCGCAGATCCGCCGCTTCAACCTGCATACCGGCGACACCATCGACGGCGAAATCCGCACGCCCAAGGACGGCGAGCGCTATTTCGCCATCACCAAGCTGGACACGGTCAATATGGAGTCGCCGGAAGGGACCAAGAACAAGATCCTGTTCGAGAACCTGACGCCGCTGCACCCGGACAAGCCGCTCAAGCTCGAGCGCGACATCCGCGCCGAGGAAAACGTCACCAGTCGGGTGATCGACATCATTGCCCCCATCGGCAAGGGCCAGCGCGGCCTGCTGGTGGCAAGCCCCAAATCCGGCAAGACCGTGATGCTGCAGCACATCGCGCATGCCATCACCTCCAACCATCCCGAAGTGGAACTCATCGTGCTGCTGATCGACGAGCGTCCCGAGGAAGTGACGGAAATGAGCCGCATGGTGCGCGGCGAAGTGGTGGCCTCCACCTTCGACGAACCCGCCAGCCGCCACGCACAGGTGGCGGAAATGGTGATCGAGCGCGCCAAGCGCCTGGTCGAGCACAAGAA
>DCVO01000120.1:6363-7036 GCA_002327405.1 Thiobacillus sp. UBA2186 | reverse complement strand
GCGCATTTCCGGCTACATGCTGGAATCCGCGCTGACCGCAGGCTTCACGGCAGCCGGCGTGCACGTCAACCTCACCGGCCCGCTGCCCACGCCCGGCATCGCCTATCTCACCCGCGCCTTGCGGCTGCAGGCAGGGGTGGTGATCTCGGCTTCGCACANNGCATCAAGTTCTTTTCCGGCGCCGGGCAGAAGCTGCCCGACGCCATCGAGCACCAGATCGAAGCCATGCTGGACAGGGACATCGAGACCGCGCCGTCCGCCGAACTGGGGAGGGCGCGCCGCATCNNGCGCGCTACATCGAGTTCTGCAAAAGCTGCTTTCCTTTCGACAAGGATTTGCGCGGCCTGCGCATCGTGGTGGATTGCGCCCACGGTGCCACCTACCATGTCGCGCCGCACGTGTTCCATGAACTGGGCGCGGAAGTCATCAGTATCGGCGCCGAGCCCAACGGCCTCAACATCAATGCCGAATGCGGCGCCACCCATACCGNNNGCCTGATGATGGCCGACCGCGACGGCCGAATTTTCGACGGGGACCAGCTGGTTTACATCATCGCGCGCCATCGTGTCGAAACCGGCAGCATGAAAGGCGGAGTGGCAGGCACGCTGATGACCAACCTGGGCATGGAGCATGCACTCGGCCGCCTCGAGCTGCCTTTCGGCCGCGCCAAGGT
>DCVO01000120.1:6059-6288 GCA_002327405.1 Thiobacillus sp. UBA2186 | reverse complement strand
GGTGCCAGCCTGGCCGAGTATTCGGCCGACCTGACGCTGTATCCCCAGGTACTCATCAACGTGCCTGTCGCGAAGCGTATCAACCTTTCCAGCGCGCAGCCCGTGATTGAGGCCGAGGCCGAAGCCCAGGCCGACATGGGCAAGGAAGGCCGCATCGTGCTGCGCCCGTCCGGCACCGAACCGTTGATCCGTGTCATGGTCGAGTCGCCATCCGAGGCGCAGGCCCGCA
>DCVO01000120.1:5789-6014 GCA_002327405.1 Thiobacillus sp. UBA2186 | reverse complement strand
ATGGCGAGGTCGCCCGTGCGGCAACGTTAACCACTACTGGAGATTACACATGCGTATTCATGACAAACTGGCCCAGCGTGTTCTGGCTGCCGCCTTCGGTCTGGCTTTCTCGGTCGGCGCGCTGGCTGCCGACATCACCGGCGCAGGTGCCACCTTTCCCTATGCCGTTTATACCAAATGGGCTGAAGCCTATCAGCAGGCCACCGGCAACAAGGTCAACTACCA
>DCVO01000120.1:0-5665 GCA_002327405.1 Thiobacillus sp. UBA2186 | reverse complement strand
ATCACCAAGTGGAACGACCCCGCCATCGCCAGGCTGAACCCTGGCAAGAGCCTGCCCAACACCGCCATTACCATTTCCCACCGCTCCGATGGCTCGGGCACGACGTATGCCTTCACCAACTATCTGGCCAAGCAGTCCGTGTCCTTCAAGCGTGATGTCGGCGCAGGCAATACCGTGAACTGGCCCATGAATGCCGTAGGCGGCAAGGGCAACCCGGGTGTGGCTGCCAACGTGATGAAGATTGCCGGTGCAATCGGCTACGTCGACATTGCCGACGCCATGAAGAACAACATGAGTTTTGTGGCCCTGAAGAACAAGGCCGGCAATTTCATCGTGCCGAACCAGGACGCGGTGGCCGATGCCGCCAGCGGCGCCAATTTCAAGGTGAAGGGCATGGCCCCGGACCTGCTTGACCAGACCCACAAGAACGCCTGGCCCATCACGTCCGCCACCTACATGCTGGCCTATGAAAAAGGCAGCGATCCCGCCAAGCAAAAGGCTGTAGTGGACTTCTTCACCTGGTCGCTGAACAATGGCCAGAAGATGGCGGAAGACCTTGGCTTCGTGGCGCTGCCGCCCAATGTGGTCAAAATGGTCGAAGCGGAAATGAAGAAGATCAAGTAATACAATTACGACCCGAGATGTAGTTTGGCCGGGGGCAGCATGCTGCCCCCGGCGTTCTGTGAAAGCGGCTGTTTTCCCGAACGGCCGTTTCCACAGACAAGAATTCAACCGATAGGCACCCTATAGTGAGCGAGCCCAGCGCATCCTCAGGAATCGACCTGCACGCCCAGCAAGTTGCGCGATTCCGCCTGCAGGACAGGTTTTTCCATCACACCACTCAACTGTTTGCGCTGGTCGTACTGGCGACCCTGGTTGGCATACTGGTATCGCTCGCGATCGAAGCATGGCCCAGTCTTGAAGAATTCGGCCCCGCCTTCCTGTGGACCAATGTCTGGAGCGTGCCGGACGACCAGTATGGTGCGCTTGCCGCCATCTACGGCACGGTCGTGACATCTGTGCTGGCGTTGCTGATTGCGGTACCCATCAGTTTCGGCATCGCGCTCTTTCTGACCGAGACATGCCCGCTTTGGCTGCGCCGCCCCCTGGGTACGGCGATCGAACTGCTGGCGGGGATTCCCTCCATCGTGTACGGCATCTGGGGCCTGTTCGTGTTTGCCCCCCTGTTTGCCGAACACATCCAGCCCCTCCTGCAATACCTGCTCGGTGATGTGCCGATCATCGGCAGTTGGTTTTCCGGCCCCCCCATCGGCATCGGCATCCTCACGGCCAGCCTGGTGTTGTCGATGATGGTGATTCCCTTCATCGCCTCGGTCATGCGCGACGTGTTCGAAACCGTGCCGGATGTGCTGAAGGAGTCGGCCTACGGCATCGGCTGCACCACCTGGGAGGTGTTGCGCAACATCGTGCTGCCCTACACCCGCGTCGGCGTCATTGGCGGCATCATGCTGGGGCTGGGCCGCGCGCTGGGCGAAACCATGGCGGTCACTTTCGTGATCGGAAACGCCAACCGCATCATTCCCAGCCTGTTCGCCCCCGGCACCTCCATTGCCTCCACCCTGGCCAACGAATTCGGTGAGGCGGATCCGGGCCTGCACATCGCATCCCTGTTTGCGCTGGGCCTGGTCCTGTTCGTGATCACTTTCATCGTGCTGGCAATATCGCGCTGGTTGATCAGCCGCAGCATGGGTTCGGAGGGCTTGTAATTCATGTTCAGTCTTTACGCACGCCGCGTCTGGATCAACCGGGTCGGGATCGCCCTGTCCATGGTTGCGATGAGCCTCGGGCTGATCGGGCTGATGTGGATTTTGTGGACGCTGTTTTCCAAGGGCTTTGCTGCGCTGAGCCTGGATTTGTTCACCCAGGACACGCCGGCGCCGGGTTCCGAGGGGGGCGGCCTGCGCAATGCCATCGTCGGCAGCGGCCTCATCCTTCTTTTTTCGATGCTGATAGCGACCCCGGTCGGCATTCTGGCGGGAATCTATCTTGCCGAGTACGGGCGCATATCCAAGTTCGCCTCGTTCACCCGTTTCATGACCGACATCATGCTGTCGGCGCCGTCCATCGTCATCGGCCTGTTTGTGTACGCCCTGTTTGTGGCGACCACGGGCGGGTTTTCCGGCTGGGCGGGTTCTCTGGCCCTGGCGCTAATCGCCATTCCGGTGGTCGTGCGCACTACCGAGAACATGCTGAAACTGGTGCAGACCAGCCTGCGCGAGGCCGCTTTCGCGGTCGGCGCGCCGCGCTGGCAGGTGTCGCTCAAGGTGACGCTGCGCGCGGTCAAATCGGGCGTGGTGACGGGCGTGTTGCTGGCCATGGCGCGAATCACCGGCGAAACTGCGCCTCTGCTGTTTACCGCGCTCAACAACCAGTTTTTCAGCGCCAACATGTCGGAGCCCATGGGCAACCTGCCGGTGGTGATTTTCCAGTTCGCGTTGAGCCCCTATGACAACTGGATCAGCCTGGCCTGGGGCGGTGCGCTGCTGATTGCCTTCCTGGTGTTGGCGGTCAACATTGGCGTTCGCGTCGTCTTCCGCCAAAAAGACAAACGCTGATCGTTTACGGAGAAACCATGTCAGACCAAGCAACAATCAGCAGCCAGGAAACCGCGCTGCAGGTCCGTAACCTGAGTTTTTATTACGGGGATTTCAAGGGGCTGAGCAATATCAACATGGATATTGCCCGCAACAAGGTGACCGCGTTCATCGGCCCTTCCGGATGCGGCAAATCCACCTTGCTGCGCACCTTCAACCGCATGTACGACCTTTATCCAGGCCAGCGGGCGGAGGGCGAGATCCTGTTCAACGGCAAGAACCTCCTGGACAAGAAGCAGGACGTCAACCTGGTGCGCGCAAAGATCGGCATGGTATTCCAGAAGCCGACGCCTTTCCCCATGACCATCTACGAAAACATCGCCTTCGGCGTTCGTCTGTATGAAAGACTTTCAAAGTCGGCCATGGACGACCGTGTGGAGTGGGCGCTGAAAAAGGCCGCGTTGTGGGAAGAGGTCAAGGACAAGCTGCAGCAGAATGGTCTTTCCCTGTCGGGTGGCCAGCAGCAGCGCCTCTGTATTGCGCGCGCCGTTGCCGTAAAGCCGGATGTGGTGCTGCTGGATGAGCCGACATCCGCGCTGGATCCGATTTCCACGGCCAAGATCGAGGAACTCATCTACGAACTCAAGAACGAGTACACCATCGCCATCGTGACCCACAACATGCAGCAGGCGGCGCGGATTTCCGATTACACGGCCTTCATGTACCTGGGCGAACTGATCGAGATGGGCGATACCGACCAGCTGTTCCTGAAGCCCAAGATCAAGCAGACCGAGGATTACATCACCGGGCGGTTTGGCTGATATGGCTCCTGCCCTGGCTGTAAAAAGTACCATGCGTCCAAAATGTCATTAAACTGTCATTTTTGGGTGCCGGCGCAAAGGTATGATACCCGCTTGCTGTCATGTATCAGCGAAGCGGAGATTCATAAAATGGCCAATGCCGTCAGGAACATCGCCAAGTTCATCAAGCGCGATCCGGAGAGCGCTGATGCGACCGTGCTGTGGGCGCTGTGCAAGGCGTTGGAAAGCGAATCCGCTTTCGAACTGAACCAGCTGTTCACGCTCAAGCTCAAGTCTTTCGAGATGGCGCTGGCGCTTCTGGACGAATGGCGCATCGATCGCCTGATTGCCGAACGTCGCATCCAGAAGTACCTCGATTTGAGCGACGGCTAAGGCTCTTCTCCCGGAAAGTTCCTCAACTTCTGTCATTGACCGTACTTCGGCCCTGCTTTAATATAGCGAGCTTTTTAGCGGGGTAGAGGATGCGTCGCAAACTCGTGGCCGGAAACTGGAAGATGCATGGCAGCCTGGCGGAAAACCAGGCCCTGCTGGGAGCATTGAAGGCAGCGCTGAATGGGCTGCAAGGCGCCGGCGTTGCGGTTTGCGCACCTTTTCCCTACCTGGCGCAGCTGCAGGCCGAGCTGAGTGGAACTACCCTGGCCTGGGGTGCTCAGAACGTGAGCGAGCACGCCAAGGGCGCTTTCACCGGCGAAGTGTCCACCTCGATGCTGAAGGATTTTGGCTGCACCTACGCCATCGTCGGCCATTCCGAGCGGCGCAGCCTGTACGGCGAGTCCGACGAGACCGTGGCGAAGAAGTTCATGGCGGCCCAGGCGGCGGGTTTGATCCCCATCCTGTGCGTGGGCGAGACCCTGGCCGAGCGCGAAGGCAACATTACCGAGCAGGTGGTGGGGCGCCAGCTCGACGCAGTGATCAATGCCGCCGGCGTGGAAGCCCTGGCCAAGGCGGTGGTGGCCTACGAGCCTGTATGGGCGATCGGTACCGGCAAGACTGCCACCCCCGGGCAGGCCCAGGCCGTGCATGCTTTCATTCGCGGCAAGATCGCAGGCCTGAACAAGGCGGCGGCTGACGGGCTGGTGATCCAGTACGGCGGCAGCGTGAAGGCCGCCAATGCGGCCGAACTTTTCTCGCAGCCCGACATCGACGGCGGGCTGATTGGCGGCGCCTCGCTGATTGCGGACGAATTTATCGCGATCTGCAAGGCGGCTGCCTGATTTTTGGATTGAATGAATGGAAACCTTAGTCTGGATCGTTCACTTGCTGGTATCGGTCACCCTGGTCGGACTGGTGCTGCTGCAGCACGGCAAGGGTGCTGATATGGGTGCGGCTTTCGGCAGCGGCGCTTCCGGGAGCCTGTTCGGGGCCAGCGGATCGGCAAATTTCCTGTCGCGCGCAACGGCGATTGCGGCGACGATGTTTTTCCTGACCAGCATGGGCTTGACGTATTTTTCCCTGAACCGGGCGGCCCCTGGTGGGGTGCTGGACAAAATCCCGGCTGCCACGCAACAGGCCCCCGCTCCCCAGGCGGCGCCTGCTCAGGACAGTACGGCGCCCAAGTCCGGAGAAATTCCCAAGTAGTTTGATTTGAAGTTCAATCGAATGCGCTGTATAAAGCAGGCGCATTCATCACCGGCCGACGTGGTGGAATTGGTAGACACNNGTGCGAGTTCGAGTCTCGCCGTCGGCACCATTAGTTTTAATAATCCGATCATTAGTTAGGACTATCCGGTATCCCATTGTTTTTAATGGGGAAATAGGCATTTTGTGTGCTTGACAGTTTTTGTCTCGCAACACTAAACTTCCTTTCATAACACCGTCCCCATGCAGGACGGTTTTTTTCGCGAGGGCAGGGAAGAGGATGCTGGAGAATTATCTCCCCATACTGTTGTTTATTCTGGTGGGACTGGCCTTTGGCGTCGTGCCCATCATGGCCGGGAAGCTGCTTGCGCCCAACAAGCCGGACAGCGAAAAGCTCTCGCCCTACGAATGCGGCTTCGAGGCGTTCGAGGACGCGCGCATGAAGTTCGACGTGCNNCGCTACTACCTCGTCGCCATCCTGTTCATCCTGTTCGATCTGGAAATCGCCTTCCTGTTTCCCTGGGCCGTGGTGCTCGAGGAAATCGGCCTGTTCGGTTTCGTCGCCATGGTGATTTTCCTGGGCATCCTGGTTGTTGGTTTCATTTACGAGTGGGCCAAGGGCGCCCTGGAGTGGGAATGAGCATCGAAGGCGTCCTGGAACAGGGATTCATCACCACCAAGGCTGACCAGCTCATCAACTACATGCGCACC
>DCVO01000020.1 GCA_002327405.1 Thiobacillus sp. UBA2186 | reverse complement strand
AGCGCCTGCTCGCCGGTGTCGGGCTGGGACACCAGCAGGTTGTCGACGTCCACGCCCAGCTTCCTGGCATAGACCGGGTCGAGCGCGTGTTCCGCGTCGATGAAGGCGGCGGTGCCGCCCATTTTTTGCATCTCGGCGATGACTTGCAGGGTCAGCGTGGTCTTGCCGGAGGATTCCGGGCCGTAGATCTCGACCACGCGGCCGCGCGGCAGGCCGCCGACGCCCAGGGCGATGTCGAGGCCCAGGCTGCCGGTGGAGATGACCTGCAGGTCCTGGTTCTCGGCGTGGTCGCCCAGGCGCATGACCGAGCCCTTGCCGAACTGCTTTTCGATCTGGCTGAGGGCGGCGGTGAGGGCCTTCATCTTGTCTTCTTGGGATACGGTTGCCATGTCTGTCTCCTGATTGCGGTTGGTTGTCGGGTGGGGGGTTTATTGATGGAAGTGGTTGCTATCGACTGGATTGCCGCGTCGGCTGCGCCTTCTCGCAATGACGTCATCGCGAGGCCCGTGCCCTCACCCCAACCCTCTCCCCCGAGGGAGAGGGGGCAAACGCTGAGCCCAAAGCGACTCGGCGTGGCGATCCAGGGTTTTAAATTGCCCCGCTTCTGCTCAATAAGGTGCGTCGTGTATCTCGCAGCCATGTCGGCAATGTAGGCGATACTTTCTTTTATGTCAATAAAAAATATCATGTAACTAAAAAATACCATGTGATAATTTGTATCATGTTTGCGACAAAGCTATCTATAATCGTCAAATCAATGACTTAAGGTGTCTGGGGTATGGCTGTCAGGGAAAAAATGCTTCTGGACGTGAAATGGGCGACCCGCCAGCGCCTGCAATATATCGAGGTCATGGCCTATTACACCGGGGTGGTGTCGCGCAGCGACGTGGCCCGCGCCTTCGGCATTTCCGACCCGGCTGCGACCAAGGACCTCAAGCTTTATTCGGATCTCGTTCCCGGCAACCTGGTTTACACCCAGAGCGTGTTCGGTTTCGTGCCCGCGCCGGATTTCAGTCCGGCCTTCGCCGATCTCAGCCCGGCCGCCGTGCTGCCGATGATTGCCGCCAACCTCGCGGTGGCCGGCGGGCCTTACGGCGCGGCGCCGATCTACGGCCTGTCCATGGTTTCGCTGCCGCTCCCTGCGCGGCTGCCGAGTGCGCGGGTGCTGGCGCAGATCACCCGCGCCATCCACGGTTTTCGCAAGCTGCGCGTAAGCTACCGCTCACTTTCCGACCGCGACAGCCCGCAAACCCGCATCCTCGAACCGCATGCGCTGGTCGACACCGGACTGCGCTGGCATGTGCGCGCCTACAGCACGGACACCTACGATTTTCGCGATTTCGTGCTGTCGCGTTTTCTCGATGCCGAGTGCCTGGCCGAGCCGGCTGAATCGAGCGCCGAATACGACGAGGACTGGATGGAAACGGTGACGCTGAAGCTCGCGCCGCATGCCGGCCTGGATGTACAGAAGCGCGCGAGCCTGCTGCTGGATTACGGTGCCAGCGGCGAGGTCATCGAAGTGGAGCTGCGCCGCGCGCTGATCGGCTACGTGCTGCAGCGACTGAGCGTGGACACGACTCCCGATCATTCGCTGAATCCGCAGGCCTACCAGCTGATGCTGCTGAATCGCGACGAGATCGAGCCCTTCGCGGGCTGGGCGTTTCGCTGAACCGCAAACTCGCGGACATACGACGGCAAAGTTCGCCAGTTCAGAGCCGCAGGAAAAAAGCTTTGGACAGGGAGGTAAGAGAGAAAACCTTTTTTTGCCTTACTCCCTTACCTCCCGTTCCTCCCTGTTAAACGGGTTTTTAGGTGGGCTCTTTGGCTATTCGATCAGTTCGATCAACCCGCGCAGGGCGGCGGCCACGGCGCGTGAGCGGATTTCCTCGCGGTCGCCGGAGAGCCGGCAGGTGGTCGAGTGCGGGCTGGCGCCCGCCGTGTCCCAGCCGATGCACACGGTGCCGATGGGTTTTTTCTCGCTGCCGCCGCCCGGCCCGGCGATGCCCGAGATGGCCACGCTGATTTGCGCGGCGCTTTTCGCCAGCGCGCCCGCCGCCATTTCCTTTACGGTTTCCTCGGATACCGCGCCATGCGCTTCAAGCGTCGCGGGGTTCACCCCCAGCATTTCCTGCTTGGCGCGGTTGGAATAGGTGACGAAGCCGCGGTCGAACCAGGCCGACGAGCCGGGGATGGCGGTGACCACCTGCGCCACCCAGCCGCCGGTGCAGGACTCGGCGGTCGCCAGCATCCAGCCCTTGGCGTGCAGTTTCTGTCCCAGGATATGGGCCAGTTGCAGGAGTTCGTCGTCGCTCACGCGAGCCATAGCCAGCCTTTGATCATGAGCAGCGCGTAGAGCGCCGCCAGAAAGTCATCGAACATGACCCCGAAGCCGCTCTTGAGGCGGACATCGAAAAAGCGGATGGGCCAGGGTTTCAGGATATCGAAAAAACGGAACAAGCCAAAGGCGATCAGCCACCAAATCCAATCCGTCGGCGTGAAGGCGAGCACCAGCCACATGGCCACGATCTCGTCCCACACGATGCCGCCATGGTCGGCGATCCCCAGGTTTTTGCCGGTAACCGTACAGGCCCAGACGCCCAGCGCGAAACCGGCGGCGATGAGGAGGAGCAGCGCCGGCTGGCCCAGCCCGGCCTGCAACAGCAGCCAGAACAGCGGCAGCGCGGCGACGCTGCCGAAGGTGCCCGGGGCCTTGGGTGCCAGGCCGGAGCCGAAGCCCAGCGCGATGAAGTGCGCGGGACTGGTGAGCAGAAACTTTAAATCAGGTTTTGGCATTTTTACCCCCCTAACGGACATGGCGACTGCGCCCACCCGAATCATGAACGCAGCAGCCGCCGTGTCCGTTCCCTCTCCCCGGCCCTCTCCCCGTGGCACCCTCTCCCCCGGCCCCTCTCCCCGAGGGAGAGGGGAGCGGGCTCTCCCCCGCCCTCTCCCCGCAGGAGAGGGGGACGAGGAAACGCTTCGCGTTGTTTCCCGCCAACCCTCCCCGGCGAGCGGGGAGGGAATGTCCGGGAAGCATCCGAATTTTGCGCCTCCTCCCGCTCGCCGGGGGGTGGAGGCGGAAGAGGCAAGGCCAGCTGCCTGGCCTTGCCCCGCCGGAACGGGACCGGCTTGCAAGCCAGTCCCTGGGCGGTTGGGAGGGGGTAAATGCGCTTGCAGCCCGTAGCCAGGAAATCGGAGAGGGCTCATGACTGAAAGTGGTCAAAGCCCGCGCGCGCGAGCGTCATGGGCTCGCCGCGGTTGAGGAGGCGCAGGCCCTCACCCCCGCCCCTCTCCCCGGGGGAGAGGGGAGTGATTTGTCCTACCCGTGTCAGGCGCAAGTCGAGCTGTGTGGCCAAGGTAGCGATTTGGTCTCGTTTGTCGGTCGATGCGGTGAACACCAGTTCATAATCATCGCCGCCGGCGAGGATGCAATCCTGCGCGGCCGGCTCGTTGACCAGGGGGGCGAGTGCGTCCGACAGCGGCAGCTGCTCGAACCAGACTTCCGCGCCGACGTTCGAGCGTTCGAGGATGTGGCCGAGGTCGGCGGCGAAGCCGTCGGACACGTCGATGGCGGCATGCGCGAGCCCGCGCAGGGCCAGCCCCAGTTCGATGCGCGGCGTGGGCACGAACAGGCGCGGAAAGCATTGCACCGCCTGCGCGGTTTCCAGCCGCAGCCTGCCCTGATGATGCGCAAGCGCGGCGGCGGCATCGCCCAGCGTGCCGGAGACCCAGATGTCGTCGCCCGGCCTGGCGGCATCGCGGCGCAGCGCCCGGCCCGGCGGCACTTCGCCGATGACGGTGACGCTGAGCGTCAATAACCCGCCGCGCGTGGTGTCGCCGCCGATCACATTGACGCCGTATTTCTGCGCGAGGCCGAAAAAGCCGCCGGCAAAGCCCTGAAGAAATTTCTCGTCGGCCTCCGGCAGCGCAATGGACAAGAGCGCGAAGCGCGGCCTGGCGCCCATGGCGGCGAGGTCGGAGAGGTTCACCGCCATGGCCTTGTGGCCGATGGTGCCGGGACCGTCCGAAGGCATGAAATGGCGCCCCGCGATCAGCATGTCGGTGGAGATCGCGAGTTCCATGCCCGGCGTGGGCGCAATCAGCGCGCAATCGTCGCCCACGCCCAGCACCGCATCTGGCGCGGGACGGGTGAAGTACTTCGCGATCAGATCAAATTCACCAGGCATTGAAGGCGATCAACAAAGAGGACATGAGGACAAGAGGAATGACAAGAAAGTTTTTCTCCTGTCCTCTTGTCCTCCTTGTTCAGTTTTTTTGCTTGAATTCATCCGGCCGCATCAGCTTGGCCAGCTTGTCGAGCACGCCGTTGACGTATTTGTGGCCGTCGGTGCCGCCGTATTTCTTGGCGAGTTCGACGGCTTCGTTGAGGGCGACGCGGTAGGGCACGTCGGGACAGTTGGCGAGTTCGTGCGCGCCGATCAGCAGGATGCCGCGTTCGATGGGCGACAGTTCGCCGATGGGACGGTCCAGATGCGGCGCGAGTTTGAGCTCGAGGTCGGCGCTTTCGGTGAGCACGCCGTGGAACAGCGCCTCGAAATAGGCCGTGTTGGCCTTGGCGAAATCCGGATCCTCGCGCACATGCGCGGCCACGTCCGCTTCGTCCTGGCCGGAGAGCAGTTGCGCGTAGATGGCGCGCAGGGCGAATTCGCGCGACAGGCTGCGCGAACCTGCGTTGCCTGTTTTGCCGGCGGCTCTTTTTGCACCGCCAAAGGCGGCGGGTTTGCTCATATGCGCTTCATCAGGTTGGCCATTTCGATCGCCACGCGTGCCGCATCGGTGCCTTTTTCGCTCATGCGCTGATAGCCCTGCTCCTCGTTCTCCAGGGTGAGGATGGCGTTGGCGATGGGCACGCCTGTCGCGAGCTGCACGTCGGTGACGCCGCGCGAGGATTCGTTGGAGACGACTTCGAAATGATAGGTTTCGCCGCGCACGATGGAGCCGATGGCGATGAGCGCGTCGAACTTGTCGCTTTGCGCAAGTTTCTGCAGCGCGAGGGGATGCTCGAGCGCCCCGGGCACGGTGACCAGCAGGATGTCCTCCCTGGCCACGCCCAGCCTCAGCAGCTCGCGTTCGCAGGCGGAGAGAAGGCCCTCGCAGATGTCCTTGTTGAAACGGCTCATGGTGATGCCGATTTTCAGGCCCTTGCCCTGGTAGGCCGGGTCAAGCTCGGAAAACTCAGTGTTGGTTCCCATGTTTTTTCTTCCTTTCAACTGTGTTCCACATAACCCGTGACTTCGAGGCCGAAGCCGTCCATCGCCGGCATTTTCAGCGGGCTGGAGAGCAGGCGCATCCTGCCTACGCCGATGTCCTTCAAAATCTGCGCGCCGATGCCGTAGTTGCGCAAATCGAATTTCTTTCCCGCCGCTTGCGCTGGCGGGTTGACGCGACTGAGCAGCGCATCGGCGGTTTCCGGCCGGTGCAATAGCACCAGCACGCCGGACTGCGACTCGGCGATGCGCTCCATCGCGCCCATGATGGGCCAGGAATGCCCGCCGCCGGTGACGTCGAGAAAATCCATCACGGAAAGGGGCTCGTGCACGCGCACCAGGGTTTCCTGGTCGGCGTGGATGCTGCCCTTGACCAGGGCGAGATGGGTTTCGCCGGTATTGTCGCGATAGGCGAGGAGGCGGAAGGCGCCGTACACCGTCTGGATCAGGCGGTCGGACACGCGCTCGACCAGGCTCTCGTTCTGGCTGCGGTAATGGATGAGGTCGGCGATGGCGCCGATTTTCAAACCGTGTTGCTGCGCGAAGGGAATCAGGTCGGGCAGGCGCGCCATGGTGCCGTCGTCCTTCAGGATCTCGCAGATCACCGCCGCCGGCTCCAGGCCTGCCAGCTGCGCGAGGTCGCAGCCGGCTTCGGTGTGGCCGGCGCGCATCAGCACGCCGCCGGGCTGCGCGCGCAGCGGGAAGATGTGGCCGGGCTGGATGATGTCGGATGGTTTGGCGTCCTTTGCCACCGCCGCCCGGATGGTGACGGCGCGGTCCTGCGCGGAAATGCCGGTGGTCACGCCCTCGGCCGCCTCGATGGACACCGTGAAGGCGGTGCCGTGCGGGGTCTGGTTGTCGGAAACCATCTGCTTCAGTCCGAGCTGGCGGCAGCGCGCGTCGGTGAGGGTGAGGCAGATGAGGCCGCGGCCGTACTTGGCCATGAAGTTGATGGCGTCCGGCGTGACATGCTCGGCGGCCATGACGAGGTCGCCTTCGTTCTCGCGGTCCTCTTCGTCCACCAGCACGACCATGCGGCCGGCCTTGAGTTCTTCGATGATTTCGGTAATGGGGGCAAGGCTCATTGCTTGGTTCTTTGCTCAGTCTTTGTCGGAGGGGTTCATGAATTGGGTCAGGCGCTCCACGTAGCGCGCGACCATGTCGATTTCCAGGTTCACGCGGCTGCCGGGCCTGAGGTGCTTCAAGTTGGTCATGGCCAGCGTGTGCGGAATCAGGTTGATGAAAAAGCGCACGCCCTCGACGCGGTTCACGGTGAGGGAAACCCCTTGCACCGTGATCGAACCTTTGGCCGCGATGTAGCGCGCGAGTTCCGCGGGGGCGTCGATCGCCAGCAGGTGCGATTCGCCCACTGCTTCGAAGCGGGCCACCGTGCCCGTGCCGTCGACGTGGCCCGACACGATATGTCCGCCCAGGCGGTCGATCGGGCGCATGGCCTTTTCCAGGTTGACTTCGGCGCCGGGCGCGTAGCCTTCCGTGCAGCGCAGGGTTTCGGCGGACACGTCTACCGTGAAGCTGGCGGGGCCGAGTGCGACGGCGGTGAGGCACACGCCGTTCACCGCGATGCTGTCGCCCGCGGCCACGTCGGACAGATCCAGTCCGCCTGCATCGATGACCATGCGCGCGTCATTGCCGCGTGCCTCGTATTCGTGGATTTTGCCGACTGCCTGGATGATTCCGGTAAACATGGTTTAAAGAGCGTCACTGCCGAGAAGTCCGCCATTTTAGGCCTTTCGGCGGGTGCGGAGAACCCCGCCGGCATTTTGCCAAGGGCAGCAGCCATGATCGCCGCTGCATATAACCACACCGTCAGCCCATATATTAAGACAAGAAGGTCGTGTTAATATGATTCGCTTGTATTGCTGGCAGGAGGAATCGCCATGCAGCCAACCGACTATCCGAAGTTCTCCATCAGGAATAAAACGCTTCTGCCCATCGTGCAGGGCGGCATGGGCGTGGGCGTGTCTGCGCACCGCCTGGCCGGCGCCGTGGCCAGGGCCGGCGGCGCGGGCACCATCGCCAGCGTCGACCTCAGGCACCACCACCCCGACCTGATGGAGCAGGCGGGCAAGAGCCGCGACAAGGAAATCCTGGACGCCATCAACCTGATTGCGCTCGACCGCGAGGTCAGGATGGCGCTGGAAACCGCAGCAGGCAACGGCCTGGTGGCGGTCAACGTCATGAAGGCCGTGACCGAGCATGCCGCCCACGTGCGCCAGGCCTGCGAATCCGGCGCCGAGGCCATCGTCATGGGCGCGGGTCTGCCGCTCGACCTGCCCGAGATGACGGAAGGCTTTCCGGATGTCGCGCTGATCCCGATCCTGTCGGATGTGCGCGGCGTGTCGGTGGTGCTGAAGAAATGGATGCGCAAGGGAAAACTGCCCGATGCCATCGTCATCGAGCATCCGCGCCATGCCGGCGGGCATCTCGGCGCGCCCAGGATCGAGGATGTCACGGATGCGCGCTTCGATTTTGCCGGCGTGCTGCAGGGGGTCTTTGGCTTATTCAAGGAACTGGGCATAGCCCGCGAGCGCATTCCGCTGATCGTGGCCGGCGGCGTCAACACGCACGAGAAGTTTGCCGGGCTCATGGCCATGGGCGCCAGCGCCGTGCAGGTGGGCACGCCTTTCGCCGTCACCGAAGAGGGCGACGCGCATCCCGATTTCAAGAAGGTGCTGGTCGAGGCCAAACCCGAGGACATCGTCACCTTCATGAGCGTGGCCGGCCTGCCGGCGCGCGCGGTGAAGACCCCGTGGCTCGCCAATTATCTCAAGCGCGAGCACAAGCTGCAGGCCTGCGCCAAGTCCGGCCGCGATCGCTGCACCGCCGGACTGCAATGCCTGGTCCATTGCGGGCTGCGCGACGGCATCGCCAGGGCCGGGCAGTTCTGCATCGACACCCAGCTCGCTGCCGCCCTGCGTGGCGACATCAAGAAAGGCTTGTTCTTCCGCGGCAGCGAAAGCCTGCCTTTCGGAGGCGCCATCCGCTCGGTGAGGGAACTGATCGACTACCTGCTGACCGGCGCGAAACCCGCGCTGGCGTAAGCGCCAGCAAGGCGGTCAACCACGGGGGACACGGGGAAAACAAAACAGAAAGTTCGGCAACCCTGCCTGCTGAATCGTACCTTGATTCTTTTAATTCTCCTTTCTGCCGATTGATTAGCCTTTTCCCCGTGCGCCCCGTGTCCCCCGTGGTTAAAGATTTTTTGAAAGTCTTGCTTCCCCGCTACCCCGTGCTCCAGGCGCGCGGGCGCTTCATGCCGGCGATCTTGCAGGCCTGCTTCACGTAGCCGTAGGGAAATAATCCGAACAGCATTTTCTGCGCCCCTGCACCCACGCGAATGGCAAGGTGCTTGATGACGAAGCGGGCATCGGCCGCCACCTGGTGCTCCTCGTAGTAGTTGCGCATGAAACGGATCACGTCCCAGTGATCCTCGCCGAGCTCGATGTTCTCGCCGCGCGCCAGCGCCATGGCGATGTCCTCGTTCCAGTCTGCGGGTTCGACCAGGTAGCCTTCCGCGTCCTGTTCGGGCATGTCGATGTCAGTGTCAGGCGTCGTCAAAATATTCTCCTGTCTGGTTTGCCGATCGATTTGGCCAAGGCTCAGGTGCCGCCGCCGTGGAATTCGACGCCGGGCTGGCGCTCGGG
>DCVO01000084.1 GCA_002327405.1 Thiobacillus sp. UBA2186 | reverse complement strand
CGCGCGCCTGCACCATGTCCATGGGGCGACGCACCGGTCCTGCCGTATAGATGCCGGTGCGGCGGGTCTCGTACGGGAAGCAGATGAAATGGGAATCGGTGAACCCCCACTTGAACTGCGGCACGTCCGTGCCCTGGCGATAGCTCAGGTTGAGCACGGAAACCTTCTTGGAGAACTGCACCGGCTGTGCGCCGGCTGCCGTGGCTTCCGCGGCGGCGGCTTCGGCGGCGGCCTCGGCCTTGGCATCCTCGGCAATCGTCTCGATGTTGACGCCGGAGTTCGGGACCTGGCCGGTGGCCAGCACCACCAGATCGGCTTCGATCTGCGCGTTCTGGTCGTCGAGGATCAGGTCGTGGAAGTTCACCGTGCAGGCGTTGCCGTTGGGGGCGACGGTCGCGACCTTGCCCTTGGTGAAGATCACGCCCTTCTCCTGCGCGCTGCGGTAGAAGTCCTCGCCGTTGCCGGGCGTGCGCAGGTCGGTATAGATCACCGTGGTGTCGATTTCAGGATTGCTGTCCTTGAAATACATGGCCTGCTTGATGCTGGCGTTGCAGCAGTAGCCCGAGCAGTAAGGCAGGTGCTCGCCGGAGGCGTCGCGCTGGCCGGCGCACTGCACGAAGGCCACGGATTGCACCGGCTTGCCGTCGGAAGGACGCAGGATGGGGCCGCCGTTGGCGGCTTTTGCCAGTGCTTCGAGGCCGGCCTGGTCCACCACGTTGGGCGACTTGCCGTAGCCCAGGTGCGGCAGCTTGTTGGCGTCGTAGAGTTCGAAGCCGGTGGCCTGGATGATGGCGCCGATGTCTTCGGTGCTGACCGCGCCGGACTCGGTGGCGATCTGCACCACGAAGCGGCCGGGTGCGCCGTCGGTCCTGGCGATGGTGGAATTGAGGTAGACCTTGATGTTGGGATCGGCCGCGATCTGCGCAACCATGTCGGCCACGCCGGTGTCGGCCGGCGCCTTGAAGGGCTCGTGCACGGGGATGCGCTTCCACAGCCTGGCTGCCCAGCCGCCGAGCGCACCGGATTTCTCCACCAGCACCACGGGGTAGCCGGTCCTGGAGGCTTCCAGCGCGGCGGTCATGCCGGTCACGCCACCGCCCACCACCAGCAGGGTGCGGTTGGAACCGGTGTTGACATTGCCGCCGGGCGCGGTCATCGCCTTCACTTCGGCGCAGCCCATGCGCACGTAGTCTTCCGCCATGTCCTGGGTGGTCTCGCGCGCATCTTCGGTGTCGGGTCGGATCCAGATCACGCCTTCGCGCAGGTTGGCGCGCGCCACGGCGTTGTTGGGGAAGTGGAAGGCCTCGGTCTTGGCACGGCGCGAGCAGGCCGCGATCATGATGTGGGTCACGCCTTCGTTGGCGATGTCGTTCTTGATCATCGCCACGCCGTCGGCATTGCACAGGAAGTCGTGCTGCTTGACGACCTGCATCTTGCCTTCCTTTTGCGCGATGCCTGCCAGCTTGTCGGCATCCAGGCGCTCACCCAGGCCGCAGCCCTTGCAGATGTATGCGGCGAATTTTTTCTCTTCAGCCATTTCTCTCTAATCTCCTGCTTATACTTCGGCGCGCGCCACTTTGTTGACCACCTGAATGGCGCGCAGCGCCGCGGCGGTGGCGGACTGCACCGCGCGGTTCACGTCCAGCGCGTTGCTGGCGCAGCCGGCGCCGAATACCGCGCCGTTGGCGGGATCGGCTTCGATGAAGCCGGAAGAATCCGCGACGATGTGGCCTGGGATACTCACACCCTTGACCGAAGGTTCCATGCCCACGGCCAGCACGACGAGGTCATGCGCATTGGAATAGCGCTTGTAGCCTTCGGTGTTGACGCCCCAGCACACGGGGTTGCCGTTATCGTCTTCGGAGATGCGCGCGACCTTGGACTTGACGAAGCTCACGCTGGGATCGGCCTGGACCTTCTGGTAGAAGTCCTCGAAGCGGTCGATGGCGCGGATGTCGATGTAGTAGATGGTGGACTTGCCGTCCTCCGGGTTCTTCTCGCGCACGTAATGCGTTTGCTTCAACGATGCCATGCAGCAGATGCGCGAACAGTGGCGCAGATGGTTTTCGTCGCGCGAGCCGGCGCACTGGATGAAGGCCACGTTCTTGGCCTCCTTGCCGTCGGAGGGGCGCAGGATCTTGCCGCCGGTGGGGCCGTGCGGGTCGGCCAGGCGCTCGAACTCCACGCTGGTGATCACGTTCTTGAAGCGGCCGTAGCCGTAAGGCTGGATCTTGGCTGCATCGTACGGCTGCCAGCCGGTGGCCCAGACCACGGCGCCGGCCTTGATCTCGATGGTATCTTCCTTCTGGTCGAGGTCGATGGCGCCGTACTTGCAGGCGGCCTTGGCGGCCTCGGCATCGGGCGTGCCGATGATGGAGGGATGCAGCACGTAGCGCTGGGGATAGGCCATGGCGGAGGGAATGTAGGCCGCCTTCATCTTGCCCAGGTTGTAGTTGAAGGGATTGTCGACTTCGGTCTTCACCGCCTCGGCGCAGGCGCCGCAGGCAGTGCAGTTTTCGTTGACGTAGCGCGGGGTGATTTTCACCGTGGCGGTGTAGTCGCCGGCAGAACCGGAAATGCCGGTCACCTCGGCCTGCGTAATCACGCGCACGCGCGGGTTGGCCTTCAGGCGGCGCAGGTTGATTTCCAGGCCGCAGGTCGGGTGGCACATCTTGGGAAAATAGCGGTAGAGCTGGGAAGTACGGCCGCCGAGGGCGGGGTTTTTCTCCAGCAGCACGACCTGCTTGCCGGTTTCCGCGGCCTCAAGCGCCGCCGTCATGCCGGAAATGCCGCCGCCCACGACGAGAATGGTCTCGTTGGTTGCTACTACGTCCGTCATCAGGTCCTCCATCGCAACGGATGCGGGGTGTCGAAAAGATTGAAAAATGCGCCACAACCCCACGGCGCAACTCAATAAATTAAGCAGATGGATGTTACCCCGATGAGACACGGGTAACCATAGAATAAGTCCGCGTTTTTAATCGAACTTACTTATGCGCGAATAGAACAGGTTTTAGAAAACCCGTTCAGACGTGAGGGGTAACACGCGGCTGCTCGCTCGGCACGGTCGCGGGCACCGGCACCGGCAGGATTTCGAATTGCATGCTCTGCAGATCCGCCATCACATAAGTCGGCGCATGACCCACGCCGCCGACCGTGCCGGGATTCACCAGCCAGGTCTGCCCGCCCTTCACGTTGGCCAGTTGCAGCAATTCCGGCTTGTGCTCGTGGCCGCAGCACACCAGGTCATAGTCGCCGGTGCAGGCCATGGCCTTGGCGTAGTGCGGATAGTGCACGATGAAGATGTGGCGCCCGCCCAGGGTGATGCCGGCGTCCTGGCCGTGGTAGCGCACCACGCTGCCGGGCTCGGCAGCAAGCCGGGTCATGCTGTACATGTCGCCGGTGTTGTTGCCGTGGATGACATGTACCGGCAGTTCGTACTTCTGCAGGATGCGCAAAGTGGTCGGCGCCACTACGTCGCCGCAATGCAGCACGGCCTCGGCGCCGCGCGCCTTGGCATCGGCCACCGCCGCCGCCATCAGCTGGCGGTTGTCGTGGGAATCGGAAAGAATGCAGATTTTCATTTAAGGCATTTAAGCTAACAGGGAGGATAAGGGAGGGTCGAGAGGAAGTTCTATGCTTTCCTCCCTTACCTCCATTACCTCCCTGTAAATGTTTTGGTTGAAGCGGTCAGAATGCGGGCTTGTGTTCGGCGTTGCGGTAGCGCTCCACGCCCGCCATGATCTCGGCGCGCGCGTCGTCGGCGCCCGCCCAGCCTTCGACCTTGACCCACTTGCCCTCTTCGAGGTCCTTGTAGTGCTCGAAGAAGTGGGAGATCTGCTTCAGCGTCAGCGGTGGCAGGTCCTCGGGACGCTGCACCGTCTTGTACAGGCCGCACAGCTTGTCGATAGGCACGGCGATGAGCTTGGCGTCCGCACCGGCTTCGTCGGTCATCTTCAGCATGCCCACCGGACGGCAGCGCACCACCACGCCGGTGATCAGCGGAATCGGGGTGATCACCAGCACGTCCACCGGATCGCCGTCTTCCGACAGGGTGTGGGGAATGTAGCCGTAGTTGCAGGGATAGTGCATGGCCGTGGACATGAAGCGGTCCACGAACATCGCCCCGGTCTCCTTGTCCACCTCGTACTTGATGGGCTCGCCGTGGGCGGGGATTTCGATGATGACGTTGAAATCGTCCGGCAGCTTGCTGCCGGAACTGACGCGATCGAGGTTCATGACTGAAGGCTTGAAAATGAAACGGCGGATTATACCGCCCCTTCCCGCCTTACCTGAGGATGTCCTTCAGCAGGTCCTCTATTCCGGGCTTTTTGGCCGGTTGCGCTGCAGGCTGGGCAGCTGGCTGGGTTGCCGGCGCAGCCGCAGGCTGGGTCTTCACGTTCAGCACCTGACCATCAGGCCCGAGCTTCAGCCCTTCCACCAGCAGGGTGATCTCGACCTCGTTGCCGACCGTGCCGTTGCTGTCGCCAACGTACTTGGTGATGCCATAGTCGCTGCGGTTGATGCTGAACCTGCCTTCGAAGGCGGCGCGCTGGTTGCTCCACGGATCGGTGGCAAAACCCAGGATCTTGTAGGGGATTTCCACGCTGCGCGTGGCGCCGTGCAGGGTGAGCTGGCCGGACATCACGCCTGCGTCCTTACCGGTGGACCTGAAACCGCTGCTGACGAAGCGCATGGTCGGGTAGCGGTTGGCATCCAGAAAATCCGCAGTCAAGACATGGATGTCCCGCTCGCGATGGCCTGAATCGAGCGAATAGACGTCGATCGTGACATCGGCGTTGCCGGTATTGGGATTGGCCGGGTCGAGCATGAGCTTGCCGGAAATGCCGGTGAAGCTGCCGGTGGTCTTGCCGACGATGTGGCGGATGCTCCAGTTGGCGAAGCTGTGGGCGTCGTCGATCTTGTAGGTCTCGGGCGCGGCCCAGGCGCACTGGGCGGCCAGCAGGCCGCCGATCAGGAATCCGGTTTTGCGCATGATGTCCTTTCCTCGTCTCTCGTAAGCTGTCGATGATTTTTCAGAATACTCGCTCCGCTCGCAAACCCCAAAACAGGAAAGCCGGCTTGCGCCGGCTTTCCTGCAGATGCATACCGATCAGCCAAGCAGCGGCACGATCAAAAGCGCCACGATGTTGATGATCTTGA
>DCVO01000116.1:43555-43748 GCA_002327405.1 Thiobacillus sp. UBA2186 | reverse complement strand
GGCAACGCGCTCAAGTTCTACGCCTCCGTTCGCCTCGACATCCGCCGCATCGGCGGCCTCAAGAAGGGCGACGAAATCGTCGGCAACGAAACCAAGGTCAAAGTGGTGAAGAACAAGGTGTCGCCCCCCTTCAAGGAAGCCTTCTTCGACATCCTCTACGGCGAGGGCATCTCGCGCGAGGGCGAGATCATCG
>DCVO01000116.1:6003-43543 GCA_002327405.1 Thiobacillus sp. UBA2186 | reverse complement strand
GGCCAGGGCAAGGACAACGCGCGCGAATTCCTCAAGGAAAACCCCGCCATCGCCCAAGAAATCGAGGCCAAGGTGCGCGCCGCGGTCGGCATCCACAATCCCGTGTCGGCCACCGCCGAGGCGGACGAGGAAGAAGCCGTCGCCTGAGGACTCAAATATCCCCTCCCCGACGGGGCTCCAATTCAATCCCGCCTTCCTTGACGGAGAGCCCGGTCCAATCCCCCTCCCTTGACGGGAGGGGGCTAGGGGGAGGGTGAAGCCCCGAGATCGCCATGCCGAAAGAACCCAAATCCCCCGCCCTGCGCGAGCAGGCGCTCGCCTACCTCGCCCGCCGCGAGCACAGCCGCGCCGAGCTCGAACGCAAACTTGCACAATCCGGTCATGGCAATGAAGACATCGCCGCCCTGCTCGACGACTTCGAGGCCCGCAACTGGCTCTCCGACCGCCGTTTCGCCGAAAGCTGGATCGCCGACCACCGCGCCAAGAGTGGGCCTGTCAAGCTCGCCTATGAACTGCGCCAGCGCGGCGTGCCCGACAGCGTCATTGAGGCCGTCCTGGCAGAAACCCGCGACAGCGAACTGGAGCGCGCCCGCGAAGTCTGGCGGAAGAAATTCGGCGCTCCGCCCGCCAATGCCCAGGAAAAGGCCAGGCAGATACGGTTCCTGCAAGGGCGAGGCTTCGGCCTTGAAACCATCCGCACGCTTTTAGGGAAGCACGCCCCCAGTTCGACGGACGACATCTCCGTCTAGCTGGCAAGCCCCTTGCTTAATAAATATGGCCCGATTGGGCATAGGCGCATTTGTGGTTTATTATCGGCGCAACGATAAAGCGCCATAACGGCAACAGTTAAATTAATAGTGGCGCATGCAGGGGGATGACATCATGTCGGTCAAATCGCGCAGCAAGGGCTTTACCCTCATCGAACTCATGATCGTGGTCGCGATCATCGGCATTCTCGCCGCCATTTCCATACCTTGGTTTCAGCAATACCAATCTAAGGCAAGCGATAAGGCAGCAATGAGCGATGTAAGAAGCCTGACGACGAGCGCAACTGCCGCGTCGGTGCAATAACCAATGTGCCGTATTTTGTCAGCCTTGAACAAAAGCCGTCAGCCAGCCTTCAGGCTAACTTTATCAAATGATCCGAATTGCTCTCCAGCGCCTCGGGAAATCGGGCATCCCAAACTTTTTCCATGCATCCGCTAAAGTTGGCATGCACTATGCTCGTTAAGTTCGCGGGGGGCGTGACTTCCCCCGGCCTCGGCCAAAGAAGTCACGTTTCCATCTCAACACCAAAGTAGAAGGAGTCACCATGAAACTGCTGAAGAAAGCGCAACAGGGCTTCACCCTGATCGAGTTGATGATCGTGGTCGCGATCATCGGCATTCTGGCCGCCATCGCCATCCCCCAATTCAGCGCCTACCAAGCCAAGGCCAAGGACAAGTCTGCGCAATCCGACGTGCGCAACCTGATTACCCGCGCCGCCGCCGCCAACGTCCAGTAAACAGACTTTAGGAGACACACCATGAAAAAATCTGAAATCCTGACCCTGTCTGTAGCCTTGGTCGGCAGCGTCAGCGCCATGTTACCTCAACAAGCCGCCGCCACTGATTGCGGCACAGTTTCGACCTCCGCGGCCGTTGCCACCTGCAGCATTTCGGGCGGTTATCTGGCAGAAGAGCTTGTCTTCACCGGCTCCAAAGGTGTGAAAACGGCTTATCTGAATGACGCCGCTTACTTCTCAGCTTGCTCCTATCACCTTCAAGGCAAGAGCAGCTTTGGCATGTCAACCCAGAGCACTGAAATGTATGTCCGCACCGCCACCGGAAAAGGTACCGACGCTTCTTCTGGCTGCGTACAATAAACCTTGGGCGCGCTGTTAGCCCAAAGCCTGACAGCCTGGCGTTCCGGCTTCCGCGGCCGGGGTGCCAGGCTGATTGTTTTCCTGGGCCTGCTGACTGCTGTCACCGCTTGGCTGGCGGCGGAATTTTCCGGTCGTCAGCCAGAGACCGTGGCGCTGGATGTCGGCTTTTCGTTAATCCGCCTGTTCGGCGCCTTGCTGGTCCTGTTCTGGGTAACCGAACTCCTGGGCAAGGACTTGGAGCGGCGCACGATCTATTTCGTGCTGGCCTATCCTTTCTCCCGCAACATTTATATTCTGAGCCGTTTCCTGGCAGTTGCCGGGCTGACTGCCGTTGCCATTATTGGACTCTCCCTGTTTGCGCTACTCGCCTGGTGGCTGATCGTCCATTCCGGCTATCACCAGGCAAATCCAGTGTATATGCAAGGGGCCGGACTACCCCTGACACTCGCCCTGATCTGGCTTGACCTGCTGACCATCGGCGCTTTTACCTTGCTTATCGCTGCTCTCAGTACCACCCCTATGCTGGCATTCTTCGTGGGCCTGGCTTTCGCTGTTTCCGCCCGTTCGCTAGGGCCAATACTGGCTTACTTAGCTTCGGACCAGGCCGCCGATAAGCTAGTCCAGACCTACCAACCCTTGCTTAATGCCATACACTGGCTCGTTCCGGATCTTTCACGTCTTGATGTCCGCGCCACCGTCTTGTATGGCCTACAACCGGAAACCGGCTCCATACTGTGGTCAGGCCTGAATGTCGCCCTCTACAGCCTGATCGCCCTTATTCTGGCGATGGTTGCCCTGCAGCGGAGGGAATTCAATTAGCAGCTCACCTACCCAGCCTAAATGTAGGCTGGAAAAGTCCGTATACTCTTTCAATTTACGCAAACGACTCGCCCATTTTTCGTTGCGCTCACTTGCATTTTGAGCCAACCCTCAATGCACAATGCTGACGAGAACCACGCAGCCAAGAAAAATATCGTTGCCAGGGCACCACCTGGCCTCGCATCACTCGGAACCATAAGTCACCAAATCAAGCAGCGAACCTTTCACAAATGAGACTCTATGACTCCCGTAAGCGCATCATGGTCACTGGCGGTGCCGGTTTTCTGGGTTCGCACCTGTGCGACAAATTGCTGGAACAGGGCCATGATGTGCTTTGCGTAGACAATCTCTTCACGGGCACTAAACGCAATATCGATCATTTGCACAGCCACCCGCGCTTCGAGTTCATGCGCCACGATGTCACATTCCCGTTGTATGTGGAGGTGGACGAAATCTACAATCTGGCCTGTCCGGCCTCGCCCATCCATTACCAGCACGACCCGGTGCAGACCACCAAGACCAGCGTGCATGGGGCCATCAACATGCTGGGACTGGCGAAGCGCCTGAAGGCCCGCATCCTGCAGGCATCCACCAGCGAAGTGTATGGCGACCCGCAAATACACCCGCAGAGCGAGGATTATTGGGGCCATGTCAATCCAATCGGCATCCGCTCCTGCTACGACGAAGGCAAACGTTGCGCCGAGACCCTGTTCTTCGACTACCACCGCCAGCACAAGCTGGAAATCAAGGTCGCACGCATCTTCAACACCTACGGCCCGCGCATGCACCCGAACGATGGCAGGGTCGTGTCCAACTTCATCGTCCAGGCGCTGCAGAACAAACCCATCACGGTCTACGGCGACGGCAGCCAAACCCGCTCATTCTGCTACGTGGACAATATGATCGACGGCCTCATCCGGCTGATGGAATCCCCTGCCGGCTTCACAGGGCCGGCCAACCTGGGCAACCCCAGGGAATTCTCCATCCGCGAACTGGCTGAAAAGGTCATCGCCATGACCGGTTCCACATCAGAAATCATCGAGAAACCCTTGCCCAGCGACGATCCCGCTCAGCGCCAACCCGACATCAGTCTGGCCAAGACCAAGCTCGATTGGGAGCCAGGCATCCAGCTTGAACAAGGTTTGGTCCAGACCATTGCCTATTTCCAAGAATTGCTGGCGGAAGCCTAAAAGGCAACAAAATCGACAGTTGTTTAAGCTTTCATTTTTTACCGGATCGAAATAAAAGGAACACCAATGTTTAATTGGGATACCCGATATGCAAATTTACTAAATGAATGGCGGGAGGATCTCGAAACCGGATCAGTTCTTGAGGTAGGGTGCGGGCCGCAAGGTATTGCCAGATATCTGAAAAACAATGTAACGGGACTCGAGCTTCAAAAAATACAGCCTGCAGTCAGCAACCTGCAAATTATCGAGGGCAGCATAACTGCCATTCCTTTCCCTGACGACTCATTTGATTATGTGGTCTGTAGCGATGTCCTGGAGCATCTGCCAGCAGAGACCCGCCTAACCGCCATCTCTGAAATTATCCGTGTAGCGAGAAAAAAGTGTTTTATCCAGGGTCCTTACGGCAACATTTCTTTCCAAGCTGAAAAGATGCTTGCTGACACATTTAGGCGTATGGGAATGCTCTTACCACAATGGCTGGAAGAACACCTGGCGAACGGCTTACCAAAACTCGGTGAAACCATTAAGGGTATCGTGGATGCCGGGTTTATTCCGCACATCAGAAAAAATGAGGGAATGATCGAGCATTATGCCTCAGTCATGCTCGATATCTTTTTTCCAAAAATGCAGGAATTTCAATTGAATGCCTACCAAAAGGGAGCACTCTCGGAAATTAGAGCAGTCGAGTCTGACGAACCGTATTCCCTGTTAATTGTGGTGGACAAGCAACGCCCCTTGGCCAGGGTTGATGACCCATTTCTCCTGGAAACTTTGCGCCATTCGAAGAAACATCCTGCCACGGATGAGAAGAGTGATGAAAATATCACTATCTTTTCCGTGCATCACAAAGTCATCGAATTAGCAAACCGGTTCAAATTGATCAAGGCGTTTGATGTAACCGGAAAGCTTTCGGATATGGGGTTTGGCTTGAAGGAGCCAGATGGATTCTTTGAAGAAAGAAACGACAGGTGTTCCGAGATAAGTGCGCTTCATTACATTTGGCGAAGGAAGCTTTACGGAGACATTGTCGGCTTCTGCCATTACCGCAGATTCCTGGATCTATTCCCGGATGAGACCGACGCCGCGGAAATCAGGGTCAGCCCAGATGAAATTCCCACCCTGCTTCCCCGCATAGAAGACAAGGCTCAACTACACAAGTTGCTCGCCCAAAATGATCTATTAACAGCCCGCCCCATGAAGTTCCCGGTCCAGCAAGATGAACAGTATGCCGGGTCGCATTTTGTGAATGATTACTTCGCGATGATCGAGTGCACCATCGAACAGTACCCATTCCTTGCGGAGTCGTTGAACGAATCGATCAACTCGAAAGAGCTGTATGCAACGAATATGTTTGTCTGCAAGAAAGAACTTTTCGATGTTTTTTGCCGTGTCTGGTTCAACATTCTGGAATGCTGTGCCAAGAAACTCAACCCGGCCGGCAGGAACGGATATCAAATCCGAGATGTTGCCTTCCTTAGTGAAAGGGTTTTTGACACGCTTGTAAGGCATTTAAAGCGACGGGGTTACAGAGTTGGTGAATTGGCCAGATATTTTGTTGACTCCGAAGCTTCTGCTTCAGCCTACTCTATAAGGCCAAGATTAACCAACTCACCGAGTTCTGATGCCCCCCCCCCGCCCGCCAGTCGTGCAAAACCTTTCAGGTGGGCCGTGCTCACCTCATACACCATGGGCGCCCCCCAGATAGAGGAGCGCCTGTTTCAGGTTCTGGATTCCAATTCAGGAAATCATAAAATTACCTATGGCGGTTGGCTCGAAGCTGGCGTGTATCGTTATTCTGACGATCAAATCCATGAGGCCGATGGCTACATCCTGCATGCTGATTTCCCGGGTCCAGAAACTGCAGGAGTGCTCGATCATGTTTTCAATTCTGGCAAACCCCTTATTTACTTCTCCGAAGAGGTCAAGCCAGAACTTGCGACCAATGAGCTGCGCACGAAAAGCGGTTTCAGAAAATACATTATTGAAGCGCTCAAGTTATCGGACTTGATAGTTGTAGAGAGAGAGGCTCAGAAGGCCATCTACCAGGCCCTTAATTCCAACATCATCGTTTTGCCGCAAAAACTAGACATAAGCCTGTATGAGCCTGTCAACCCTAGTTCAGTTGATCCGCTTAAAGTTATTTGCCGCATTGATGAAGGACATTTAGAAGACTGGTTACTAGTCAGCGATACCTTAAGGCAGATCGCATCCCGCCATGCCGGCAAAATCGAATTCCATATATATGGTCGTGGGCTTAGCGCGTTGGGAGAACACCCGGCACTACATTTCCATCCACTTGTCTGCAACCTGCAAGAATGGAAAGAGGAAATCCTCTACCTCCAGCCAAGCTTGGCACTAATGCCCTCCCGAAACTCGCCAGGCCATGAATTAACCAGCATCCAGCCGCTGCTTGAATACGCAGCCTATGGCATTCCCGCCATGGCAAGCGATATTTCACCTTATAGCGAGAACATCAAACACAGGCAAACCGGCATCCTGCTGGCCAATTCCCACGACGCGTTGTCAGTTTCGCTTGAGGAATGCATAAAGAACCCCGACCTTTTGACAGTAATGCGCAAGGCGGCGCGCCAATGGGTAGTGTCGGAACACGCCATAGATCCCGATGAAAATGAACTGATCGGCATTCTTGACCTTGGCATGGCCAAAGCTGCCAAGGCTCTGCGTGGCAAATCTCAAGTTGATTTCATGCATCTGGGCGAAAAAACCATTTATCAGAAGTGGTTGCCTAGCCAGCGCCTGAAGCCACAGGATAGACGCTGGATGGAAGAAGAAATGCGGCGCTGGCCCCAGAGCCAGCGCTTCCATTTGCTGATGACCCTGTTGCCAGGGCAAGCACAGTGGCTGCCCGGCACATTAGACAGTTTAATCGCCCAGATCAATCCTAACTGGCAGTTGAGCATTGTTGCCTTTACACCCCCACCTCCTGGCCTTGACCAGGACAACCGCATCCAGTGGTATGAAGTGGATGACGATGAAGACAGCTACGATGCCTTAAACCGCTTGGCGCAAGATGCTGGTTTTGACTGGGTTGGGTTCATCGAGGCCGGAGATCTGTTGCCGCCACAGGCGATTTTCAAGTTGGCTTTCCATATTCGCCGTAAACCGGAGTGGCGGATTCTTTACACTGATGAAGACCAGATTTCCGCGGATTCCTATCGCTCCAATCCGCTTCTCAAGCCCGATTACAACCCGGATTTGCTGCATGCATACCCCTATGTGGGAAATCTATGTCTATTTGAACGAAGACTGCTTTCAGAGATTGGCGGCGTGAATGGCGAAAAAGACGGTGTGGAGATTTATGATTTATTGTTGCGTTGCACCGAGCAATTCCCCCCTGCCGCAATCGGACATTTGCCGGAAATTCTCTGTACCCGCTTTGATCAGGGTGGACACAGCATACGCAGTTGGGAAGAAATCTGCCTTAGCAGCACACAGGCCCTGCGGGAGCACTTTGCACGCCGCGGGGTTGCTGCCGAGGTTAAGCCTGGCCCTCACATTGGTACGCACATCGTTGTTTATCCACTTGAGCGTACGCCCTTGGTTAGCATCCTCATCCCGACACGTGATCACCCGGAACTGATCAAGCCCTGCATCGACAGCCTGTTGGAAAAAACCGATTACCCGAACTACGAGATACTGGTCCTCAACAATGACAGTCAGGAAAGCGAAGTGCTGGCGTATTTCGATGTGCTGCGCCAGCACCCGAAGATCCGTATTTTGGACTATCCCCATGAGTTTAATTTTTCCGCGATTTGCAATTTCGGCGCACGGCAGGCAAAGGGGGAGTTCCTGCTGCTGCTCAACAACGATACGGAAATCATCGAAGCTCAGTGGCTGAGCGAGATGGTGCGCCATGGGCTCCGCAAAGAGGTCGGGATAGTTGGTGCACGTTTGTTGTTTCCTGATGGCAGCTTACAGCATGCCGGCGTAGTAATAGGGATGAAGGCGATTGCAGATCATCCCTTCGTTGGCAATCTTCCCTTGCATCCTGGCTACATGATGCGAGCTTGGTTTACACAAAACTATTCTGCCGTCACTGCTGCCTGCCTGCTGATCAAAGCAGATTTATATACATCGCTCAACGGCATGGATGAGCAGGACCTTAAAGTTCTATTCAATGATGTCGATCTGTGTCTGAAGGCCAGAGAAGCCGGCTATCAGGTCGTATGGACCCCGGCGGCGACACTTATCCATAAGGCTTCCGTCAGTATAAAAAAACAACAATCGCCGGAGCAGCGTCATAGCACAATGAGGCGCGTGCGGCATGAGCACCAGACCATGTTTAGCCGATGGCTAAACTGGATGGCCAATGACCCAGCTTATAACCGCAACTTGTCATTGAAGACTCAGCAAGTAATCCCGGAAGAGGATCCTGCCCAAGGCTGGGATCCTGAATATATACCTGCTGCACGCATACTTGCCCTCCCTGCAGACACTCATGGATGTGGTGAATATCGCATTATTGCGCCATGTCGGGCATTATATAAAGCTGGTCTTGCACAAACACACATTAGTCACAAGCTTTACTGGCCCAATGAGATAGCGCGCATCAAGCCTGATTCAATCATCTTGCAGCGTCCGATAGCAAATATTCATTTCGATGCACTTGAAGATATGAAACGCCATATCAACGCGTTGCGTGTTTTCGAGATTGACGACCTGATGCATAACCTTCCAAAAAGGAGCGCCCATCTTGATGTAATGCATGGTGACGAATTGGAGCGTGTGATTGAGAGCATCAGTCTATGCGATCGATTAGTTACCACCACTCCATTTTTGGCAGACATCTACGGTCGATTTTGCAAAGATACAAAAATTGTCCCCAATTACCTGGAACGCGCTAAATGGGGACAGTTGACCCCCCTGCGTCTCCAAAGCAAGAAGCCACGCGTCGGCTGGGCTGGTGGCGCCAGCCACACTGGTGATTTGGAACTGTTGTACCCAGTAATCAAAGCCCTGCATAAAGAGGTGGACTGGGTTTTTTTCGGCATGTGCCCCGAGTCGCTCCGGCCTTACATCCACGAATTTCATGCACCAACTGCCCTTGATTCGTATCCGGCGAAATTGGCCAGCCTGAATCTCGATCTGGCCTTGGCACCGTTGGAATATCACCCTTTCAATGAAGCCAAGAGCCCCTTGAGAATCCTTGAATATGGGGTTTTAGGCTACCCCGTCATCTGCACGGATATCGTCACTTACCAAGGTGGTTTCCCGGTAATAAGGGTTTCCAACAAACCAGATGATTGGATAGAGGCCATCCGTCAAATAATTGACAACAGGGATGATTTGGCCACCAATGGGGACGAGCTCAGAAACCATATTCATGAACACTGGATGCTTGAGGACAACCTGGACAAGTGGCTAGAGGCATGGCTGCCTTAATTGTTGTGATGCGCCGACTCTCTGCGAAATCTCTAGTCGCTGCAATTGCACTTGTGTCTGTTGTGGCCGCCTACTTATACAGCACTTCAATCGTCAAGGCTTTGCCGATGCCGAAAGCCGTCGAGCAGATTAATGTCGCCATATCTCCGGCCGTGCAAATCGCACTTGCCGGCGGCGACCCCTACCTGGCTGCCAACCTGGCGGTGTTCCGGGCCACCATGGTTTCGGTACAGGATCTCAATCCCGCCGACTATCCGATTTTGGCCAAGGTGCAGGACGATGCCTCGCTTCTGAACCCCGCTCAGGAGGACAACTACTATATTGCTCAGGGCGTGCTGCCGTGGATAGGGGAACATCGCACCGCTATCAACATACTGAAGAAGGCGACACTGGCTAGGACTTGGGACTTCATGCCACCTTATTTCCTCGGCTTCAATTACATGTATTTCGAAAGCAAGTTCGAGGACGCTGGCCACTATTACCGCATAGCCGCTGATCGAGTAGGCGGAAAGAATAGGGATGTTTTGCTGGATCATGCGGCAAAATTCATGGAAAAAGGCGAAGATCCAGAAACCGCCATCCAGTTCATCGAGGGCCTGATCAAGTCCACCCGCAATCAGGGCTTGCAGCAGTTTCTACGCGTCAGAATCGTTCGTCTGGAAAGACTGATCATCCTGCGTAAGGCTGTAACCAGATACCATCAACAATATAGTCGTCCACCGAGTAATTTGAACGATCTTGTCGAAAGCGGCATCCTGCAGGCTTTACCTAACGACCCCCTGGGTGTCGGCTACCGCCTGGATGAACATGGCGTCCCGCAAATCATCTTTCAGATCAGGCGCGTAAATTGAGCATGAAATCCACGGTCATTGAAATCCGCTCCCTGCAAAAAGCCTATCAGGAGAAACCCTGGAAGCGCGTTGAAGCCCTGCGCGGGATCTCGTTCGAGGTGAATGAAGGCGAGGCCTTTGGCTTTATTGGCCCCAACGGCGCCGGCAAAACTACGACTATCAAGATACTCACCGGCAATATCCGCGCGACCGATGGCAACGCGAGCCTCTTCGGCAAGCCAGTACTTGACCCAGCCTCCCGTAGGGGAATGGCGTATGTGCCCGAGAACCCCTATCTCTACGATTACCTCACCCCCCTGGAAATCCTGCAGATGGGCGGCCGCATGCACGGCCTCAAGGGAGCTAACCTAAACGACCACTACATGTCCTGGCTGGAGCGTTTTGGCATTGCGCATGTAGCCAAGAAGCATGTTCGGCAGTTTTCAAAAGGCATGACCCAGCGCGTTGCCCTGGCTCATGCATTAGCCTGCAAGCCCAGGCTGCTGATCCTGGACGAACCCTTGTCTGGGCTCGATCCGATCGGCCGCAAGGAAGTCTCGGACATTCTGCTGGAATATCACCAGCAAGGCGGCACGATATTTTTCTCCTCACACATCCTGCACGATGTCGAACGTCTGGCCGACCGTTTCGGCATCATTCACAAAGGCGTGTTGCGCGCCATCAATACACCCCTGGAACTGGGCAGCATCGCGCCGTCCAGTTACGTCGTTGTCAGCGAAGGCAGCGCACCCCTGGCAAGCGCCATTCCCCAGCCAGGCCAGCGGTGGCTGCAGCAAACCACTCAGGACCAACTCTGGGAAGCGCTTGACAGGCTGCATCAGGCGGGCCACAGACTGATCGAGGCCAAACCAGAAGGCGCATCCCTGGAACAGGCCTTCCTCAAATACGTACAGGAAGATTAAGCGCGGTTTTTTGTGCAGCAACCCAATGAAAAACGGCCTGCATTTCTGCAGGCCGTTCGTATTTTGGTGGGTCGGGCGAGATTCGAACTCGCGACCAACGGNNGCTGCTCTACCGGCTGAGCTACCGACCCCTTGCCGTCACGAAACTCGTGTGCGGCAAAGCGCGGGATTATACCGGAATAATTTTTTCCGTCAAAGCCGAATGAGTTTCAAATCACATCAAACCGCTTCCAGCTTGCGCATGCCGGCGGGCAGCAGCTTGAGGTCGACCAACGCGGTGATGAGGGCCTTGAAGAAAGTGGCTTCGTCCTCGTACACCATCTTGTAGTACTGCACCTTCATGGTGAGCGCGCTGCCGAGCACGATGGCGATGAAGGTGAGGATGGAGCCCAGCGCCAGGGTGGAGAAGCCGGTGACCGCCTGGCCGATGGTGCAGCCCATGGCCAGCACGCCGCCGAAGCCCATCAGGATCGCGCCGATCAGGTGGTTGACGAAATCGCGGCCGGAGGCGAACCATTCGATGCGGAAGCTGCGCGAAATCAGGGCCCACAGCAGGGAGCCGGCGATGACGCCAGCCAGCGCCATGATGCCGAAGGTGAGCAGGGTGCTGTCGAAGCCCTTCATGGCGTAGCCCAGGGTCTGGCCCATGGGGTTGATGAAGGTGAAGGACTGCGCGGCCAGCGCGGCGGTGGAGGCGGGCTTGACCGCGTCGGCAGGCGCGTACAGATCCCAGTCCTGCGCGTAGGCCTGCATGCTCAGGATTTCGCCGTCGGCGTCGACCATGATGTTGCTGGTGACGTACCAGGCCGCCAGGATGGCGAGGCCGACCACGAGACCGCCGAGGATGTTGTCGAAGCTGCCGCGAAAATCGGACGACTTGAGTGCCCACAGCAGCAGCACGACGCCGATGACCCCGCCCATGACCATGCGGCCGGTGGCGGCGTTTTCGCCGAACAGCATGGCGCCGAGGTCCTGGTTGGTGGAGAGCGCGACGGTGGTCGGGTTGGTCCAGGGATAGAACAGCACGGAATACAGGGTCTTGTCGCTGCCCGGGAAGGGGTTGATCATGAAATAGGCAATCACGCTGATGACCAGCAGCACCATGATCGACTTGATATTGCCGCCGCCGATGCGGATCAGGGTCTTGTTGCCGCAGCCGGAGGCGAGCGTCATGCCGATGCCGAACAGCACGCCGCCGAGCACGTTTTCGAGCCAGACGAGGTTGGTCTGGCGGTAGGGGGGAAAGGTGCTGGTGACATTGATCATGCCGGCGGCCTCAAGGCCCATGACGCCCAGCACGCCGATCGCGATGGCGAAGATCCAGGCGCGTATGCGGCCGGTATCGCCCATGTTGACCCAGTCGGAGACCGCGCCCATGGTGCAGAAATTGGTCTTGTTGACCACGGCGCCCATGATCAGGGCGATCACGAAGGTCGACCACAGAAAAAACGATTGTGCGCTTGCGAAATCTTCGTAGGTCATGAGTCTATCCCTCCTTTGGAATGGGGAAAGCGGCGGTTGCCGCGGATATCCGGATAAAAGGCGGAATTCTAATGGTTTGGACCAGAATGCCAACTGGCCATTAAATACCATTTCGCAACCCCCTGCAAAGCCGAGCCGGGGGATTACGGCCGGATCACGCCGGCTCGCGGGCGTAGCGGGTCGGATCGGGCATGCCTGTCGCGCGAAAGCCCTCGCGCCGCAGGCGGCAGGAATCGCAGCGCCCGCAGGCCAGGCCTTCGGCGGTGGCCTGGTAGCAGGAAACGGTCTGTCCGTATTCGACGCCCAGAGCAATGCCAAGCCGGATGATTTCGGCCTTGGAAAGCCTGATCAGAGGCGCATGCACATGGAAATTGCCCTGCTCCACCCCGGCCTTGGTCGCGAGGTTGGCCAGTTTCTCGAAAGCCTCGATGAATTCCGGACGGCAATCGGGATAGCCCGAATAATCCACCGCGTTCACGCCGATGAAGATGTCGTTCGCGCCCAGCACCTCGGCCCAGGCCAGGGCGTAGGCGAGCATGACGGTATTGCGCGCGGGAACGTAGGTGACCGGGATGCCTTCGGTCGGGCCTTCAGGCACCGCGATGGCAGTATCGGTCAAGGCCGAGCCGCCCAGTTGGCCCAGATCCAGGCGCACCACGCGATGCTCGACTGCACCCAAAGCGGCGGCCACCCGGCCGGCCGCATTGATCTCGGCCACGTGGCGCTGGCCGTAATCGAACGACAATGCGTAGCAGGCATAAGCTTGGGAATGGGCGACAGCTAGCGTGGTCGCCGAATCCAGGCCGCCGGAGAGCAGCACGACCGCGCGCCTTGGCGCGCCATTATCCGCGGCGTGTTTCACCGCGCGCGCTCCTCGCCGCCGCGCTTCATCTGGCGCGTTCCTCGCCGCCGCGCTTCATCTGGCTCGTTCCTCGCCGCCGCGCTTCATCTGGCTCGTTCCTCGCCCCAGAGATGCTTGTGCAACTGGATCTGCAGGCGCGCGCCGACCTTGTCCTTCAGCATCCACTCGGCAAGCGAACGTGCCGCCAGCCTGCCGTGCACGGGCGAAAACAGCACCGGCACCCCGCGCGGGAAATCGTCGCGCCGCATCACCGCCAGCGCCCACTCGTAATCCTCGCGGTCGGCCAGCACGAACTTGATCTCGTCGTTCCGGTTGAGCACGGAAAGGTTTTCCCAGTGGTTGCGGTCGGACTCGCCGGAAGCCGGCGGCTTGATGTCCATGATGCGCGACACGCGCGGGTCCACGCCGGCAACGTCGAGCGCGCCGCCGGTTTCCAGGGACACGTCATAGCCCGCATCGCACAAGGCCTCCAGGAGCACAAGACAGTGTTTCTGCGCGAGCGGCTCGCCGCCGGTCACCGTGACGTACGGGGTGCCGAAGCCCGCGACCGTGTCGAGGATGTCGGCGATCTTCCAGGTTTCCCCGCCGGTGAAGCTGTAGGTCGTGTCGCACCAGTCGCAGCGCAGCGGACAGCCGGCCAGGCGGATGAAAACCGTGGGCAGGCCGGTACGCGAGGTCTCGCCTTGCAGCGAGAAGAAAATCTCCGTCAGGCGGAGTTCGATCTGGATATCCAATTATTCGGGCAGGACTATTTGAGCAGCTCGAGACGCTTGGCGGCGATGGCCGCAGCATTGGTGCCCGGGTATTTTGCAACAATTTCCTGGAAATTTTTCCTGGCGGCGGCCAGATCGTTCAGTTCCATCTGGCAACTGGCGACATTGAGCAGGGCATCCGGAACCTTGGGATTCTGCGGATAAGCGCTGATCAGTTTGGCCTGCTGTTCGAGCGCGCTCTTGTAGTCCTTCTTCGCATAGTAGCTGTAGCCGGTCCAGTATTGCGCATTGGCGGCCAGCGTGCTGTTCGGATAGGCCTTGAGAAAATCGGCAAAACCGGCAATGGCCTTGTCGTAGTTGCCGGTCTTGAACTGTTCGAGCGCCCCCTCGTAGGCCTTGGATTCGGCCAGCGGGTCCGCATTCGCCGGGCTGGCAGTCGCCGTTGCCGGTGCGGCGCCGGCCTGGGCGGCTTCCCTGGCCTGCTTGCGCAGGTCCTCCACGCGCTTGTCGAGGTCGAGATACAAGTCGCTTTGCCGCTTGCTCAGCGATTCGAGCCGGTACTCCAGCATCTCGTTCTGCCCGCGCAGGCGCGAGACTTCGGCCTTGAGCGTTTCGATATCCTTGAGCAGGCTGTAGGCCGCGCCGCTCGGCAGCGAGGCATCCGGCCTGTCCGTCTGAGCCTGCGGACTGGCAGGCTGTGCCTGGGACGGAGGAGACGCCTGCTGGACAGGCGCGCCCTCGGCCGCCCACGCTGCCACAGGGAACATCAGCGCGGGTAGCCAGTGCTTGGCGGTGCGGCGGATCATTCGTCACCGTACACGATGTCGGCGCGACGGTTCTCGGCATAGTCCGCCTCGGTGGTGCCGGTGCTCCGCGGCTTTTCCTCGCCGAAGCTGACCGCCTCGACCTGGGCGTCCTGCACGCCGGTCACCGACAAGGCCTTGCGCACGGCCTCGGCACGCTTCTGCCCCAGCGCGAGGTTGTATTCGCGGCTGCCGCGTTCGTCGGCATTGCCCTGAATGGCGACGCGGGCATTGCGATGGCTGTTCAGGTAGGCGGCATGTGCGTCAACCAGCGGACGGTACTCGTCCTTGACCACGTACTGGTCGAAGTCGAAATAAACGCTGCGCTTGGAGAGTATGTTCGCGGGGTCCTTGCGCGGATCGCCCATCGCCTGGCCCTGCACCGGCTGTTCGCTGCTCATGCCCGAGGTTGCGGCAGCTGCCGGGGCAGGCTCCGCCGCAGCCGGGGCAGGCTTGGCCGCGCTGCGGTCTTCGATGGCGGCCTCCTTGTCGCTCACGCCCATGGTCTCGCAACCGCCCAGAATCCCCAACACCAACATCGGCAAAATGATACGTTTCATCCTGATCTCCTTATTTGACCACATTGAACAACTTCAAAACCGCCGGGAGCAACTGCCTGAATGATCCCGGCCCAACCTCCAGCAACAATCACGGTCCCCATACCGGCTCGCGCGCATCGGTGCCCGGCTCGGAAAGCCGTGCCCGAGTGCGGCCGTCCAGGCTGACCGTGCCCAGCACGCCGCGCCCGTTCACCAGCGTGGCATACAGCAAAAGCTGCCCGTTGGGCGCAAAGCTCGGCGACTCGTCATGGGCGGTGTCCGTCAGCACCCGCTCCTGGCCCGTCGCCAGTTCGTGCAGCACGACCCTGAAGCGTCCTTCATCGCGCCGGATATAGGCAAGATACTTGCCGTCCGGGCTGATATCGGGCGAAACGCTGTAACCGCCCGAGAAAGTGATGCGCTTGACGCCGCCGCCGCCGGGCGAAACGCGGTAGATCTGCGGCGAGCCCCCCCGGTCCGAGGTGAAGTAGATCCACTGGCCGTCCGGCGACCAGACCGCTTCGGTATCGATGGCGCCGCTGCGAATCAGCCGGGACACGCCGCTGCCGTCGGCATTGATCAGATATATCTGCGAGCCGGCGTCGCGCGTCAGCGTCACCGCCAGGCGCCTTCCGTCCGGCGACCAGGCCGGCGCGGAGTTGGAACCCTTGAACGCGGCCAGGGTACGGCGGCTGCCGTCGCGCAGGGATTGCACGTAGATGATCGGCTTCCTGTCTTCGAACGACACATAGGCCATGCGCTGGCCGTCGGGTGAAAATGCGGGAGAAATGATGGACTCGCGCGAGCGCACCACGGTCTGCCAGTTCTGGCCGTCCGCGTCGGCCACGCGCAACTCGAATTGCGCGCCGCGCTTCTGCACGTAGGCGATACGCGTGCTGAAAACGCCGGGTATGCCGGTGAGTTTCTCGTAAATGATGTCCGCGATCTTGTGCGCAGCGGCGCGCCACTGGTCCGGCCCGACATTGAAGCTCAGGCCGGTCAGCTGCGTCTGCCTGACCGCGTCCATCAGGCGGAAGCGCACTTCGAAGCGCCCGCCCGGCTGGCCGATGACCTGGCCGATGACGATCGCATCGGCGCCCTTGCCGCGCCAGACGCCATAGTCGATCTGTGCGGGCTCGTAGGGCCGCTGACTGCCTGCGGTTCCGACCAGGCTGATCAGGCCGGAGCGCAGCAGGTCCTGTCCGATGATGCCGGTCAATTCGGGGGCGGGGCTGCCGGGGGCGGCCTGGAAAGGAATCAGCGCGACGGGGATCCGGCTCGCCGCGCCGCCGGTGACCTGGATCTCCAGGGCGGCACGGGCCTGCAGCCCGAAAACGCAGGCCGCAAGCGTCAACAGCATGCGGAAGAAAAAGTGCGTCAGGAAACGCAACGTCCACCCCTGGTTTGTGACAACAACGGCTTGAGTTTAGCACAGGGGAAAAGTTCACCCGATGACAGCAGGACCTCGCGGAAATAAGCTTTGAAAAGACCCAAAACAAGATCAACACAGAGGAAGCAGAGGGACCAGAGGAAATCTTTTTTCCACAATCCCTCTGTTACCTCTGCTTCCTCTGTGTAATAAAGCTTACTCGCGCGCCTTGTGCTTGATGTCGAGGTCGCGGAATCTTTCGGCAGCCGCCCTGTCCTCCGGCAGCGGCAGCGGCGAGGACCTTTCGATTCCGCGCAGCACCGCCTGGTCGAATGCGGCAATGCCGCTGCTTTTCGTCAGGGTGATTTTTGCGATCTCGCCGGAAGGCAGCACCTTCAGCTTGAACTCGACTTGCGGATTGCCCGGCAGGTTGTCGGGCAGCCGCGTGTTGCCGCGTATCTTGGCGCTGATCATGTCCTGGTAGCGCGCCACCAGCTTGTCGATTTCCGATGCGTGCCGGGCAGCGGCGGCCCTGGCCTTGATCTGGCTGGACTCTGCGGCAAGCGACTGTTCCATGGACTGCCGCAGCAACTCTTCTTCCTGGCGCCGCAATTCATCACGCCGCTTCGCTTCCGCCAGTTCCTGCCGCTTCGCCTCCTCCAGGCGTTTCTTCTCGGCCTCCAGGGCCTGCTTGCGCTTGAGCTGTTCGGCCTCGATCTTTCTCTTTTTTTCCAGCGCGATCTCGGCAGCCTTGTTGTCGGGCGCGGGCTCGGGTTTGGCTTGCGGCGGCGGGACGGGCCTGGGCAAAGGCCCGGGTTCGGGCGCCGGGCGCGCCGGCGACGGCAGGGATTGCCAGATGTCCGCCATGACCGGCTGCGGGTCGTGAATCTGCCAGGACACGCCCAGCACCAGCAGCAGGACGAAAAAGCCATGCACGGCTGCGGCAAGGAAGCCTGCGGTTACCCCGTCGCGCGATTGAACCCGGCTCATTCCGACGGCTTGGCGAGCAGGCCGATTTTCTTCACCTGCGCCGACTGCAGCACCGACATGGCATTCATGACTTTTTCGTAGCGCACGCTCTTGTCGGCGGAAATCACCACCGGCTGGTCGGGGCGCGCAGCCAGGACGCGGCGAACTTCGCCGGACAGGCTGTCAGGGGAGACCGGCCATTCCACATTGCCGTCCGCGCGGTCGCGCAGAACGATCTGGCCGTCCGACTTGATCATCACTTCCAGCGGCAGGCTCGGCGTCGCGGCGGTCCTGCTCACGCTGGGCAATTCGACCTGGCCTGGATTGATGAAGGGCGCAGTGATCATGAACACCACCAGCAGCACCAGCATCACGTCGATGAGCGGCACGACGTTGATGCTGGCGACCTGTTTGCGTATCCGCGCCATGTCAGGCCGCCGGTTTGGTGGCCTGGCGCTGCAGGATGTTGGAAAACTCCTCCATGAAGGTTTCCATGCGGCTGGAGAGGCGGTCGACGTCGTAAGTGTAGCGGTTGTAGGCGACCACGGCGGGAATGGCGGCGAACAGGCCCATGGCCGTGGCGATCAGCGCTTCGGCAATGCCGGGCGCGACCTGGGCCAGCGTGGCCTGCGCGACCGAGGCCAGGCTCTGGAAGGCCAGCATGATGCCCCACACCGTGCCGAACAGTCCGACATAGGGCGATACCGAGCCCACCGTCGCCAGAAAGGACAGATGCGACTCGAGGCCGTCCATCTCGCGCTGGAAAGCCGCGCGCATGGCGCGGCGCGCGCCGTCCATGATGACGTTGACCGAGGCGCCGGCCTGGCGCCGCAGCTTGAGGAACTCGCTGAAACCCGCCTCGAAAATGCGCTCCAGTTCGCCTGCCGCTTCGCGGTTCTGGCTCACGCGCTGGAACAGCAGGTTCACGTCCGCGCCCGCCCAGAATTCCTTTTCGAAGCTGTCGGTGTTTTCCGCCGCGCGCTTCAGCGCGAACATCTTGAGGAAGATGTACCACCACGACATGAGCGAAGCCAGCAGCAGCAGGCCCATCACCATCTTGACGGGGATGCTGGCCTGCAGGATCAGGTGCAGCAGCGAGAGATTCTGCGAAATTTCCAAGTTTCCGTTCCCTATTGCGCGTTCAGCGATTCGAGCACATCCGCCGGGATTCTAGCGGGTTTGAAGGTTTTTTCGTGCACCCAGACCAGGGTGACGCGCGCAGTCAGCAATAGTTCCGCGCCGCGCAGCACGCGCTGGTCCATGACCAGGGTGGTCCTGCTCCGATCGATAACGACAGCCTCGACGACGAGGCTGTCGTTGAAGCGCGCCGGCATCAGATAATCGGCTTCCACGCGGCGCACCACGAACACGCCGCGATGATGGGCAATCAGCTCCGGCTGTTCGAAACCGCAGCTGCGCAGCCATTCCGAACGCGCACGCTCGAGGAACTTGAGATAGTTGGCGTAATAGACCACGCCGTAGGCATCGGTGTCTTCCCAGTAGACGCGCACCGGCCAACGGAAAGCTGCTGCGCCGCCCACTGCCGTCATTGTTTCTCGAACAGGTCCGGGGCGGAAGCCGGCGCGGCAAAGCCCAGATGCCGGTAGGCGTGCGGCGTGGCGATGCGGCCGCGCGGCGTGCGCTGCAGGAAACCCTGCTGGATGAGATAGGGCTCGAGCACGTCCTCGATGGTGTCGCGCTCTTCGCCGATGGCGGCCGCCAGGTTGTCCAGGCCAACCGGACCGCCGGAGAATTTCTCGATCACAGCGAGCAGCAGTTTGCGGTCCATCATGTCGAAGCCGGCGTGATCCACGTCCAGCATGGACAGCGCGGCGTCCGCCACCTCGCGCGTGGCCACGCCGTCGGCGCGCACCTCGGAATAGTCGCGCACGCGGCGCAGCAATCTGTTTGCAATCCTCGGCGTGCCGCGCGAGCGCTTGGCGATTTCCAGCGCGCCTTCCGTTTCCAGGCGCATGTTGAGCAGGCCCGCGGAGCGCGCGACGATCAGCGCCAGTTCCGACGGCGTATAGAACTCGAGGCGCGCGACGATGCCGAAGCGGTCGCGCAGCGGATTGGTGAGCATGCCGGCGCGCGTGGTGGCGCCGACCAGGGTGAAGGGCGGCAGGTCGAGCTTGACCGAGCGCGCGGCCGGGCCTTCGCCGATCATGATGTCGATCTGGAAATCCTCCAGCGCCGGGTACAACACCTCCTCGACCACGGGCGAGAGCCGGTGGATCTCGTCGATGAACAGCACGTCGTGCGGATCGAGGTTGGTCAAGAGCGCGGCGAGGTCGCCGGCGCGCTCCAGCACGGGGCCGGAAGTCTGTCTGAGATTCACGCCCATTTCGCGCGCGATGATGTGCGCGAGCGTGGTCTTGCCCAGCCCCGGCNNCCCGGCGGGCCGAACAGCAGCACGTGATCGAGCGCCTCGGCGCGCTTTCGCGCCGCCTCGATGAAGATGGACAACTGGCCGCGCGCCTTTTCCTGGCCGATGTATTCGGCAAGTTCACGCGGACGCAGGGCGCGCTCGAACTGCTCTTCCTGCGGGCTCGCGGCATCCGGTGCGATGAGACGGTCGGTTTCGATCATGGGCCTATGTTAACTCAAGCCCTGGACAGCAGTTTCAAAGCCTGGCGGATCGCATCCGACACCGGCAAATCGGCAGGCACCTGCTTGAGGACATGCTCGGCCTCCTTGTCGTTGTAGCCCAGCGCCAGCAGGGCCTGGCGCACGTCGTGGCGGCTGTCGGAGGCACCCGCGGCCGGCAGCGTGACGGCGGCGAAATCAAGCCTGCCCTTCAATTCCAGCAGCAGGCGCTCGGCGGTCTTCTTGCCGATGCCGGGGGTTTTCACCAGGCGCCCGCTTTCCTGCGCGGCCACGGCGGAGGCGAGATCCTCTACCGAGAGGCCGGACAGCACCGCCAATGCCGTCTTGGCGCCGATGCCCGAGACCTTGATCAGCTCGCGGAAAGCGCGGCGCTCGCTCTCGGCTCCGAAGCCGAACAGCAAATGCGCATCCTCGCGGATGGCAAGATGCGTATAGAGCGACACCTTCTCGCCCACCGCCGGCAGGTTGTAGAAGGTGGTCATGGAGACATCGACCTCGTAGCCCACCCCATTCACGTCCACCACGATCTGGGGCGGATGTTTTTCCAGCAGCGTGCCGGTGAGTCTTCCTATCATTTCCAGTTTTCCGTCATCAGTACCAAAGCCAGCATGATGGCATGCGAATGCGCCGCCAGCAGCGTCCCGCGAATGGCGGGCGCGAGCATGCGCGGATGGCGGCAATTCTGCATCAGCTGCCAGGCTGCCGAAACCGAGGGCAGCATGGCGGCAAGGCTCAGCAAGGCCCGGTTCGGCAAGGCTCCCGCCGCGACGGCAGCGGCCAGCACGAGTGCGGCGGCCAGCGCAATCAGCGCGTACATGCGCGCCGCCTGCTCGGGTTCCAGCCGCACCACCAAGTGGCGCTTGCCGGCCAGGGCATCGGCCCCGCGGTCGGGGAACTGGTTGATGAACAGGATATTGGTGGTAAGCAGCGCATACGGCAACCCGGCAAGCCAGGGCAGCGACGACAAACTTTCGCGCTGGACGTAATCGGCGCCCGCAACGATCAGCAGGAAGCCGACCGCCACGCAGATCTCGCCCAGGCCGCGTCCGTTAAGCTTGAGCGGCGGTGCGGAATAGGCCCAGCCGATGAAAAGCCCCGCCAGGCCGATCCAGAACAGGCCGGGCCCGCTTTGCGCAATCAGCCACAGGCCGCCGGCCACCGCCATCGCGAACAGGGTCAGGCCGAAAGCCAGCGTCTGCCTGGGGGTGAAGACGCCGTTCTGGATGAAGCGCGAACCGCCGGTGTAGGGGAAGATGCGATCGAGGTTGGCGGCATCGGTGCCGTTCAAGTGATCGTAATAATCGTTCAGCACATTGATGCCGGCGTGGGCCAGCAGCGCCAGCAGCAGCGTCATGACGGCCGTCGTGGCGTTGAACGTCACGCCGCCGTTAAAGGCGATGGCAACTCCCAGCAGGCAGCCGGCCAGGGTAATGGTGAGGAAGGCCGGGCGTGTCGCCAGCACATAACGCAGGAGGGGGTTGCGCAATCGCTCCGGATTCGGTTCCAGCGGCAGGGCGGACGGCGCGTTCACACCAGCCTTCCGCCGCGCACCCGGTAACCTGCTGTCGACAGCCCGCCCAATGCGCCGGCGTGAGCATGGCAGATGGCACAGGCCAGCGCGTCGGCCGCATCGGCCTGCGGCACCGCCGGCAGGTTGAGCAGGCGTTTGACCATCTCCTGCACCTGCTCCTTGGCCGCCTTGCCGTGTCCGGCCACGGCCTGCTTGATCTGCAGCGCAGTGTATTCGGACACCGGCAATTTCTGGTTGACCGCGGCGCTGATAACCGCGCCGCGCGCCTGCCCCAGCAACAGGGTGGACTGCGGGTTGACGTTGACGAAGACGATTTCCACCGCGCACACATCGGGGCGATGGCTGCCGATGATTTCGGTCAGGCCCGAGAACAGCACGCCGAGGCGCTCGGGCAGTTCGCCCTCCCCGCTCCTGATGACGCCGCTGGTGACGTAGGACAGCTTCTGCCCCGACTTCTCGATCAAGCCGAAGCCGGTGAGTCTGAGGCCGGGATCGATGCCCAGAATTCGTAAGGGGTGAGGGGTGAGGGGTGAGGGGTGATTCACTACTCTTTTGTCTTCCGGGAAGAATTTAGCAAACCACCAATCAGTTTGAATACTCGATCAACCAATTCTTCAATTTCCGTTCCCACCTCGCAAAATCCCAAGTCCTGGGCAATTCGCAATTGTGTGTCCAGTTCGCTCAATGAACCTCGCGCAATAACAGGAAATTGAGACAGTTCGCGGCCAGAATTACGCGCCACGCCTTCGGCAATATTGCTTGGGATTGATACAGCTGCCCGGCGCATCTGGGAAACGAGCCCAAACTTTTCTTCGGACGGGAAAATCGCTGTCAAAGCATAGACTTGCTTGACCGGCACCATGGCCTGCTGCCAAGCAACCAGGTCATGGTGCGTCCGTTTCACCCCTTACTCCTCACGCCTTACTCCTCACGCCTCCGGCAGCACCGCATTGGTATAGACCTCCTGCACGTCGTCGAGCGACTCCAGCGCATCGAGGATTTTCTGCATCTTCACCGCGTCGTCGCCGGCGAGTTCGGTCTCGGACTCGGGCTTCATGGTGATCTCGGCCAGCGCAGGCTTGAAGCCGGCCTTTTCCAGCGCCTCCTTCACCGTCTCGAACTCCTTGGGGTCGGGCGAGGTGATGACTTCGATGGAGCCGTCCTCGTTGCTGACGACGTCCTCGGCCCCGGCTTCGAGCGCAGCTTCCATGACCGCATCCTCGGAGGCGCCCGGCTCCAGCACGATCTGGCCGCAGTGCTTGAACTGGAAGGCCACGCAGCCGTCGGTGCCCATGTTGCCGCCATGCTTGGAGAAGGCGTGGCGCACGTCCGCCACGGTGCGGGTCTTGTTGTCGGTGAGGCAGTCCACCATCACTGCGACGCCGCCAATGCCGTAGCCCTCGTAGCGCACCTCCTCGTAGCTCACGCCCTCGAGCTGGCCGGTGCCGCGTTTGACGGCGTTGTCGATGTTGTCCTTGGGCATGGACTCGGCCTTGGCCTTGTCGATGGCNNGCGACGGTGATTTCCTTGATAAGCTTGGTGAATATCTTGCCCCGCTTGGCGTCCTGACGCCCCTTGCGGTGCTGGATATTGGCCCATTTGCTGTGTCCAGCCATGTTCTGTTCCCTGCTTGCTGCCGCGATAAAAATTAATGGCAAATTTTAGCACTTCGGCCCTGCGTCTGGGCATCGACCTGGGCGGCACCAAGATCGAGCTGATCGCGCTCGACGCCGGCGGCAAGGAGTTGTTGCGCCGCCGCATTCCCACCCCGCAGAACGACTATCCCGGCACGATCGAGGCCACGGTCGGCCTGGTTACGGCGGTCGAGACCGAGCTGGGACAAAAAGGCACAGTCGGCATCGGCACCCCCGGCGCGCTGTCTCATGCCACGGGCCTCATGAAGAACTGCAATTCCACCTGCCTCATCGGCATGCCCTTCAAGCAGGACATGGAAGCCGCGCTGGGGCGCGAAATCCGCATGAGCAACGACGCCAACTGCTTCGCCCTGTCGGAAGCCACCGACGGCGCGGCCGCCGGCGCCGAGGTGGTATTCGGCGTCATCCTCGGCACCGGCGTGGGCGGCGGCATCGTGGTGCGCGGCCAGGTGCTCGATGGCGTCAATTCCATCGCCGGCGAATGGGGCCACAACCCCCTGCCCTTTTTCCAGTTTCGCCACGCGCAGATCGATCACGAGGAAACCGGCACGCACCCGGCGACCGGGGAGCGCATCGTGCATCCGTGGCCGAGCGAGCGCGAATTCCAGGGCCCGCAATGCTATTGCGGCAAGAAGGGCTGCATCGAGGCCTATCTTTCCGGCCCTGCACTGGCGGCCGACCACGTGCGCTACGGCGGCGAGGAACTGCCCGCGCACGAGATCGCGCAACTGGCCAACGCCGGTTACGGCCCCTGCAGCAAGACGCTGGCGCGTTATGAAGAACGCCTGGCGCGTGCGCTCGCCAGCGTCATCAACATCCTCGACCCCGATGTGATTGTCTTGGGCGGCGGTCTCTCCAACATCGTCCGCCTTTACGACAACGTGCCCAGGCTGTGGCCGCGCTACGTGTTCTCCGACCGCATCGACACCCGGCTGGTGCCGCCGAAATTCGGCGACTCCAGCGGCGTCAGGGGTGCGGCGTGGCTGTGGAACGAGTAGTTGATTGCGGGGGCACGAAAGAAACTGTTAACAGGGAGTTTAAGGGAGGGATAGGAGTAGAACTCATACTCCCGCGCCACCCTTAACCTCCCTGTACCTGCCTTTGAACTCAATGCAGCTTGATCCGCGCCCTTGTCGGCGTGCTGATGAAGTGGGCGTAGGTCGACAGCGAAGCCTTGAACCAGCCGTGCAAGGCAATCTGGTGCATCTTGTGCAGAGACCAGTACACGAAGCGAGCGATCGCGCCCTCGATCATGATGCTGCCGCCGGTGAGGCTGCCCATGAGGTTGCCTACGGTAGTGAATCGGCCCAGCGCCACCAGCGAGCCGTAGTCGCGGTACACATATTCCGGCAGGGCTTTGCCGCGCAGTCGCCGGCACACCGATTTCACCAGCATCGAGGCCTGCTGGTGCGCGGCCTGGGCGCGCGGCGGCACGAAGCCGCCGTCCGCCATGGGGCAGGCGGCGCAGTCGCCGAAGGCGNNGCCTTGATGCCGGCCGACCACACCATCATGCTGGCCGGGATGAGCTTGCCGTCTGCCGTGACCATGCCGTTCTCGCGCACCTCGACGATGCGTTCGCGCGTGTGCATCTCCACGCCGAGCTCGTCGAGACGCTCGGCGGCAGCGGCCGACAGGCGCGGCGGCAAGCCGGGCAGGATGCGGTCCGAAGCCTCGACGATCAGCAGTTTGAGGCTCTTGTCGGGCTCGATGTTTTCCATGCCGTAGGCCGACAGTTCGCGCGTGGTGTCGTGCAGTTCGGCGGCCAGCTCCACGCCGGTGGCGCCCGCGCCGACGATGCCGATGGTGAGCTGGCCGGGCGCCACCGGCTCGCTCTGGGTGTTGGCGCGCAGGCAGGCATTGATGTGGCGGCGATGGAACTCGCGCGCCTGCTCGGGGGTGTCGAGCATGATGCAGTGCTCCTTCACGCCGGGCACGCCGAAATCGTTGCCGACCGAGCCGACCGCGATGATCAGGGTGTCGTAACGGAAATTGCGTCGCGGAATGACTTCCACGCCCTCGTCGTCGAGCGTCGGCGCGACGCTGACTTCCTGGCGCCCGCGATCCAGTCCGTCCATGCGCCCGAGCCGGAAAGTGAAGCCATGCCAGTGTCCCTGCGCGAGATATTCCAGCCGTTCTGCGTAGGAATCCAGGCTGCCGGCTGCGACTTCGTACAGCAGCGGCTTCCAGATGTGCGAGGGCGAGGAGTCGATCAGGGTGATGTGCGCGCGCTTTTTCTTGCCCAGCCTGTCGCCCAGCCGGGTGGCCAATTCCAGCCCTCCGGCGCCGCCGCCGACGATGACGATCTCATGCAAGCGCTGCTCTACGGTCACGAACTTCTCCGAATCGTTATTGCCGCAATGATACCCGCAATATTAGAAAACACTTCTATTCATGTCCGGCAAAAGGGTCGTGCGCGCTGCCTCCCCGGAAAAAGGAGCGCGTTTCAGGACGCTTCTTCCCGTGTCATACTAGCCGACAAAGGGCACAGCATTTTATTCGACCCATTGAATGACATTAGCGGAGGTATCAAACATGGCAACCATGTTCGACAAGGAGTGGCTGAGCGGCTTTTACACGCGCTGGAACAGCACGCCGGAAATGACCGGGCCCCTGGCACAGGCCAAGTTCAACTCGCTCATCGCCTTCGGCTACAAGAACGAAGAACACCCGCGTATCGCCTTCCGGGTGGAAGATGGCAAGATCGTCAAGGCTTCACTGACCCACACCGGCGACACTTCGGCCTACGACTGGGATTTGCGCGCCGATCCCGGGCAATGGGAGGTCTGGCGCAAGCAGCCGCTGACGATCATGAGTCTGGGGCCCGCCGTGGCCCAAGGCAAGATCCGGTTCAAGAGCGGCGATTACCGCGCCATGATCCGCCAGATGCAACTGGCCAAACCCTTTCTGCACATGTTCACCATTCTCTAGAAGCGGACAGCATCGCTTCAACCTGCCGCGAGCAGCCAGCGACAGGGCTGCATTTTTTGTCTGGTCGCCGGCAAAACGAGGCTATGATTCTTTCTGACATCGAGGAGAAAAAATACATGGCCGAGCCGCTGCTGATCGCCAAGAACGACAACGCCGAACTTAACATCCTGCCGCAGATGGCCAACCGCCACGGCCTCGTCACCGGCGCCACCGGCACCGGCAAGACCGTGACCCTGCAGACCCTGGCCGAGCACTTCTCCGGCATCGGCGTGCCCTGCTTCATGTCCGACGTGAAGGGCGATCTCTCCGGCATCTCGCAGCCCGGCGGCGGCAACCCCAAGGTGGCCGAGCGCGTGGAGAAGCTCCAGCTCGAAGGCTTCGAATACCGCGGCTACCCCGCCACGCTGTGGGATCCCTTCGGCGAGATGGGCCATCCGGTGCGCGCCACCGTGTCCGACATGGGGCCGCTGCTGCTCGCGCGCATGCTCGACCTCAACGAAACCCAGTCCGGCGTGCTGAACCTGGTGTTCAAGGTGGCGGACGATAACGGATTGCTGCTGCTCGACCTCAAGGACCTGCGCGCCATGCTGGCCTTCGTCGGCGAGAACGCGAAGGAATTCACCACCGACTACGGCAATGTTTCCGCCGCTTCCATCGGTGCCATTCAGAGAGGGTTATTGGCGCTGGAATCCCAGGGCGGCGACAAGATTTTCGGCGAGCCCATGCTGAACATCGAAGACCTCATGCAGTCCCTGCGTGGCAAGGGCGTCATCAACATCCTGTCCGCCGACAAGCTGATGCAGTCGCCCAGGATGTACGCCACACTATTGTTGTGGCTGCTCTCCGAACTGTTCGAGAACCTGCCCGAAGCCGGCGATCTCGACAAACCGAAGCTGGTGTTCTTCTTCGACGAAGCCCATCTGCTGTTCACCGATGCGCCCGATGCGCTGGTGGAAAAAATCGAGCAGGTGGTGCGCCTCATCCGCTCCAAGGGCGTGGGCGTATATTTCGTCACCCAGAACCCGGCCGACGTGCCGGATCGCGTGCTGTCCCAGCTCGGCAACCGCGTGCAGCACGCGCTGCGCGCCTTCACTCCGCGCGACCAGAAGGCGGTGCGCGCGGCGGCGCAGACCATGCGCGACAACGTGGCGCTGGACGAGGAAGCCGCCATCACCGAACTCGGCGTGGGCGAGGCGCTGGTGTCCTTCCTGGATGGAAAAGGCCGCCCCGGCATCGTCGAGCGCGCCTTCATCCTGCCGCCCACCGGCCAGATCGGCCCCATCACGCCCGAGCAGCGCCGGAAACTCATCGACAACTCGCTGGTGGCCGGCGTCTACGAAAAGACTCGCGATCGCGAATCGGCCTACGAAATGCTCAAGGCGCGCGCCGAACAGCTGGCCGCGCAGCACGCCGAAAAGGCCGTGCCGCCGCAAGCGAACAAGGAAACCGCCGCAGGCGGGGTACTCGGCACGCTTGGCGGCGTGCTCGGCGGCAGCGGCCGTCGCCAGGGCGTGGTCGAAGCCATGGTCAAAAGCGCCGCGCGCACCATCGGCAGCCAGCTCGGCCGCCAGATCCTGCGCGGGGTCCTGGGCGGCATCCTCGGCGGCAGGAAGTAACTTCGGTTATCGGTCGGCGGTCGGCGGTCGGCGGTCGGCGGTCGGCGGTCGGCGGTCGGCGGTCGGCGGTCGGCGGTCGGCGGTCGGCGGTCGGCGGTAAAAGAAAAGCACAAGTTACCGATAACTGAAGACTGTCCTTCCTAGCGCTTCGGCTCGTTGTGGGGGTAATTGACCATGCCCATCAACAGCCGCACGATGCCGTAGCTCAGCCAGATCAGGAAGCGCCTGTGCATGGGCAAGGATTGCAGCGATTCTGGCAGGATGCGCACCGCGCCGCTGTCCATTTCCTGCTGCATGCTCGCCCGAAGTTCGCCGGCGAAGCCGCGGTCGTAAACCGCCACGTTCGCCTCGCGCGACAGCACCAGGCTGAACGGGTCGATGTTGGAAGAACCCACCGTTGCCCAGATGCCGTCGATGACCGCCGTCTTCGCATGCAGCACGCTCTTCTGATATTCGTAGATTTCCACGCCGGCCTGCAACAGGGTCCCGTAGAAGGCCTGCTTGGCGTAATTCGCCATGGGATGGTCGGTGCGCCCCTGCACCAGCACCACCACCCGTAGCCCACGCTCCGCCGCGGCGACCAATGCATGGCGGAAACGCGCACCCGGCAGGAAGTAGGCATTGGCAATCACGATTTCATGGCGGGCCTTGCCGATCGCGCGCAGATATGCGCGCTCGATGGCGCGCCGATGGCGCAGATTGTCGCGCAGCAGAAACTGCGCACGCACCTTGCCGGCCGGCGCCACCGGTAGTGCGCGCCGGTGGTCTCGGCTTCGCACCTGGCGCAACTGCGCCCAGGACACGATGTTCCACAAGCGGCGCATGGCCGAAAAAATCTCCCCCACCAGCGGCCCTTCGACCGCGACGGCATAGTCATACTGCGGCGGCGCAGCCGGCGACTCGGCGTCGTTGACGATATTGATGCCGCCAATGAACCCCACGCTCGAATCCACCAGCGCCAGCTTGCGGTGCAGGCGTCGCAACCGGTATCGCCGCAAGCGCCAGCGGGATGTTTCAGGACGGTAAACCAGCACCTTCACCCCGCCATCGCGCATCGTTTGCAGCAATTGCTGCGGCAGCGGCTGCGAACCGAAACCGTCGACCAGAAAATGGACCTTGACCCCTCGCGCGGCGGCGCGGATCAGGGCTTGCGCAATGCGCCGGCCGCTTTCGTCATCGCGGTAAATATAGGTTTCCAGATGAACGTGTTCGCGCGCATGGTCGATGGCGGCTTCGAGCGCCGGAAAATATTCGGCACCGTTCTTGAGCAGGGTGATGCGATTGCCGGAAACGTAGCCTTTCATTTCCTGAAAACCCGATTAACCACGGGGCGCACGGGGAACACGGGGGAAGACAGTACAAAAGGCATTTGCCTTAGCACATGAGGTGAAAGGGATTGCATGCCTGGGGCTTGTGTCATTTCTGGCGGCAACCAGGCGCATGACTTCATGCTTTTTCCCCGTGAACCCCGTGGTTCAAAAATGCCTTTTCCGGATTCATTCAGGCAGCAGCGTTGCCGTCAGCGCGGCATGGTCGGAAAGCCGGTGCCACACCGGCCCGGCGTGCACGCTGCAGGCTTTCACGCTGAGACCGCGCACGTAGATGCGGTCGAGCGAGAACAAGGGCATCATCGAAGGGTAGCTGCGGGCGTGGCGGCCGTGCTGCACCTCGAACACTTCCTTGAGGCCGAGCTCGTCGGCCAGATAGCGGGTAGCGCGCATGCGCCAGTCGTTGAAGTCGCCGGCCAGCACCAGCGGCGCGGTTTGCGGCACGCTCGCGCGGATGCGCTCGGCGATCATGCGCACCTGGCGGTTGCGTCCGCCCTCGGTGAGCGCGAGATGCACGTTGATGCAGTGCAGCGGCTCGCGCCAGCCCGGCGGATGCAGTTCGCAATGCAGCATGCCGCGCGATTCCATGAAATGGCTGGAGATGTCGAGGTTCTCCCATTTCAAAATGGGATAGCGCGAGAGAATGGCGTTGCCGTGGTGGCCTTCGTCATATACCGCATTCTTGCCATAGGCGAAATCCGTCCACAGGGTATCGGCCAGGAATTCGAGCTGCGGTTTCTCCGGCCAGTGCGGGAAGCGCTCCGCGCGCCCTTCGTGCAGGCCCTGCACTTCCTGCAGGAAAGCCAGGTCCACGTCGAGGCTGTACAGCTTGTCGCGCATTTCGTGGATGGTCAGCCGACGGTTGAAATGCGACAACCCCTTGTGGATGTTGTAGCTGGCGACGTGAATTTCCTTAACCTGGCCCATAGGACTATGCTAGCCGGGAATGTTGCGCTTAGCCAGTTTGCGGATCGCTTCCGCGTTGCTGGGCGAGAAACACTTGCCCGCGGCCTCTTCGGCAGGCAGCCACCGACAGCTCAAGTGCTCGCGCGGGGCCAGGGTCACCGGCAGCGGCGACGGCACCTGCAGCCCGAATACGTGTTCGGTGTTGTGGGTGACGTCGGCCGGATAGCGGTGGCGGTAGCACTCGTAGATTTCATAGCGGTTGCTGTAGCCCCAGTCTTCCAGCTTGTAGGCATGGGCGTCGAGGCCGGTTTCCTCGCGCACCTCGCGGACGGCGGTTTCCGCGAGCGACTCGCCGGGATTCTGCGAACCGGTGACCGACTGCCACCAGCCCGGATGGTCGGCGCGTTCCAGCAGCAGCACCTGACGGTCCGGAGTATGGATCACCACCAGCACGGAAACCGGGATTTTGAAAAGCATTTTTCACAAGGAGGACAAGAGGACAGGAGTAAACCTATTCAGGGCTTCCCTCTTGTCCTCCTGTCCTCTTTGTTCAATTGCTTTCAAGCAGCTGGAACGGGGTTGCGCAAACGGATGTGCAGTTCGCGCAGCTGTTTTTCGTCGACGACGTTGGGCGCTTCGGTCATGAGGTCGTTGGCGCGCTGGGTCTTGGGGAAGGCGATGACATCGCGGATCGACTCCGCACCTGCCACCAGCGTCACCAGCCGATCGAGGCCGAAGGCGAGACCGCCGTGCGGGGGCGCGCCGTACTGCAGGGCGTCGAGCAGGAAGCCGAACTTGCCGCGCTGCTCTTCCGGGCTGATGGCCAGCGCCTTGAACACTTTCTCCTGAACGTCTTCGCGGTGGATGCGGATGGAGCCGCCGCCGACTTCCCAGCCGTTGATCACCATGTCGTAGGCGCGCGACAGGCACTTGCCGGGATCGGATTCCAGCCAGTCCTCGTGGCCGGGCTTGGGTGCGGTGAAGGGATGGTGCAGCGCGACCCAGCGCTTGGCTTCCTCGTCGTATTCGAACATGGGGAAGTCCACCACCCACAAAGGCGCCCAGGCGTCGTTGGTTAGATAGCCTTTTTCGTGGCCGACCTTGGCACGCAAGGCGCCCAGGGCGTCGTTCACGACCTTGACCGTGTCCGCGCCGAAGAAGATGAGGTCGCCGTTCGCAGCACCCGTGCGCTCCATCACCGCTTTCAATGAAGCCTCGGACAGGTTCTTGACGATGGGCGACTGCAGGCCGGTCTCGTTCAGCCGGTTCACGTCGTTGACCTTGATGTAGGCCAGGCCCTTGGCGCCGTAGATTTTCACGAACTCGGTGTAGCCGTCGATCTCGCCGCGGGTGAGCTGAGCGCCGCCGGGCACGCGCATGGCGGCCACGCGGCCGCCGGAATTCGCGGGACCGGAGAAGACCTTGAAGGCCACGTCCTTCATGGCGTCGGTCACTTCGGCCAGTTCCAGCGTCACGCGCATGTCGGGCTTGTCGGAGCCGTACTTGGCCATGGCGGTGTGCCAGTCCATGCGCGGGAAGGGATCGGGCAAGTCGATGCCGGCCGCTTTCTTGTAAGTCTCGCGGATCATGCCCTCGACCAGGTTCATCACATCGTCTTCCTCGACGAAGGACATTTCCAGGTCCACCTGGGTGAATTCGGGCTGGCGGTCGGCGCGCAGATCCTCGTCGCGAAAGCACTTGGTGATCTGGAAATAACGGTCGTAGCCCGCCACCATCAATAATTGCTTGAACAGCTGGGGCGACTGCGGCAGGGCGTAGAACATGCCGTCGTGCACGCGCGAAGGCACCAGGTAGTCGCGCGCGCCTTCCGGCGTGGAGCGCGTGAGCATCGGCGTTTCCACTTCCATGAACTGTTGCGCATCGAGGTAATCGCGCATGACCTTGGCCATGCGGTAGCGCAGCGCCATGTTCTTCTGCATCGGCTCGCGGCGCAGGTCTAGGTAGCGGTAGGTGAGCCGCGTATTCTCGTTGATGTTGTCCTCATCCATCTGGAAGGGCGGCGTGGCGGCGGCGTTCAGCACCTCGATCTGCTTCGCCAGCACTTCGATCTCGCCGGTCGGCAGGTTGGGATTGGCCGTGCCCTCGGGACGCGCGCGCACCTTGCCGGTGATCTTCAGCACGAACTCGTGGCGCACGGCCTCGGCATGCTTGAAGTCCTCGCCCATGTCGGGGTCGCACACGATCTGGACCAGGCCGTAGCGGTCCCTGAGGTCGATGAAGATCACTCCGCCGTGGTCGCGGCGGCGGTGCGCCCAGCCGCAGAAGCTTACGGTCTGGCCGATGTGCGCGGCGTTCACTTCGCCGCAGGTATGGGTACGCATCATATTGTTTATCTATCTCGGTTATTGATTGCCGGCAAAGCGCGAGCGCAGTTTATCCGTTTTGCTTTGTACGTCGGCGCTCGCCACGCCCATGGACACGATGGTTTTCAGGGCCGTGTCGACGCTCATGTCGAGCTCGATGGTCTCGCTTCTCTTGACGAAGAAATAAAAGCCGTTGACCGGGCTGGGCGCGGTGGGGATGAATACCGCCACATGCTCGTCCATCAGCTTGTTCGCCACCTTGTCCGGCAGCTTGGTCTGGAACGCGATCGACCAGGCATCCGGATGCGGATAGCGCACCAGCAGTACTTTCCTGAACGCATGGCTGTCGCTCGCCAGCAGCGTGTCGGAAACCTGCTTGACGCTGTTGTAGATGGTATTCACCACCGGGATGCGCAGCAGGAAACCTTCCCAGAAATCCACCAGGCGCTGGCCGATGATGTTTGCCGTGGCCAGTCCGGTCACCAGGATCACCACCAGGGTCAGGATCACCCCGAGGCCCGGGATACGGAAGCCCAGCCAGGCCTGCGGCTGCCAGTTCTCCGGCAGCAGGGTCAGGGTCAGGTCCATGGTGCCGATGAGCAGGTCCAGCACCCACAGGGTGATACCCAGGGGCACCCAGATCAGCAGGCCGGTAATGAAATAGCGTTTCATGTTTGTTTCAGTCCACGGCCGTGCGGCGGAAAATGAAAGTCTCGCAAGGCTTTATTTACAAAGAGGACAAGAGGAAAACCACTTTTCAGGCGCGAGTCGTTTACACATCGCCGTACTCCCGTCCTCTTGTCCTCCTTGTTCAAAAAATCAGGGCGCGGTAACCGCGCCCCTTGCCTGCCCAAGCACCGGGTCAGGAACAGGCGCCGCAACCGCCGCTGCCGCAAGCAGGCGCCGGCGCGTCTTCCCTCTTCTCGGCCGGCCTGACGCCGCCCTTGAAGTCGGTGGCATACCAGCCCGTGCCCTTGAGGGCGAAACCGGCAGCGGTGATCTGCTTGGCAAAGCTTTCCGCGCCGCACTTGGGACAGACGGTCAGCGGCGCATCGGACATTTTCTGTATCACATCCTCGGCGTGGCCGCAGGCGGAACAGGCATAGGCATAAATCGGCATGATTTACTCCTGGAAACGAGTTTGATTGCAGCCGATTTTACACCAAAAATGCGTTTATAAGCAGTAGCTTATACGAGCGTGCGCAATAATCCGGACCGGCCCTACCAGACGAAGCGCAGGCTGGCGTAGGCTCGGCGGCTGAAGACGTTCTCGCGGCGGAATTCCTGGTAGTCGTCGCCCGCGTTCTGCACCCCCAGCGCCCATTCCGCCTCCATGCCGTCCAGCTTGAACTGCCTGGCAAGGCGGAAGTCGGCGCGGGTATGGCGCTCGGTGTGGTCGCCCTCGGTCAGCCACATCATGCGGTCGGTATGGTAGACGGTGGCGGACAGGCTGAAGCCGGCGCCGATGCGCCAGTTGGCGAGCAGGCTGGTGATCCGGTCCGGCGCCGATTCCGGCATGTCGTCGTCGGCGGTGTCGTGGCTGGCATCGACATGCGCGAAGGACTGGGCGAGATGCAGCGAGAAGTCGCGGTGCGGCTTCCACACCAGTTGCGCATCGAGGCCGGTCACGTCCAGCGTGCCGCCGTTGACGTACTGGAAATATTTGTCGTTGTAGGACTCGCCCACGCCGAAGGTGCGGAGAAACCGGTAGCTGGCTTGCCCGAGGTAGTCGGTGATGTGATCGCGGTACAGCCTGACGTCGATCTGGGCGCCCCACTCCGGCCATTGGCCGAGGTAGCCCATTTCCACCGAGTTATTGATTTCCGGATCGAGGCCGTCCGACGGGACTACGTACTGGTCGACCATGACGCCGCCGGGATTGCGAAAGCCGTGGTTGCCGTCCTGTTCGTAGAAGGTCGGCGAGCGGGTGGCGCGCGAAACCGCCCAGCGCAGGGTATGCCGCGGATTGAGCCGGTAGCTCACCGCCAGGCGCGGGGAAATCTCGAAGCCGGTGAAGTAGTGATGGGCGACCTGGGCGCCGCCCTGCACCAGCCAATCCGCGTCCGCCTGCCATTCGGCGTGGGCGAACAGGCTGGCCAGCACGCCGTCCTGCCGGTCGCGCGTGCCGTAAAAGCCGAGACCTGCCACCGCTTCGTGGCGCAATTCCCCGCCCCATGCCAGACGCACGCCCGTGCTCAGCCTCTGGCTGGAGGAAAAATCCAGCTGGCTGCGCCACTGCCTGAGATGCGGGAGGACGGAGACATCCGTCGAGTAATTTCTTGAGGCAAACGGCGCGACAAAGCTGCCCTGGCCGTTGTCCACGTAACTGTGGCTGAACTGGACGCTCCATTCCTCGTCCGCGCTCATGGCCCGGTTGAAGCGCAATTGCGCAAAACCGCCCCAGGGTTCGTAAGCCCGTGGCTCTTCAGGATGCCGCACGCTGCCCGCGTTCCAGTCGCCGCCGGTCAGGCCGACCTGGGCGGAAAGCTCGTCCGCGTTCGACAGCTGGTAGTCCCAGCGGCCGTTGAGGAAACGGGTATAGGTCCGCTCGTAATAGTCCTCGGCCGTGCCTCTGGTCGGGTCGTAGAAGGTTTTCTCGAAACGGTCGCGATGCTGGCCGGACAAAGTCAGGCGATAGCGCAGATCGCCCTCCCCGCCGCCATACCTCAGTACCGCGCCCGCCATGTTCTGTTCGCCCGCCTGCACGTTCGCGAGCCTGCCCAGGGTTTGCGTCGGATCCTTGGAAACGATGTTGATGATGGCGAAAAATGCGTTGGCGCCATACACCGCCGCATTCGGACCGCGCACCACCTCGATGCGCTGGATGTCGTCGATCGCCAGCGGCAGCGTGCCCCAGCCCACTGCCCCGTAGTGCGGGCTGTAGATCGAGCGCCCATCCACCAGCACCTGGAAACGCCGCGAATAGGCATCGGCGAAGCCGTGGTAACCGACGGCGAAGGTGTTCTCGCGGGTATAGGCCACGGAAAAACCCGGGACCAGGCGCAAGAGGTCGGGGATGTCCTGGTAGCCCGAGGCGCGGATCATGTCCTGGTCGATGATGGTCACCGACGACGGGCTGTCCTGCAGCGGCTGCGCCATCTTCGACACGGTCAACACCACCGGCAGGTCCGCAAGGAAATCGGCTTCGGTCAGCGAAGCCGCCTGCACCGGCAGAACCAACGCGAAAATACCCCCTAATGCGCCCCCAAATCTCATTCTTTGTAGTAATCGATATGGACTGAAAAAACCTGCGAGGAAATTCGGCCTTCCCCATGCCGCCAGGCAGGTCGCCGGTCACACCGGCATTTCCATGCTACCAGTCAACCGCCACGCCGACATAGGCGCGCGTGTCGAACTGGTTGTTGTCGCGGAATTCCGTATAGCGTTCACCGCCCAGATTCTGCCCCACCAGCGACAGCTCAGTCTGGCGCCCCTGCCACTTCCAGCGCTTGGCCAGGCGCGCGTCGATCCGGGTATATTCTTGCGTCTCGTCGCCGTCATCCAGCCATTTCATGTAGCCCACCCGATAGACGGCGGCGCTGGCCTCCCAGCCGGCGGGCAGGCGCCAGATGCCCAGCGCGGAAAAATTGTTCCCGGGGGCGGATTCCTCGATGTCGGCATCATTGGAATCGATCTTCACGCGCGCACAGTTCAAAATCAGGTCGACGTCCCGATGCGGCTGCCAGCGCAGTTGCACGTCCGCGCCGCGGATGTCGGCATGATTCATGTTGTCTGACTGGAAGGTTTCGTCCGCGCCCGGATCGATGTCCTCGTTGCCGATGAGCTTGCGCACCCTGTCGTCGAACAGCCTCGCGTCGACGTGCAGATTCAGTGCGCGCACATGGCCGACGTAGCCGATTTCGCGCGACAGGATTTTTTCCGCCCGCAGGTTCTTGTTGGGCGCGAAACGCTGGGTCAGGAACAGGTCCGTGGTGGTGAAATAACGCACATCCCCATCCACTTCGAAGAAAGTCGGCGAGCGGTAGGCCTGGCCGATCGATGCCCGCAAGGCATGTTCGGGCGAGAGCTGATAATTCACCGCCAGCCGCGGCGAGAAATCGAGGCCGGTGTAGTAGTGATGCTCGGCCATGATGCCGCCGTTGACGACCCAGTTCTCCGCAGGCGTCCACTCGATATTGCCGAACAGCCGGTACAGGGCGCCGCTGTGCTCGCTCTTGCCGTGGAAATAACCCGGGGCGTCGACCCCCTCCCAGCGCGCCTCCGCGCCCCACACCATGCGGGCGTTGTTGCCGAGGCCGTCAATCATCTGGAACTCGACATCCTCGCGCCACTGTGTCTGCTCGAGATTGAACGGGATGTCGACGAAAAACGCCGGCGGCGGGCCCGGAATCAGGGGGTAATCCTGCACGGTAAAGCCATCGTCCACGAATGCGCGGATGTGATAGAACTGCAGCGACCATTCCGTGCGCGGGTCGACCACGCGCTTGAACTTCGCCTGGAAATGCTCGCTGCCCACGTCGAGGTCGCGCACCGGCTCGAAGGGGTCGGGCTTGTCGGACCGTCCCTGGCGCCAGTCGCCGCGACTGGCGGCAAAGCTGATGTTCAGTTCGTCCGTGGTCGACAACAGCCAGTCCCCCCTGAAATCGAGGTGGCGCGTGGTGGTCTTCTCGGGCTGGGTGTCGAAGCGGTCGCGGCGTTGGTCCGACAGCGTCAGTCGATAGCGGAAATCGCCGCTGCCGCCGCCGTAGCGCAGCATGGCGCCGCCGTTGGACTGCTCGCCGGCCTGCGCGGACACATGCAGCCCCGGCACTTCCGCCGGCTCCTTGGTGATGATGTTGATCACGCCGAAGAAGGCGTTGGCGCCATAGGCGGCGGCATTGGGGCCGCGCACCACCTCGATGCGCTCGATGTCCTCGAT
>DCVO01000116.1:253-5913 GCA_002327405.1 Thiobacillus sp. UBA2186 | reverse complement strand
TCCTGGTCGATGACGGTGACGGCCGCCGGCGCCTGCCCCAGCGGCTGCGCCAGGCGCGAAGCCGACAGCACCACCGGCAGTTCGGAAAAGAAATCGCTTTCGGTAAGCGTGACGGCGTGCGCCGGCAAGGCCAGCGCAGCCAAGGCCCACCCCCATCTCCGCAATTTCATTTTTTATTATAGTAGGGGTGGTTTGGCGCTCAGAACGGTATGTCGTCTTCGAGGTCGTCGAAAGCGCCGCCGGCCGGCGCCCTGGCCGGCGCAGAGGAACCGCCGCCCGAGGCTGCCGGCCGGCCGGCTGCGCGCGGCGCGCTGTCCATGTCGGCGGTGCCGCCGCTCATGCCCGCGCCGCTGCGGCCGCCGAGCATCTTCATCTCATTGGCGACGATCTCGGTCGAATATTTCTCCACGCCGTCCTTGTCGGTGTACTTGCGGGTCTGGATGCGGCCCTCGATGTAAACCTGCGAGCCTTTCTTGAGGTATTCCCCGGCGATCTCGGCCAGCCGGCCGAACATGGAAACGCGGTGCCATTCGGTGCGCTCCTGCTTCTCGCCGCTTTTGTCCTTCCAGCTATCGGTGGTAGCCACCGATAGCGTCGCCAGCGCGTCGCCCGACGGCATGTAGCGGATTTCCGGGTCGCGCCCGAGGTTGCCGATGAGTATGACCTTGTTGACCGATGCCATTTATGTTTCCCCCTTGATCAATTGCATGGCGGCAGCCTCGTCCCAGCCGCTTTTCGCCACTTTCAGCACGGCCATGCCCTCATCGGCCATGACCGCCACTTCACTTACCCCCGCCAGCGCCGCCAGCTCGCTTCTCAGCGTCGCCGCGCGCGCCTCGTTCAGTCCTTCCACCCGGTACATGCGGGTGCGCACGGCGGGCGGCGGGCGCATGCCCAGCGCCATCAGCAGCCAGACCGCCATCAGCGCCCCGCAGAAGGCGAACAGCGCGCCGAAACCGTAGCGCTGCGCCAGCCAGCCGCCCAGGGCGCCGCCGACGAACAAGCCCAGCGACTGTGCCGTATTGTAAACCCCCATGGCCGTTCCTTTGGCACTCGCCGGCGCCAGCCGGGAAATCAGCGAGGGCAGGCTGGCTTCCAGGACATTGAAGGCCACGAAATACGCCAGCAGCGCCGCGCCCAGCCCCCACAACGAGGACTGCACGCCCATCAGGCTCAGTTGCGCCACCAGCATCAGCGCCACCGCGCCGACGAACACCGGCTTCAGCTTGTCGCGCTTTTCGCCAATGATGATGGCCGGGAGCATGAACACGAAAGACAGCAGCAGCACCGACAGGTACACCCACCAGTGATGGTCGGGCGTCAGCCCCGCGCCTTTCGCCAGCATCACCGGCACCGCCACGAACATGGCCATCTGCGCCGCATGCAGCGCGAAAATCCCGTAATCCAGGCGCAACAGCTGGGGGTCTTTCAGCACATCCTTGAGGCGCGCGGGATTGGCCTCGGCGTCGCCGTGGAAATGCGTCCTGGCGGGCTCGGGCACATAGCTTTTCATCACCCATATCGCCAGCAGCGCCAGCACCCCGGTCAGGGCGAAGATGCCGGGCACGCCGATGGCATGGTTCAGCAGCGGGCCGAACACCAGCGACAGCGCAAAGGTCAGCCCGATCGTCATGCCGATCATGGCCATGGCCTTGGTGCGGTGCTCCTCGCGGGTGAGATCGGCCAGCAGCGCGGTCACCGCGGCGGAAATCGCCCCAGCGCCCTGGATCACGCGGCCGAAGATCACCCAGTAGATATTGGTGGCGAAGGCAGCGACGAAACTGCCCAGCGCGAACACCACCAGGCCGAACACGATCACCTTCTTGCGCCCGATGCGGTCGGACAGCATGCCGAAAGGCAGTTGCAGCAACCCCTGGGTCAGGCCGTAGGCGCCGAGCGCCATGCCGACCAGGAAATGGTCGCCGCCCCCCGGCAGGGTGGGGGCATAGAGCGCGAATACCGGCAGGATCAGGAACATGCCCAGCATGCGCAGTCCGAAAATCGAGGCCAAGCCAATGCTGGCGCGCTTCTCGGCGGAGGTCAGTTTGTCGGGGATTTCCAAGGGAGGAGCCAAATCAGGAAATGCCGTATATTAACAGGTTGCCCAAGTTGCTTTAGCCGTCCAAATGGAATACATCCGCGTGCGGGGCGCCCGCACCCACAACCTGAAAAACATCAGCCTCGACATCCCGAGAAACCGGCTGGTCGTCATCACCGGCCTGTCGGGTTCCGGCAAGTCCTCGCTCGCCTTCGACACCCTCTACGCCGAAGGCCAGCGCCGCTATGTGGAGTCGCTGTCGGCCTACGCCCGCCAGTTCCTGCAGATGATGGAAAAGCCCGACGTGGACCTGATCGAGGGCCTGTCGCCGGCCATCTCCATCGAGCAGAAGGCGACTTCGCACAACCCGCGTTCCACCGTGGGTACGGTCACCGAAATCCACGACTACCTGCGCCTCCTGTTCGCCCGCGCCGGCGAGCCGCGCTGCCCGGAGCACGAACTGCCGCTGGCGGCGATGACGGTGTCGCAGATGGTGGACCAGGTGCTGGCCCTGCCGGAAGACACCAAGCTCATGATCCTGGCCCCGCTGATCGTCGGCAGAAAGGGCGAGAACCTCGACCTCTTCGCCGAACTTCAAGCCCAAGGCTTCGTGCGCGTGCGGGTGGACGGCAAGGTGTTCGAGATCGGCGAAGTGCCCAGGCTCGACAAGAACAAGAAGCACACCATCGAAGTGGTGGTCGACCGCCTCAAGGTGCGCGCCGATGCCAAGCAGCGCCTGGCCGAATCCTTCGAGACCGCGCTGAGGCACGCCGACGGCCGCGCGCTGGCGGTGGAAATGGATTCCGCCAAGGAGCACCTGTTCTCGGCCAAGTTCTCCTGCCCGGTGTGCGACTACGCCCTGCCCGAGCTGGAACCCAGATTATTTTCCTTCAACAACCCCATGGGCGCCTGCCCGCATTGCGACGGCCTGGGCGCGGTGACCTTCTTCGACCCCGAGCGGGTAGTGTCCTTCCCGCATCTGTCGCTGGCGGCCGGCGCCATCAAGGGCTGGGACCGGCGCAATCATTTCTACTACCAGATGCTGCAAAGCCTGGCCCTGCACTACGGCTTCGACCTCGACAAGCCCTTCGAGGAACTGCCGCAGCGCGTGCAGGACGTCATCCTGCACGGTTCCGGCAAGGAGACCATCGCCTTCAAGCATCTGGGCGAGCGCGGCGGCTTCACCACGCGCAAGCACGCCTTCGAAGGCATCGTGAAGAACATGGAGCGGCGCTACAAGGAAACCGACTCCATCGCCGTGCGCGAGGAACTGGCGAAATACCTCAACACCCAGCCCTGTCCGGAGTGCGAAGGTTCCAGATTGAGGGAGGAAGCGCGCAACGTCTTCATCGGCGGCGAGACCCTGCACGCCATCAGCGGCTGGCCGCTGAAAAACACCCGCGCCTTCTTCGACGCCTTGCAGCTTACCGGCCACCGCGCCCAGGTCGCGGAACGCATCGTCAAGGAAATCAATGCGCGCCTCGGCTTCCTGGTCAACGTCGGGCTGGATTACCTGTCGCTGAACCGCTCCGCCGACACCCTCTCCGGCGGCGAAGCGCAGCGCATCCGGCTCGCGAGCCAGATCGGCTCCGGCCTCACCGGCGTCATGTACGTGCTGGACGAGCCCTCCATCGGCCTGCACCAGCGCGACAACGACCGCCTGCTCGACACCTTGAAACACCTGCGCGACCTCGGCAATTCCGTGCTGGTGGTGGAGCATGACGAGGACGCCATCCGCAGCGCCGACTACGTGGTCGACATGGGCCCCGGCGCAGGCGAACACGGCGGCGAGGTGGTGGCCTATGGCACGCCGGTCGAAGTCCAGCGCAATCCCGCTTCCCTCACCGGCCAGTATCTCTCCGGCAAAAAGCAGATCGCGGTGCCGAAAAAGCGCCGCAAGGCCGACCCGGAAAGACAGCTGCTGCTGAACGGCGCCAGCGGCAACAACCTCAAGAACGTCAGCCTGAATCTGCCGGTGGGCCTGTTCGTCTGCGTCACCGGCGTGTCCGGCTCGGGCAAGTCCACGCTCATCAACGACACCCTCTACAACGCGGTGGCGCGCCACCTCTACGGCTCCACCGAGGAGCCCGCGCCCTACGCCGACATCGAGGGCCTGGAATTTTTCGACAAGGTCATCAGCGTCGACCAGTCGCCCATCGGCCGCACGCCGCGCTCCAACCCGGCCACGTATACGGGATTATTCACGCCCATCCGCGAACTCTTCGCCGGCGTGCCGGAATCGCGCACCCGCGGCTACGGACCGGGGCGCTTCTCCTTCAACGTCAAGGGCGGGCGCTGCGAAGCCTGCCAGGGAGACGGCGTGATCAAGGTGGAAATGCATTTCCTGCCGGACATCTACGTGCCCTGCGACGTCTGCCACGGCCTGCGCTACAACCGCGAGACGCTGGAGATCCAGTACAAGGGCAAGACCATCCACGACGTGCTCGACTTCACCGTCGAGGAAGGCCTGGAGTTCTTCGCCAATGTGCCGGTCGTGGCCAAGAAGCTGCAGACCCTGATGGATGTCGGCCTGGGCTACGTGCAGCTCGGCCAGTCCGCCACCACGCTGTCCGGCGGCGAGGCGCAGCGCGTCAAGCTCTCGCTCGAACTCTCCAAGCGCGACACCGGCCGCACCCTCTACATCCTCGACGAGCCCACCACGGGGCTGCACTTCGCCGACATCGAATTGCTGCTGAAAGTGCTGCACCGCCTGACCGACCAGGGCAACAGCGTGGTGGTGATCGAGCACAATCTCGACGTCATCAAGACCGCGGACTGGTTGATCGACCTCGGCCCCGAAGGCGGTGCCGGCGGCGGCGAGATCATCGCCACCGGCACGCCGGAAGACGTCGCCGCCAATCCGGCCAGCCACACCGGGCGCTATCTGGCGCCGTTGTTTCGCAGCAGGAAGTAAAAGAAACAAGCAATAAATAAAGCCGCCCATTGGGGCGGCTTTTTTGTAACTCGTCAAACGGGGAAAGCTATTCCGGCCTTGCCTTTACTTTGTCTGCCCTAACTGCTCACGCAGGCTATCCAGTGCCCCCCGCTCGGCGCGGACGCGGAAGAACGCGCCTTCCTCGTCGGCGCGTTCTTCCAGCACCTTGCAGCGAGAGAATATTTCTCCGCGCAGCTGCTGTGCCGACCAGGGAAGGAAAAGCTCGGCCTCATCCAGATCCTTCTGGAAAAACGCCAGAATCGCATCGTGCAGCATCGCAACGTCGGCTGGGCGGCGCGCGCTCATCACGATGCAACCGGGGTACTCGGCGCGCAGCGCGGCTTCGCGTTCGGCCTGCGCCGCCGCATCGCCGACGTGGTCGATCTTGTTGAAAATGCGCAGGCGCGGCACGTCCTGCGCTTCGATCTCGTTCAGCACGTGTTCGGTGGCTTCGATCTGGCGTTCAAAGCCGGGGTCGCTGGCATCGATGACATGGAGCAACAGCGACGCATCCAGCGCCTCTTCGAGCGTGGACTTGAACGACGCAACCAGGCCGTGAGGCAGATTCTTGATAAAGCCGACCGTATCGCTGACCAGCACGCGCGGAACGCCCTCGGGATAAAGCGTGCGCACGGTGGTGTCCAGCGTCGCGAAGAGCTTGTTGGCGACCAGCACCTCGCTGCCCGT
>DCVO01000116.1:0-120 GCA_002327405.1 Thiobacillus sp. UBA2186 | reverse complement strand
CCTCGCGCAGGCGCGGCGCCAGATAGCTCAAACGCGCAATCTCCACCTGCGCGCGCGCAGCGGGAGAGCGCGCGTTGCGGTGGAAAATCTCAAGAATGACCATGGTGCGGTCCATCACCT
>DCVO01000083.1:13821-34756 GCA_002327405.1 Thiobacillus sp. UBA2186 | reverse complement strand
CCTCGCCGAGGACGCGATCAAGGCCGCAGTCGCCGACTACAAGCAGAAGCACAGTCAGGAGTAAATCATGGCGGTCACACTTTCCGAACGCGCAGCGCAGCACGTCACCAACTTCCTCGCCAAGCGCGGCAAGGGCATAGGATTAAGGCTTGGTGTGCGTACCACCGGCTGCTCGGGCATGGCCTACAAGCTGGAGTTCGTCGACGAAGTGCAAGCCGACGACGTGCGTTTCGACAGCAACGGCGTCACCGTGTTCGTCGATCCCAAGAGCCTGGCCTACCTGGACGGCACCGAGCTCGATTTTGCGCGCGAAGGGCTGAACGAGGGCTTCAAGTTCAACAACCCCAATGTGAAGAATACCTGCGGCTGCGGGGAGTCGTTTAACGTTTGACCGGTAAGGGGTAAGGCGTGAGGCGTGAGGCGCCGGGGAAACCGTTTTCATGACTCCTCACGCCTAGCCCCTCACGCCTCACGCATTCTCAAATGGATTTCCACGCAAACCACTTTCAGCTGTTCGATCTGCCCGCACATTTCCGGCTCGATACCGACGAGCTGGAGGCTGCCTACCGCAAGCTCCAGAACGAAGTCCATCCCGACCGCTTCGCGGCTGCCGGCGAAACCGAGAAGCGTTTGTCCATGCAGTGGGCGACCAAGGTCAACGAGGCTTTCCAGACCCTGAAAAAACCGCTCGCCCGCGGCACCTACCTGCTGCACCTGCACGGCATCGAGGCCTTTTCCGAAAAACACACCAGCTTCCCGCCCGATTTCCTCATGCAGCAGATGGAATGGCGCGAAGCCATCGGCGATGCGCGGCAGGCTCGCGATATCGGCGCGCTGGACAAACTCGCGCGCCAACTGCGCGCGGAGGCGAAGCGCATGGAAGAGCAGCTCGCGGTCGAACTGGATGACAAAAAGGATTACGAGGCTGCCGCAGCCACGGCGCGCAAGCTGAAGTTCATGCACAGGCTGATCGAGGAGATCGGCGACGCCCAAGAAGAGATAGAAAACGCCTGATATGGCCCTGCTGCAAATTTCCGAACCCGGCATGTCCACCGCGCCGCACCAGCACCGGCTGGCGGTCGGCATCGATCTCGGCACCACCAATTCGCTGGTGGCCTCGGTGCAGTCCGCGCTGGCGCGCGTGCTGGACGACGAACGCGGCCGATCTTTGCTGCCTTCGGTGGTGCGCTATCTGGCAGATGGCCGGGTCGAGGTGGGTTACGACGCCCAGGCACGCCAGAGCGAAGATCCGCACAACACCATCGTCTCGGTCAAGCGCTTCATGGGCCGCGGCCTTGCCGACCTGGGCGATCCCGGGCGCTACCCCTACAAGTTCGTCGACGCACCGGGCATGGTGCAGCTTTCGACCGCAGCCGGCAGCAAAAGCCCGGTCGAGGTTTCCGCCGACATCCTGAAAGCGCTGCGCGATCGTGCCGAGCGCGGTCTCGGCGGCGAGCTGGTCGGAGCGGTGATTACCGTGCCGGCCTATTTCGACGATGCCCAGCGCCAGGCCACCAAGGATGCGGCCAGGCTTGCCGGCCTCAACGTGCTGCGATTATTAAGCGAACCTACTGCCGCGGCCATCGCCTACGGTCTCGACAATGCGGCGGAGGGCGTCTATGCCGTGTACGACCTGGGCGGCGGCACCTTCGACATTTCCATCCTCAAGCTCACCCGCGGCGTATTCGAGGTGTTGGCTACCAATGGCGACTCGGCGCTGGGCGGCGACGATTTCGACCAGCGCGTGTTCTGCTGGATCGTCGAGCAGTCGCATCTCACCCCGCTCAACGCCAGAGACACGCGCCTCCTGCTGACGCGCGCGCGCGAAGCCAAGGAGCAGCTCACCGAGCACGACGAGGCGCGCATCACCGCGCTCCTGTCCACCGGCGAACTGGTCGACCTCAACCTGACCACGACGATTTTTCACGAGATCACCGCCACCCTGGTCAACAAGACCCTGGCGCCCACGCGCAAGGCGCTGCGCGACGCCGGGCTCGCGCCGGAAGACGTGAAGGGCGTGGTGATGGTGGGCGGCGCCACGCGCATGCCCTGCATCCGCCATGCGGTGGGAGAGTTCTTCGGCCAGACGCCGCTCACCAACCTCGACCCCGACAAGGTGGTGGCGCTGGGTGCTGCCATGCAGGCCGACGTGCTGGCCGGCAACCGCGCGCAGGAGGACGACTGGCTGCTGCTCGACGTGATTCCGCTGTCGCTCGGCCTGGAAACCATGGGCGGCCTGTCGGAAAAGGTCATCCCGCGCAACACCACCATCCCCGTCGCGCGCGCGCAGGAGTTCACCACCTTCAAGGACGGCCAGACCGCGATGGGCTTCCACGTGGTGCAGGGCGAGCGCGAACTGGTCTCCGACTGCCGTTCGCTCGCCAGATTCGAGCTTCGCGGCATTCCGCCCATGGTGGCGGGCGCTGCGCGCGTCCGCGTCACCTTCCAGGTGGATGCCGACGGCCTGCTGTCGGTATCGGCGCGCGAGCAGACCAGCGGCGTCGAGGCGGCGATCACGGTCAAGCCCTCCTACGGATTGTCGGACGACGAGATCGCCGGCATGCTGCAGGATGCCAACGCCCACGCCGAGGAAGACATGAAGGCGCGCGCCCTGAATGAGCAGCGCGTAGAAGGAAAAAGCCTGATCGAAGCCACGCGCGCCGCGCTGGAACAGGACGGCGACGAACAGCTCGACGCCGGCGAACGCGCTGCCATCGAAGAGAAAATCGCCGAGCTTGAGGCCAGCATGGCGGGCGAGGACCACCTCGCCATCAAGCGCGCGGTGGAGGCGCTGAACCAGGCCACTTCCGACTTTGCCGCGCGGCGCATGGACGCCAGCGTGAAAAAAGCCCTGCGCGGGCACAAACTGGACGAGATTTCCCTATGAGCGGACTGAACCCATCACTGATCGAGCCGCTGCAACAGCGCCTGGACAGTCATCCCATCTATGCGGCGCTGAAAACCGTCGAGGATTTGCGCGTGTTCATGGCGCACCACGTCTATTCGGTATGGGACTTCATGTCGCTGATCAAATACCTGCAGCACGAGGTCGCGCCCGCGCGCTGGCCCTGGAGGCCCGGTCAGGATGCGAGCGTGCAGCGTTTCATCAACGAACTGGTACTGGAAGAGGAAACCGATCAGGCTGCACCCGGCCAGGAAGGCGAGTTTTCCAGCCACTTCATGCTGTACATCGGCGCCATGCGGGAGGTCGGCGCCGATGCCGCCCGGCCGCTGCAGTTCATCCGCAAGATTGAGGAGTCAGGCCTCGAGTCTGCGCTCAATTCCGGGCTGGTGCCGGGGCCTTCGCTCGCCTTTACCCGCACCACATTCGGCTTCATCGAAAGCCGCAAGCCGCACGCGGTCGCCGCCGCCTTGGCGCTCGGGCGCGAGCACGTCATTCCTGCCATGTTCCGCGCCTTCCTGTCGCGCATGCACGTCACGGAACAACAAGCCCCGACCTTTCATTTCTACCTGAACCGACACATCCATCTGGACGAGGACTTTCACGCTCCCTTGTCGCTGCGCCTGCTCAAGGCGCTGTGCGGCGGCGATGCGATCAAGAGCCGGGAAGCCGAGGAAGCCGCAGTGCAGGCGGTGGACGCCCGCATCGCGCTGTGGGACGGCGTGCTGCAAGTCCTGCCCAGTTTCAGGAAAGCCGCCTGACAGAATTCATCAGACGTAAAACATCATGCCCCAGCTTATCGTACTGCCTCATGTCGAACTGTGCCCGGAAGGCGCGGTGATCGAAGCCAAGTCCGGCGACACCATCTGCGACACGCTGCTTAACAACGGCATCGAGATCGAGCATGCCTGCGAGAAGTCCTGCGCCTGCACCACCTGCCACGTCATCGTGCGCGAAGGCTTCGACTCGCTCGATCCCTCCGAGGAAAAAGAAGATGATCTGCTCGACAAGGCGTGGGGCCTGGAGCCGCAGTCCCGTCTGTCCTGTCAGGCCAGGGTCGCGGACGGTGATCTGGTCGTGGAAATTCCCAAGTACACCATCAACATGGTGAAGGAAGGGGGGCACTGAGATGAAATGGACCGACGTACAAGACATCGCCATCGAGCTTTATGAGGCCCACCCCGACGTGGATCCGCAGTATGTGCGTTTCACCGACCTGCATGCCTGGGTGATGGCGCTGCCCGGCTTCAGCGACGACCCCAGCCATTCCAACGAAAAAATCCTCGAGGCCATCCAAATGGCCTGGATCGACGAAGCCAGCTGACTTTGCGGCCGCGCCGCATGCAGCGCGGCTTCCGCTTGCGCTCAATAATGCTTGAGGTTTTCCATGCCGAAGGCATTGAGTTTCTCTACGTCCAGCACCGTCAGCATATGGCCTGACTCCTCCACGATGCCTTCTTCCTTGAGGCGTGACAGTATGCGCGACAGCGTTTCCGGCTTGACGCCGATGCGCGAGGCGATCACGTGCTTGGGCGCGTCGAGCTGTATGGTCGAAGCGTTGCCGTGCCGTTCGGCGCGGGCTTCCTCCAGCAGATAGAAAGCCAGGCGCTGGCAGGCGGTGCCCATGGCGAGGCGGTCGATTTCGTTGACCAGGCCGTGGATGCGCCGGCTCATGCCGCCCATCATGCGGAAGGCCAGGCCGATGTTGTTGGCCAGGCAGCCGTTGAAGTCCTGGAAGGCGATGCCGGCGAGCTTGACGCGGTCGACCGCCATGGCGTGCACCGGATAGTTGCCGCCCATGAAAAAGACCGCCTCGGCGAAGCTGTCGCCGGTCTTGACGATATCGATCACCTTCTTGTCGCCCATGGGCGAAATGCGGAACAGTTGCACCACGCCTTCGCAGACGATGAAAAAGCGCGAGGCATGGGCGCCCTGCTGGAAAATGATCTCGCCCGGCGCATAGGCCGTGATCTCCAGGTGCTTGAGGCAAAGCTGCAGTTCCGCATCGGTCATTTCCGAGAAAATGTAGTTGGCGCGGATTCTGTTGACGATGCCCGGATCGGACTTGAGTCGTTCCATATTCAGATGTGTGCAAGGGGGAAATAGTCGGCCTGGCGGAAGGGTAGTGCCCGGCATTGATCTAAGTCAATGATGTGCTAGCGTGAATAACCTAGGATGAGAAGCGGTTATTCCCGGTCAACCATTGTTGAGGAGACGATGATGAGCAAGTTGGGCAGCATTATTGCGCTGGCAGCCGTGTCGCTGGCGGTTTCCATGGCCTGCGCGGCCGATCCCGCCCCGGCCCAGGCCGGCCCCGGAGAGAAATACATACAGGGCGGCGGGTCGCCGGTAGGCGGCGAGCCCATGCACCAGGCCGTCAATCCCGAGGCGCCGCCCATGACCGAGAAGGAATTCGCCGCCGCGCGCACCATCTATTTCGACCGCTGCGCCGGCTGCCACGGCGTGCTGCGCAAGGGCGCGACCGGCAAGCCGCTGACTCCCGATTTCATGACCAATCTCGGAACCGAGGCAGTCAAGGTGTTCATCGCCTACGGCACGCCCGGCGGCATGCCCAACTTCGGCACGTCCAACGAGCTGACCGCGCAGGAGATCGACCTGATGGCGCGCTACATCCAGCACGAGCCGCCGCAGCCGCCGGAATGGGGCATGAAGGAAATGATGGGGTCATGGAAGCTGCTGGTGAAGCCCGAGGACCGGCCCAGGAAGCAGATGAACAAGCTCAACCTCAGCAACATGTTCGCCGTCACCCTGCGCGACTCGGGCGAGGTGGCGCTGATCAACGGCGACACCAAGAAGGTGGACGTCATACTCAAGACCGGATTCGCGGTGCACATCTCGCGCATGTCCAAGTCCGGCCGCTACCTCTACACCGTCGGCCGCGACGGCCTCTTGAACCTGATCGACCTGTGGATGGAAACGCCCGCCACCGTCGCCACGCTCAAGATCGGCTCCGACGCGCGTTCAATCGACACCTCCAAGTTCAAGGGATACGACGACAAGCTGGCGGTCGCCGGCTCGTACTGGCCGCCGTCCTACGTGATCATGGACGGACCGACGCTGAAGCCGCTGAAAGTCATGTCCACCCGCGGCTACACCTACGACGAGCAGGAATACCACCCCGAGCCGCGCGTCGCCTCCATCGTGTCCTCGCTGATCAAGCCCGAGTTCGTGATCAACGTGAAGGAAACCGGCAAGGTTCTGCTGGTGGACTACAGCGACATCAAGAACCTGAAGACCACCGAGATCGAAGCCGAGCGCTTCCTGCACGACGGCGGCTGGGATTCCTCCAAGCGCTACTTCCTGGTCGCCGCCAACATGCGCGATACCGTGTCGGTGGTGGATACCAAGGAAGGCAAGCTGGCTGCGAACGTGAAAGTCGGCGTCAAGCCGCACCCGGGGCGCGGCGCCAACTGGAACGACAGGCAATACGGCCCGGTCTGGGCGACCGGCCACCTCGGCGACGACAGCATCGCGGTGATCGGCACCGATCCCAGGCGTCATCCCAAGAATGCCTGGAAGGTGGTGCGCACGCTGAAGAACCACAGCAACGGTTCGCTGTTCATCAAGACCCATCCCAAGTCGAACAACCTGTGGGTGGATGCGGCCCTGTCCTCCGACCAGGAAATGTACCAGTCGGTTTCCATCTTCGACCTGAGGGACCTGAGCAAGCCGGCGCAGGTGATCAATATCGCCAAGCTGGCCGACATCGGCGACGGGCCGATGCGCATCGTCCATCCCGAATACAACAAGTACGGCGACGAGGTGTGGTTCTCGCTGTGGAACCCGAAGAACAGGCAGTCGGCCATCGTGGTCATGGATGACAAGACCCGCAAGCTGAAGACGGTTATCAAGGATTCGCGCCTGATCACCCCGACCGGGAAGTTCAACGTCTACAACACCCAGCACGACGTGTACTGAGCGGAACGGCCGGCTTGGATAGCGCCGATTCATTCCGTCATCGCAAGGAGCGCAGCGACGTGGCGATCCAGTTCAACTGGGCTAAGCCTTATTTGACTGGATTGCTTCGTCGGTCTTGCCTCCTCGCAATGACGAAAATGGCCTTGCTGGCGTGGCTGGCGCAGGGGAGTGCGCTTGCCGCGGATGCGGTTCCCAGCCCGGACAGGCAGCGCGAACTGGCGCGTTTCGTGCGCCAGGAATGCGGCTTCTGCCACGGCCTGCGCCTGACCGGCGGGCTGGGCTCGCCCCTGACTGCCGAAACGATGAGAGACAGACCGGTGGACTTGATGGTGGCTATCATTCTGGACGGTATTCCCGGCAGCGCCATGCCTGGCTGGAAGCCGTATCTCGGCGAGCAGGATGCGCACTGGATCGTGCGGGCGCTGCAGGAAGGGTTGCTCGATGCGCCAAAGTAGCAAGCTCCTGTCAGCAGCCTGCCTGCTGTTTTCAGTTGCGGCACATGCAGCCGATACGTCCGGAACCGGACCGCTCAGAGGCAGCGGCGACCTCGGCATCGCGGTGGAGCGCGCCCAGGGCAGCCTGCAGTGGCTCGACACCTCCAGCAAAAGCAGCCTCGGCCGCATCGAGGGCCTGGGCGATCTTTCGCACGCCTCGGCGGTGTTCTCGCGCGATGCGCGCTACGCCTTCGTGTTCGGGCGCGACGGCGGCCTCACCAAGGTCGACGTGCTTACCGGCAAGGTCGTCAAGCGCGTGATCCAGTCGGGCAATTCCATCGGCGGCGCCATTTCGCAGGATGGCCGCTTCATCGCCGCCGCCAATTACACGCCGGGCGGCGTGAAGATCTTTTCCAGCGAGACGCTGGAACTGGTGGCCGACATTCCCGCCAATTCGCAGGCGACCGGCAAGCCTTCGAAGGTGGTCGGCATCGAGGACGCGCCGGGCAACCGCTTCGTCTTCAGCCTGTTCGACGCCGGCGAAATCTGGATGGCCGAACTCGCCGACCATCCCGCCCAGCCCAAAATCACCCGCTATGCGAACATCGGGCGGGAACCCTACGATGCCCTGGTCACGCCGGACGGGCGCTGGTACGTGGCCGGGCTGTTCGGCGAGGACGGGCTTGCGGTGCTGGATTTGTGGAATCCGGATGCGGGCGTGAAGCGGGTCATGAGCGACTACGGCAAGGGCGAAGAGAAACTGCCGGTGTACAAGATGCCGCATCTGGAAACCTGGGCGGTATCCGGCAACCTTGCCTTCATTCCCGGCGTGGGGCGGCATGAGGTGGTGATCGTCGACATTTCCAGTTGGCAGAAAGTCGGCAGCATGGCGGTGGCCGGCCAGCCCGTATTCGTCATGGCGCAGCCGGACGGGCGCCGGCTGTGGGTCAACTTCGCCTTCCCGAACTACGACACGGTACAGGTGATCGACGTGCCCAGCCGCCGGATCGTGCACACCCTGAAACCCGGCAAGGCGGTGCTGCACATGGAGTTCACCCCGCGCGGCGAGCAGGTGTGGGTGTCCGTGCGCGACGCCAACCGCATCGACATCTACGACACGGCGAACTTTGCCAAGCTCGGCGAAATCGCCGCCCATGAACCGAGCGGCATTTTCTTCACCGCGCGCGCGCACCGGCTGGGATTATGAAAGAGGAGATCATGGAGACAGCGCTGAGCGACCTCGAATTCCGCCTGCTCAACGACTGGCAGCGCAATCTGCCGCTCACCGAGCATCCCTATGCCGCCATGGCCCAGGAACTTGGCTGCAGCGAGGCGGAGGTGATCGCGGGTCTGGGCGATCTCATGGCAAGAGGCCACATCTCCCGGATAGGCGCCGTGTTCCGCCCGCACGTGCTGGGCTGGAGCACGCTGGCCGCCGTGTCGGTGCCGGAGGCGCGCATCGAGGCGGTGGCACAAAGCATCGATGCCTGTCCCGAGGTCAACCACAACTACGAGCGCGAACATGCCTACAACCTGTGGTTCGTGGTGACTGCGCCGACGCACGAGCGCGTGGCCGAAGTGCTGGCCGGCATCCACCGGCAGACCGGCTGCAAGCCGCTGGACCTGCCCATGCTGGCGGACTACCACATCGACCTCGGCTTCGATCTCGCCGGGAATCAGGTATCGGGGATCAGGGATCGGCAAATGCCCGGCCCTCACCTGAACGATGCCGGCCGGCCTGAAACGGCGGAGAGCCTGCGCCGCCAGCTTGCCTCGGCCGACTATGCCCTGGCCGCCGCCCTGGAAGGTGGCGTGGCGCTGGTCCACCGTCCCTTTGCCGAACTGGCGGCGAAGGCGGGGCTGGGCGAAGCCGAAGCCCGCCACCGCCTGCAGTGCCTGATTGACCTGGGCGTGATCCGCCGCCTGGGCGTGGTGGTGCGCCACCGGGAGCTTGGCTATACCGCCAATGCCATGGTGGTGTGGGACGTGCCCGACGATCAAGTCGAGGACATGGGACGCAGACTGGGCGCGCAGCCCAGCGTGACCTTGTGCTACCGGCGTCCGCGCGTGCTGCCGGAATGGCCCTACAACCTGTTCTCCATGGTGCACGGGCGCAACCGCCAGGCCGTACTGGCAGAAATCGAGCGCCTGCGCGCCGAACTGGGGCTGGAAGGCATTCCCTTCCAGCCGCTGTTTTCGCTGCGCCGCTTCAAGCAGTGCGGGGCAAGGTATGCAGGTTTCGCTAGAGCAGCCTGAAAGCCCAAGCTTTATTGAATGGAAACAGATGACTTGAAACACTCTGGATCGTCACGTTATATCGGCTTGGGCCCGGCGTTTGCGCCCTCTCCCTTGGGGAGAGGGTTGGGGTGAGGGCGCGCGGGCCTCGCGATGACGTCATTGCGAGGAGGCGAAGCCGACGTGGCAATCCAGTTGAAACCAGGTTTACTCGTTTCGGATAAATAAACATGGAACTCGACGTCACCGACCGCTCGATCATCAACCGCCTGCAGGGCGGCTTTCCCGTGTGCGAGCGGCCTTATGCGCAAGCGGCGGAATCGCTCGGCATCAGCGAGGACGAACTGATCGAGCGCATCAACAGGCTGGTGCAGGGCGGTGCGCTCTCGCGCTTCGGCCCGCTGTTCAACGCCGATCGACTGGGCGGCACCGCCGTGCTGGCGGCGATGGCGGTGCCGGAGGATGAATACGAAGCGGTCGCGGAAATCGTCAACGCGCAAAGGGAGATTGCCCATAACTACCGGCGCGAGCATGCGCTCAACATGTGGTTTGTCGGCTCGGCCGATAGGGCGGGAAGCGTGGAAGCCGCTTTCGCCCGCATCGAAAAGCTGACCGGCCAGCCCGTGTACCGCTTTCCCAAGGAACGCGAGTTCTTTGTGGAATTAAAACTGAGTGTTTGAAGCGGGAGTCAACATGAATGCACCCGAGCCGCTTTTCCTGCCGGACGCTGTCGACCTCGCGCTCATCCGTGCGACCCAGGGCAGCCTGCCGCTGGTGCCGCAGCCCTATCATGCGCTGGCGGAAGTGATCGGCGTATCGGCGGAGGAGGTGATGCAACGCATGCAGCGCATGCTGGACCTGGGCATCATCCGCCGCATCGGCGCCGTGCCCAATCACTACGCCCTCGGCTACAAGGCCAACGGCATGACGGTGTGGGACGTCGCCGATGCCGAGGTCGACAGGCTGGGCGAAATCGTCGGCCAACTGGCCTTCGTCAGCCACTGCTATCGCCGCCCGCGCCGGCTGCCGCTGTGGCCTTACAACCTGTTCGCCATGGTGCACGCCAAAAGCCGCGAGGAAGTGGAAGCCATGGCCGCAGAGATTGCCGTGATTTTGGGCACCGCCTGCAAGGGCAAGGATATTCTTTACAGCAGCCGCATCCTGAAAAAGACCGGCTTGCGCATCGGCGGAGGACAGTGAGGTGTTCCGTATCACCCAGTACATGCAGGAGCTGCTGAACCCCACGCCCATCGGCCCGAAAAGAAATCCGCCCGGCCCGGTGGTGATCTGGAACCTCATCCGCCGCTGCAACCTGACCTGCAAGCACTGCTATTCGATTTCCGCCGACAAGGATTTCCCCGGCGAGCTGTCCACCGCCGAAATCTATACGGTCATGGACGATCTCAAGCAGTTCCGCGTGCCGGTGCTGATCCTCTCCGGCGGCGAGCCGCTGTTGCGCCCCGATATTTTCGATATTGCCAAGCGCGCCAAGGACATGGGCTTCTACGTCGGGCTGTCCTCCAACGGCACGCTGATCGACGAGAGCAACATCGACGCCATCGCCGCCGTGGGCTTCGACTACGTGGGCGTGAGCCTGGACGGCCTCAACGAAACCCACGACCGCTTCCGCCGCAAGGAGGGCGCCTTCGACGCCTCGCTCGCCGGCATCCGCCTGTGCATCGATGCCGGCATCAAGGTCGGCCTGCGCTTCACGCTTACCCAGGACAATGCCCACGATCTTCCCGGACTACTCGATCTGATGGAAGCCGAGAAGGTGGAGAAGTTCTATCTTTCGCACCTCAACTACGGCGGGCGCGGAAACCGCAATCGTGTGAGCCTGACGCAGGGCCGCCCCAAGTCGGGCGAACCCCTTGGGGGGCAGCGAGCGACAGCGGGCGGGGGGAGGGACAACAGCGCCGATGCGCATTTCGCCACCACGCGCCAGGCCATGGACCTGCTGTTCGACACCTGCCTCAAGCATCTCAAGGCGGGCGAGCCGCGCGAGTTCGTCACCGGCAACAACGACGCCGACGGCGTCTACCTGCTCAACTGGGCGCGCGAACGTTTCCCGGACAAGGCCGAACACTTGCGCCAGAAACTGTCCCAGTGGGGCGGCAACTCCTCGGGCGTCAACATCGCCAACATCGACAACCTTGGCAACGTCCATCCCGATACCTTCTGGTGGCACTACACCCTGGGCAACGTGCGCGAGCGGCCGTTCTCGGAAATCTGGCAGGACACGCGCGATCCCATCATGGCCGGCTTGAAGCAGCACCCGCGCCCGCTGAAAGGCCGCTGTGCCGCCTGTGCCTACCAGGGCATCTGTGGCGGCAACACGCGGGTGCGCGCGCACCAGATGAGCGGCGACCCCTGGGCAGAGGACCCGGGCTGCTATCTCGACGACGACGAGATCGGACTCGGCATACCGATCAATATTCCCCTCTCCCTCGGGGAGAGGGGCCAGGGGTGAGGGCGAAATCGTTCGTTTATCTTGAGACCTGAAATGTTACGCACCTTGTTGCTGGGCATGTTGCTGGTTCCCGCCGCACTCCTCGCTGCGCCAACGGCCGAAGAAAACTACCAGACCCATTGCCTCGCCTGCCATGGCGAGAACCGCATGGGCGCCATGGGGCCGGCGCTTCTGCCGGAATCGCTCGCGCGCCTGAAAAAATCCGAGGCCATGGAAGTCATCACTCACGGCCGCGTCGCCACCCGGATGCCGGGCTACGCGGGCAAGCTTTCCGCCGAGGAAATCAAACAGCTCGCCGACTGGATCTACCAGCCGCTCGCCCCGCCGCCTGCCTGGACAGACGCTGATATCAAGGCTTCGCAGATAAAGTTCGACACGGCCGGCTTCCAGGACAAGCCCGTGTTCAAGGCCGACCACCTCAACGTCTTCCTGGTGGTGGAGGCGGGCGACAACCACATCTCCGTGCTGGATGGCGACAAGCTCGAAGTCATCCATCGCTTCCCCACGCGCTTCGCCCTGCACGGCGGGCCCAAGTTCACCTTCGAGGGGCGCTACGTGTACTGGGCCTCGCGCGACGGCTGGGTCACCAAGTACGACCTGTGGAACCTGAAGCCGGTGGCCGAGATTCGCGCCGGCCTCAACACCCGCAACCTTGCGGTGTCTTCCGACGGCCACACCGTGATGGTGGCGAACTACCTGCCGCANNCCGCGCGGCAGCTTCATCGCCGCGCTGAAGGACATCCCCGAGGCCTGGGAAATCGTCTACGACGAGGCCAAGGGCGGCAAGGTCTACCGCGGCCTGGTGCACGACTGGCAGTACGGCGAGGGCCACCCGGAGAAGGGCGCGCTGCCGGTGCGCACCATTTCGCTCGACAACATCCTTGACGACTTCTTCTTCGATGCCGACTACAAGCTCATCATCGGCGCCTCGCGCGATGCCGCCAGGGGCCAGGTCGTCAACCTCGACGTGCGCCGCAAGATCGGCGAGACCGACCTCTCCGGCATGCCGCACCTGGGTTCCGGCATTATTTGGAATTACCAGGGCCGCGAAGTCATGGCCACGCCCAACCTCAAGGACCCCATGGTCACCGTCATCGACATGAAGACCTGGCAGACGCTGAAGGAAATCCCGACCCAGGGCCCCGGCTTCTTCATGCGCAGCCACGAGAACACGCCCTACGCCTGGGTCGACGTGTTCTCCGGTCCCAACCGCGACGCCATGCACGTCATCGACAAGCGCACCCTGGAAATCGCCGCCACCCTGCGCCCCATCCCGGGCAAGGCCTCCACCCACGTCGAATTCGACCGCTACGGCAAATACGCGCTGGTCAGCATCTGGGAAATGGACGGCGCGCTGGTGATCTACGACGCCGCCACACTCAAGGAAGTGAAGCGCCTGCCCATGAAGAAGCCGGTGGGCAAGTACAACGTGTGGAACAAGACGCGGTTGTCGTCAGGGACGAGTCATTAGCGATTGGGCGGCTGAAAGCGACCCATAGCAGAAGTTCGAGGGCTTTTTTCCTAATGTCTGATCTTGGCCAGGAAACGGTCGTTCAACGCCAGTGGCGCTGCGTGCCTTATCGCGTAACGTCCCCTGCACCGTAGGGTTAGAGCTACTTGAACCATCTGACAATCTGATCTTTCAGCTCTGGCGTTGCCTGCTGCGCTATGAACTCATTTAGCCTACCTGGGTCAGGTTCAAAGCGATCGGCCTCCAGCAACACCTCCCACGTGTCAAAGTTTGTGGGATCATCAGCCACTATGACCCCGACGCCAAATTTCTTTGATTCGTCGCAGATGGCGTCTAGAACCGCAGACAAATCTGTTCGCTTATCGTTTGGCATGTGTGTGATGACATACGCTCGTGTCGCCGCCCGCCGGTGCGCAAGAGCTTCGTACACAGCCGCAACGTCTGTCGTATTGGTAGGCTTTACCTCGAATGTGATTACTTCAAGATAGCGTCCGGGAACATAGGGAAATGTCTTGTACCCGACCGCAGTAATATCGGGCCTTGTCCATTTACCACCTGTTTGTCTGGAGCCTTGTTTGGCAGTAACTTCAACCAAGTAGTTATCAAACCCTTGCTCCTTCGACCAGTGATTTCGTAGCACCGTAGCAATGGGCGTGTACAGATCCACTTCTTTCGTATAGTCCGGCCCTGCTGGAGGTGCTACCGCTCCAACGGCGCCCTCCTGCTCTGGTACAACTTGCTCTTGTTGTGGTTGGGGCGGAGTTGGGGGGGGTACTCTCTTAATACTGCCGCCACGGCCCCTCCCAGTCTCCAATACGCCGCGCTCAACTAAGCGATTGCGTATTGCCCAGTACAAATCTTCTGACCAGTTGGTACCAAGCTGGTCACGAAGAGCCTTATTGCCGATGGGGTCTGTGTCAGGAACCGAAGCCAATAGCTCTTGCTGTTTGGCTTCAATTTCCTCTGGTGAAAGACCATCGAGAGACATGGGATCTCCTTATTCCTGTTAACGTTTTGGGTAGCAGGCGCGACGACAGGAGCGTCCTAGTTGACCCAATGGTTAGGCCAACTAGCCAGTTACTGTGTTTTTAACAAACCTTTCAACTCTATATGCAACTGCACCGAATACTTGGCCAGTTAGTCCAACAAACATGCAAATGATGGCTGCTAACCAGATGTTTTCAATCCACAGGCCGGTACCAATAACCACAAGAACCGATATGAACAGTGCACGAATGATCGCTGCCGGGATCGGAACTCCAAATATTGGGTTCAAAACAAGATATGGCAATTTCTGCCGTTTTAGCCTGACACCTTTGCTTGATGTGCTGATATAGACACCCGGCTCGTTATCATCATTTGGGTTCGTGCACAAATATGAAAAGCGTATTATCTGGCCTCGATTAAGAACTGGCAGGCTGTACTCTCTGTTGTGATTGTATTCATTCATTTGTTCCTGAGTCGCTTTTTGGCCATCAGGGACATGTATTCTGTTTTGGTAGTTTGTCTCCCATGGAATTATGTACGGGGTATCAGCCACCTCAGTTCTTTGATTCAGGAGTATCGTAGAGCCGGACCCATTTATTTGGACAGTAAATCTGCCTTGATAAGTGAAGCCTTGCGGTTCATGCCGCGATTTTTTCCTGCAGGTTGCTGAAGTAAATCTCATCCGGCGTCTGGCCGTCAAGCGCCTGGTGCGGTCGGCGCGTGTTGTAGAAGCCGAAGTACCTTGCCAGGCTCGCACGGGCTTCAGAAACCGAGTCGTAGGCGCGCAGATAGACTTCTTCGTACTTCACGCTCTTCCACAGCCGCTCGACGAAGACGTTGTCGCGCCAGCAGCCTTTGCCATCCATGCTGATCTGGATCGAGTGCGTCTTGAGCAAGTCAGTGAATTCGGCGCTGGTGAACTGGCTGCCCTGGTCGGTGTTGAAGATTTCCGGGCAGCCATGGCGTGCGATGGCCTCGTTCACCGCGTCCAGACAGAAGTCGGTGGTGAGCGTATTCGACAGCCGCCAGGACAAGACTCGGCGAGTGGCCCAGTCCAGAACCGCCGCCAGATAGACAAACCCCCGGCGCATGGGAATGTAGGTGATATCCATGGCCCAGACCTGGTTGGGGCGGTCGATGATCTGATTGCGCAGAAGGTAGGGATAGACCGGATGGGCAGTGTGCCTGGCGCTGGTGTTGGGCTTGCGGTACAGCGCCTCGATGCCCATCTTCTTCATCAGCCTGCGTACCCGTTTGCGGTTGACCGGATAACCCTCCTTGCGTAGCAGGTCGCGCAGCATCCGGCTGCCCGCAAACGGGTGCTCCAGATGCAGTTCGTCCATGCGGCGCATGAGCGCCAGCTCTTCCGCCGAGGTCGGCTCCGGTTTGTAGTAGGCGGTGGATCGGGCCAGATCGAGAATCTGGCACTGCCGGGTCAACGGCAGGTCGTGGGTGCGGTCGATCATCGCTTTGCGCTCAGCAAGCCCGCCTTGGTGAGCGCGCTTTCTAAAAAATCGTTCTCCAGCGTCAACTGCCCGATCTTGGCATGCAGGGTCTTGAGATCGGGCTCCGGCGCTGCCGCGCCCGTCTCGCCGAAGGCCTGCGCCGCGCGTTCCAGCAACTGGCTCTTCCAGTCGGTGACCTGGTTGGGGTGTACGTCATACTGTTGCGCCAGTTCGGCCAAGGTCTTGTCGCCCTTGAGGGCGGCTATCGCCACTTGGGCCTTGAAGGTCGGCGAGTGATTCCGCCGTTTGCGTCTTGCCATGCTCCTGCTCCATTCTCTGGCCCTCGCGGGCCGGTTCATCAAGCAAGGCTATCACTTATCGGCCTGTCCGAATTTCCGGGTCCGGCTCTCGTTTCCTGCCCAGAGTAAACCTTGAACTGAATATTTTCATAATCTTGGGTAGTGGTGTTTTCGACTTGTATTGTGCAGAGATAAAGATTCCGTACTTCATGCCCCTGCCAAGTTAGACGCACCGAACCGAATACCTGATCATCAGCTGAGATCCCAACTTTGTTGGACGTAACGAAATATCTTAGCGTGCCAGTTTTTGCGGATAGTTTCGTAAATATCAAAGTGATGATGGCGCCGAGCACCAATAGCAAAACCGAAACTAAAAGTTGGTTCTCCATGATTTTGTCAATTTCAGTCATGATTTTTCCATTGGCCTAGCAGTTAATATACGGACGCCTGTGTCCGGACATTATTGAATAAAGAGAAGTGCGTGTTCAATGGCTATCCCCTGATTTATATTGGTATTAACTGCGCTGCGTCCGATTATTATGTTATGAAAAAAGAGGCGCGGGGATATGTCGTTTGGCCTAGTCGAATGACCGCTACCTAGCTAGGAACGGCCATCTAAGCCGGTCACCCTTTAAGTCCGCTACTGGCCGATTTCAGCCATCGTTGTTCCCCAAGAATCCACTCGCTTGCCGTGCCAGGCGCCATAATTCGGTTCCTGAACGAATATCTGGTTTCCCCCATGCGTTTCCTGCCCGTTTTTCTGATTGTCGCACTCCTTTCCGCCTGCGCCACCCCGCCGCCCCCGCCGGTCGTGACCCCCAAGCCCGCGCCCAAGATCGCCCTCGTCCTGGGCGGCGGGGCGGCGCGCGGGTTTGCGCACATCGGGGTGATCAAGGCGCTGGAGGCGCAGGGTATAGCTCCGGACATGGTGGTGGGCACCAGCGCGGGCTCGGTGGTGGGGGCGTTGTACGCCTCGGGCATGAAGGGTTTCGACCTGCAGAAGCTGGCGCTGGATATGCAGGAGGACATGGTGGCGGACTGGACCTTGCCCAACCGCGGGGTGCTGAAGGGCGAGGCGCTGCAGGATTTCATCAATCAAAAGGTGAAGGGCCTGCCCATCCAGAAGCTGCCCAGGTCCCTGGGCATCGTGGCAACCGATCTGCGCAGCGGCGAGATGGTGGTGTTCCGCCAGGGCAACACGGGCATGGCGGTGCGCGCATCCAGCGCGGTGCCGGGGGTGTTCCAGCCCATCGAGATCAACGGCCGCGAATACGTGGACGGCGGGCTCACCTCGCCGGTGCCGGTGCAGCCGGCGCGCGCGATGGGCGCGGACTTCGTGATCGCGGTAGACATTTCCAACGTGAGCCGACGCGAAATTCCAACAGGCACGCTGGACGTGCTGCTGCAGACCTTCGCCATCATGGGCCACAGCCTCAGCCAGCACGAGCTGAAGGGAGCCGACGTCGTGATCCGGCCGCAGACGGCGGCGGTGAGCAGCACCGATTTCGAGGATAGACATCTCGCCATCCTGGAGGGCGAGAAGGCGGCCGCGGTGGTGATGGCGGAGTTGAAGGCCAAGCTGGCCAAGGCGCGGTTGCGCTAAGAAAAGTCTGCAAAAGCCGTCGCGAGGACCGCGCCCTCACCCCAACCTCTCCCCGGCTTCGCCGCCCTCACCCCGCCCTCTCCCAGAGGGAGAGGGGGACAAGGCTGAGAAAAGCTTAACGGAGAGGGAGCAAACGCCGGGCCCCAACCGATTTAACGTGGCGATCTAGTTGTTCAAGGGTTTCCCGCCCGTTTGCGCGTAGTCCGGCTGGTACGGGAAGTCAGCCGGGACGGCTTTTCAACCAGCCTGCCCGTGACGAATTTGTGCAGCACGCTGGCGATCAGGGTTTGGTAGGGAATGCCTTCTTCCAGGGCGCGCGCCTGGATATCCATGAGGTCGGGGGAAGAAAGACGGATATTGACGCGCCGATCCTTGATGAAGGTGGCTTGGGCCGCCTCCTGGTAGCGTTTGAGTTGCGCCTTTGACCGGACAACGGACTTGAGTTCGCCCTTTTCGTATGCGGCGAGGATGTCCTCTTCGAAAGGGTCACGCTTTTTCATCTGAGCCACCTTGCTTCAAATAGTCCCGCGTTGCCTTGCGGCTGGGAATGATTGTTTTCAGAAAAAAATAGTCCTTCTCTTCGACAAAGGGAACCAGACAGGCATAGCCATTGAGCGCGACGACAAACACCAACTGGTTCGGGTGCTTGCCCGGATTGGGGTGCTGCAACACATCCAGCAGACCTTCGGCTTCGACAGCCAGGACGATTTCCTCGAAAGAGAGGCCGCGCTCGGCCTTTAGCTGCTCGTTCTTCTCGTGATTCCAACGAAAAGGTTTCATGCGGCCAGTATAGGGCGGTGTGTGCCTTTTGTCACCAGATTGTGGGATGGGTTAATGATTCAACCCGGCTTCCCGTCCACGCGCGGATGCCAGAGCATGGGCGCATAAACCACGGCGAAGGCGGCGAAGGCCGCGATCCACAGCACGCCGCCGAGCTGATGGAACAGGGCTGTCTGCGCGGGCATTAACAGCGGCCCGAACACCCGCGCCGCGGCCGAGAGGTTGATGGCGGCGAAAGCCCAGGCCATGACGCGCGGCGCTTCCAGAATGCGTCCGGTGTGGCCTAGTGAGACGCGCGCCATCATGCCCAGGGTCAGCACGCCGATGCCGCCGGTGGCGTAGGCGTGCAGGGCAAGGAAAGGCGAGGCCAGGCCGGCGGCGGCAAACGCATCGAGCGCGAAGCCGACGGCGATCCAGCCATAACCCAGGTGCAGCACCCACAACAGAGGCACTTGCCACAGGCGTTTGTCCTGCCAGCCGGCGAGGCGGATGGCATGCACGATGGCTGCTGCAGTTGCAATGACGACAAGCAGCGCATATCCGCGATCCAGCAACTGGACGGCAAGGGCCGCGGCCAGCAGTGCCAGGGTTGTAGCAGGGGCCAGCCATTCCACCACCGTCCACTTACTGGAGGGAGAGTTCAGGCGCCGCTCGGTGAAATAGGGAATGACGCGGCCGCCCATCACCACCATCATCAGCACGATAAGATAGAGCGCGAGCTTGAGTCCGGCCGGCGCGTAGGCGGGGCCGTAGCCCAGAGCGGAGGCATGGAACAGGGCGTTGGCCAGGGTCAGTCCCAGCAGCATGACCGGGAAGGCGTAGTTGCGCGTCTGTTTCGTGCGCAGCACCGGGCGCAGCACGGCCAGCATCACGGTGGGCAGGAACGCGAGATCGACGAGGGCAGAGACGGCATGGGGCAGGGGCAGGTAAGGCAGCAGACGCCCGGCCAGCCAGAGCGCGAACAAGGCGGCGAGCGGGCCGCCTTTCGGCATGGGAATGCTGGTCCAGTTCTGCGTCGCGGTCAGCAGGAAGCCGGCAATGACGGCGACGGCATAGCCGAACAGCATTTCGTGTCCGTGCCAGGCCGTGGGGGAAAGCCCCGCCGGTGCCTGGATCGCCCCTTGCAGCGTGGCCAGCCACAGGCCCATGGAGATCACGGCAAACATGCCGGCCGCGAGGAAGAACGGCCTGAAGCCCAGGGCGAAGAGGGCAAAGCCATTGGGCGGGGGCTTTTGTCTGGACTCTTCGATCGATATCAGCGCCATGGCCGCTCTTCAAAAAAAAGCCGGGAAGCGATCCCGGCAAGGACGGAGGAGCCTGTGGAGGCATCCCGGGAATGATGATAGGTCGGCGCCCATTTCTTGCGGTGCGGAGGCGAGCCGGGGTTGTTTCCTGCCGAAGCATGCAGTCCGGGTTGCAAGCGGCGCGTACGGACGCTTATATATGGGTAAAAAGATAAAGCAGGCCGAAGTGCACAATGATGAAGATTGCGACGATGAAGGCGACGGCGGTGTTCTCGCTTTTCTCGAAAATTTTTTGAAGGCTCATTTATGTACTCCTGCTTGGGTGGTAAGCATTGTGCGCAATTCCGGCGCCGTTTTCCTTGATGAGGATCAAGCCCGGGAAGCGGCTGCGTGATCCGCCGGAAACCCCGTGCGGCAGGCAAGGCCTGCGCGCACGGGATGCCGCGTCAGGCCGGTTGCGGCTGCTCGGCATGCAATTCGCTCACGGGGCGGGTTTCGCGCTTGCCGATGGTGAGCAGATCCCATACCAGCAGGACATAGCCGAGGCTGAAGATGTAGCCGGAAATCTGCCGCCATGTCATCGCCTGCATGAACCAGGGATGCGATTGCGCGGCGAAGTAGCTCATCCAGGTCGAGCCGCCGACCGCACGATCGATCTGCGACTGCTCGTAGCCGGCGATCAGCAGGGCCATGGTCATGCCGATCATGCCGATCCACAGCAGGGCCATCGACCATTTCCACTTCCAGCCGCCGACGAGATTGCCGCTCATCCAGACGTTGCCGCGCGATTTCTGGGCGGCCAGGTAGAAGAAGGCGATCACCGCGGTGGAGTAGGCGCCGAAGAAGGCAAGGTGGCCGTGCGAGGCAGTCCACTGGGTGCCGTGGGTGTACAGGTTGATCTGCGGCAGGGTGTGCATGAAGCCCCACACGCCGGCGCCGAAGAAGTTGCCGGCGGCCTGGCCGATGGTCCAGGCCAGTGCCGGATGGTTGCTGTTTTTCAGCCGGTGCACGCCGGAATCGAATACCGCGTGTACCACCATCGCCACCAGCGGGACGGGCTCGAGGGCGGAGAAGAAGCCGCCGATGGTCAGCCAGTATTGCGGGGTGCCGATCCAGAAATAGTGGT
>DCVO01000083.1:0-13791 GCA_002327405.1 Thiobacillus sp. UBA2186 | reverse complement strand
ACCAGCACTTCCCAGGTCGCCTCCACCCACAGGTGGATCACCCACCACCACCAGAACTGGTCGACCGAGACGTTGGGCGTGTAGAACATGCCGGCAAGATACAGGCCGGCCAGCGCCAGCAGGTCGAGCAACAGCACGCCGCCGATGCCGGTATAGCGCCCCTTCATGAAGGTGGCGGCGACGTTGAAGAAGAACACCAGCACGGCGACCACGATGCCGATGTCGGCCCAGCGCGGGGCTTCGATGTATTCGCGGCCTTCGTTGATGAGCCAGATCGTCGACATTTCGGCCGGCCCGATCTGTATCAGCAGGTAGACCACTACCACGACGGTCACGGCCAGCGTGAGCACCCAGAAGATCAGGTTGCCGAGCGCCAGTCCAACGACGGGGTGCTGGGCCTCTTCCTCGAGCATCCAGTAGGTGCCGCCGATGAAGCCATAGAGCAGCCACACCACCAGGGCGTTGACGTGCAGCGTGCGGTTGACCGAGAAGTCGATGACCTGGAACAGGAAGTCGGGAAACAGGTATTGCAATCCGGCCAGCAGGCCGAACAGCACTTGTGCGCCGAACAGGGCAAGCGAAACGGCGAAGTATTTCATCGCCAGCTTCTGTCCGCCATTCAGATTGGCAGTGTCGAAAACACCCAGGGTAGCCATGTCGATCTCCTTATTGTTGGGCAGGGGCGGCGTCGGACTGGTCTATCGCCTGGAAGTTGTGGGGGAAGCCCAGCGTGTTGATGGCGCTCATCCACTTCAGGAAGGCCACGGTCGCCCGCGCTTCTTCCTCGGTGATGCCGAGGTTGGGCATTTTGCGGCCGAGGGCGTTGTGCAGCCGGTCCTGCGGGTTCATCAGGAACTCCACCATTTGCTGCTCGCGGACTTCCTTGTTGCCCCACCACGGGTCGAGCCAGGCCTTGGTGAGATCGGGCGCGTAGTAAGAGCCGTTGCCAAGCAGGGTGTGGCATTCCATGCAGTTCTTGGCCTGGGTGGTGAGCTTGCCTTTGGATACAAGCGCTTCGGCTTCCGCCTCGGTGAGCTTCTTGCCGAACAGCGGCTCCTCCGGCCCGATCACCGGCACGTAGCGTTTCTTCTCGTCGTCATACCGGTAATCGACGCGCTGGTTGATGATGGAGTAGCCCGGCACCTGCTTGCCACCGGCCTTGATGTAAGCCATCGAGTCGAAAGTCAGGAAGATGAGTATCACGAACGAACCGCCCGTGATCCATATTGCGGTCTTGCGCCAGAGCGACGGGGACGCCCACCAGGCTTCGGTTGTCATGGTGCTTACTCCTCAGGGTTGAAAAATTTTTTGGGTTTCGGGTGCGTCTTCGTCTTCGTCTTCGTGCGTGCGCACGCAGAGATGCCAGATGCCATGCGGCGCGAGCAGGTAACCTGCGAGCATGAGCAGGACGACGATGGTCCAGAACGTGCTGCTGAACAGGTTGGCGGCATTTGCGAGCAGGACGGCCGAAATCGCCAGGCCGATGTAGGCGATATAAGCCAGCGGCATCAGTCGCGGGGCGTTCTTCACGCGCGCGAATGCGAACAGCAGGGCATAAAGCCCGCCGCACAGTATGACCATGGCTGCGGAAAAGAATGTGGTGAAGAAATCCGCCAGTTCGACGGGCTCGATCATGGGCTCCTCCTGAATGTTGTTGTAAGTATTAGACTTTGGTGTAGGACATTCATTGATCCAGATCAAGTGCGCATTGCCGAACGGTCAGGTCTGCCGGCTCCCGGTGCCGGCACGCGGCGGGCGGTGCGCCAACCCGCTTGAAAGCTGGCTTGGCGTGCTAAACTCGCCGGCAGAAGAGGGGAGAGGATGGCCGAGGACAGCGAATATTCCGGTACCGAGCCCGCCAGCGAGAAACGCCTGGAACAGGCCAGGGCGGAGGGACGTGTTCCCCGTTCGGCCGAACTGTCGGCGCTGCTGGTGCTGGGCGCGACGGGCGGGGGGCTGGCGATCTGGGGGGCGCAGTCGTTCGACCGCCTGCTCCAGCTGTTTGCCAGGCATTACGGCCAGGTTGCCCAGTTGTCTCCCGACGCCACGCTCAACTTGCTGCTGCAGGGGGCCGCGGAGATATTTCCTTTCCTGATTGCCTTGTTCATCGCCGCCCTGGCTGCGCCCCTGCTGCTTTCAGGCTGGGTATTCGCCCCCCTCGTTGTGCGTTTCCGGGGCGGGCGGCTGAATCCGGTTCTTCCCGTTTCCCGCCTGTTTTCCGCAGCCGGCCTGTTCGACGGCTTCAAGGCCGTGGTGAAAATCGCGGCACTCGGGCTGCTCCTGTTCTTTTTCTACCGCATGAATCTGGAGGCGCTGGCCGGGTTGCCGGTGCTGCCCTTGCCGCAGGCCGTGACGGCGGCGGGGGGCATGCTGGCGGAGGGCCTGCTGCTGCTGTTGGCCGCAGTCCTGCTGGCAGCTCTGCTGGACGCGCCCTGGCAATGGTGGCGGCATCTCAGGCGTCTTGCCATGACCCGTGCCGAGGTGCTGGCCGAGGCGCGCGAAGCCGAGGGCAGTCCGGAACTCAAGGCGCGCATCCGTGCGCGCCGCCATGCCATGCGGCGGGAGGCGGCTGAATGAACGCCATGGCCGCCATGCCGCGCGGGCGCAGCCTGGTGCATCTGGCCGGACCGGTGCTGATGCTGCTGATCCTGGCCATGCTGGTGCTGCCGCTGCCCACCTTCATGCTGGACATGCTGTTCACGCTCAACATCGCGCTCGCGGTGATCGTGCTGCTGGTGAGTCTGAATGCCAACCGGCCGCTGGATTTTTCCGTGTTTCCCACGGTGCTGCTGGTGACTACGCTGATGCGCCTTTCGCTGAATGTCGCCTCCACCCGCATCATTCTCATGCAGGGCCACACCGGCACCGATTCCGCCGGCAAGGTGATCGAATCCTTCGGCAATTTCCTGGTGGGCGGCAACTACACCGTGGGCCTGGTGGTGTTCGTGATCCTGGTCATCATCAATTTCATCGTGATAACCCGCGGCGCCGGGCGCATTGCCGAAGTGGCGGCGCGTTTTACGCTGGATGCCATGCCGGGCAAGCAGCTCGCCATCGACGCGGATCTCAACGCCGGCGCCATCGGCGAGCAGGAGGCGCGCAGGCTGCGCACCGACATTACGCGCGAATCGGATTTCTACGGCGCCATGGACGGCGCTTCCAAGTACGTGCGCGGCGATGCCGTCGCGGCCCTCATCATTCTGGCGATCAACCTGGTCGGCGGCATTGCGGTCGGGGTGTTCCAGCACGGCATGGGCCTGGCCGAGGCGCTCGACCGTTACGCCCTGCTGACCGTGGGCGACGGCCTGGTGGCGCAGATTCCCGCGCTGGTGATTTCCACCGCCGCCGGCATCGTCGTGTCGCGCACGTCCAGCGAACAGGATCTCAACCGCGAATTCATCAGCCAGCTGTTCGGACGCCCGCAGGTTCTGTACGTGGTGGCTTCGCTGCTGGCGGTGCTGGGCGTGATCCCCGGCATGCCGCATGCCGCCTTCCTGTTGCTGGCGGCGGTCCTCGCGGCGACGGCCTGGTTCGTCGACCTGAGCCAGCCAGGCCGTGAGGCTTACGAGCACGAGCCCGAAGAAGAAGATATCGAGCAGTTCACCGAGCTGACCTGGTCCGATCTGCCGCCGGTCGACGTGCTGGGCCTGGAGGTCGGCTACCGCCTGATCCCGCTGCTGGACCGCAAGCAGGGCGGGCAGGCGCTCAAGCTCATTACCGAGGGACGCCTGCGCTTCGCCCTGGAAATGGGGCTGGTGGTGCCGCCGGTGAGGGTGCGGGACAACATGGAGCTGAGGCCGACGACCTACCGCATCAGCCTCAAGGGCGTGGAAGCGGCAAACGGAGAGGCTTACCCGGAATTGCTGCTGGCCCTCGAGACCGCCGACATGTTGGGCAGGCTGAAGGGCGAGCCCGGCACCGATCCGCTCACCGGCGCCCCCGGCATCTGGATCGACGCGGAAGAACGCGAGCGTGCGCTCATGCGCGGCTACCGAGTCGTCGACGCCAGCCATGTGATTGCGCGACACGTCGAGGCGGTCTACCGCGCGCATGCGGGCGAACTGCTGGGCCGCGCCGAGGTACAGCAGCTGCTGGACAGCGTGAATGCGGCCACGCCGGGACTGGTGGAAGAAGTGACGCCGCGCCTGCTGCCGCTGACCTCGGTGCAGGCGATCCTGCAGAATCTGGTGACCGAGGGCGTTTCCATCCGCGACACGCGCAGCGTCCTGGAAACCCTCGCCGCGCGCGCCGCCCGAACCCAGGACATCGACGAGTTGACCGAAACCGTGCGTGCCTCGCTGGGCAGGAATATCGTCGACCGCCTGTTCGAAGGCGCGGAAACCCTGTATGTGATCGGGTTGTCGCCCGAGATGGAGAACAGGCTGATCGCGGAAATGGGCGACGAGGGCGAAGCCATGGTGTCGCCCGAACTGGTCGAGGCGCTGCCGCTCGTGGCCGAGCGCGCCATGGCCCGGCAGGCGGAGCAGGGCGGTGCGCTGGTGCTGCTGGTCGCGCCGGCACTGCGTGCGCCGCTGGCGCGAATGCTGAGGCGCACCGGGCTGCCGGTGCTGTCGTATGCGGAGATTCCGGCAGACAAGTCCTTGCAGATCACGACGCTGATGGACATGGGGGAAGAGCGGGAGCATGAAGCTGCGCAGATTTCTGGCGCCTGATGCGCGCGCCGCGCTGGAGCAGATTCGCAGGGAACTCGGTCCCGATGCGGTCGTGGTGACTTCGCGCAAGCTCCCCGGGGGCGTTGAGTTCATGGCCGGGCGCCATGACGAGCTGGAAGACGGCAAGCAGGAAACCGCGGCCAGGGAAAGCCAGGGCGAAGGCGGCGGCCTGATCTGGCGCGAACTGGCGCGCTTGCGTTCCCTGCTGCAAAACCAGCTGGCCGGGTTTGCCTGGTCGGCGGAAAAGCGCCGCCATCCGGTGCGGGTGCATGTGCTGCAGAAAATGCTTGCCGCCGGTTTCAGTCCCAGGCTTGCACGCCATCTGGCGGCAGGCCTGCCCAAACAGTATGCAACCGAACAGGCCGATGCATGGCTGCGCCAGGTGCTGATCCGCAACCTGCGTGCCTGTGCGCCTGCCGGCTTGCCTGGCGTACGCCCCGGCATCTGGGCGCTGGTCGGACCGACCGGCCATGGCAAGACGACGACGCTTGCCAAGCTTGCGGCCAGGGCGGCCTTGCAGCATGGGCAGGACAAGGTCGCATTGGTTTCGGTGGATGCCTACCGCATCGGTGCGCAACAGCAATTGGAAGCCTATGCGCGCATGATGGGGGTGGAGTTCGTCGCCCTGGAAGAGGCCGGCCAGCTGGAAAAAGCGCTGGGCGGACTCGGGGACAAGACCAGCATCATGGTGGACAGCGCCGGGTTCGCGCCCACCGACGAGCGTTTTTCCCTGCAGGTCGCCGCGCTCGGCCAGGCCGGCGCCGCCTGTCTGCTGACGCTGTCGGCTTCAAGCCAGGGCAGCCTGGCGGAGGGCCTCATCCAGCGGCACCGCCATCTGGGCGGCGCCATCCTCACCAAGCTCGACGAGGGCGGCCTGTGCGGTGCGGTGCTGGATTGCCTGATACGCTACCGCCTGGAGCTGCTAGGCCTGTCGACCGGACAGCGCGTGCCCGAGGATGTCCATCCAGCCAACGCAAGTTATGTCGTCGACCGTGCCCTGCGAGCACGCGAGAGCAGCAGCTTTGCCATGCAGGAAGAGGATTGGGCGGCTTACGCCGGCATGGAAGCGGAACAGGATTCCTTGCGCCGAACGGGATGAGCATGCATCAAGCCCAGGGTTTGCAGCAGCTGTTTTCCGGCCAGGCGGCGCGTGTCGCCAGTGTCTTGGCCGGGCCGTCCGCAACTGGCAGCCACGAATTTGTCCTGGCGCTTGCCGCCGAATTGTCCGGCAAAGCCAGGCGTGTATGGCTGGTGGAGCGTGACGCCGGCGCCATCTCGCGGGCCTTGGGCTGCCGGCCGTTGTTGCCTTGGCGCGCAAGCCAGCCGCTGGCGCAGCAGATAATCCATGTCGGTTCATACGGGCTGATCCATGCGCCGGGCATCTCTGCGGGCGATGCGGTGCTGTCTGGCGCTGTGGGGGAAAGTAGTGGCTGCGATCACCTGTTGTACGACGGCGGGCGTTTTTCGCCAGGCGAGGCGCCGCTCGACCCTGTCACCGCGCAAACCCTGGTCATCCTGCTGGGCAGACAGGATGCGGAGGCAGGCTATGCCTTGATCAAGGCGCTGGGCGCAGCGCATTCGCCCGTGCATGTGCTGTTGCTGGGGGAGGGGGCAGACCGGGTAGCACAGACAGCGAGGCAGTTCCTGGATATCGGAGTGGAGAGCCGCCAAACGGGGGGCGGTGTGTGTCAAATTGGCAACAGAAGGTCGGAAACTTCAAGTAATACATTAACTATCGAGCCCAATTTGGCATGGGTTGTGTCTAGAATCATGCAAAACGACCAACCGAAGGTGGCGCATGGGGGCTGTGGCAAGGGTGCAGAAGAAGTCAACAAACGATGACGCGATCCGGCAGTATCTGCCGCTGGTCAAGCGCATCGCCTATCACATGATGGCGCGGCTGCCGGCCAGCGTGGAAGTCGACGACCTGATCCAGGTCGGCCTGATCGGACTCATGGATGCGGTAGACCGTTTCGACGGCAGCCAGGGTGCGCAATTCGAGTCCTATGCCACGCAAAGAATCCGCGGCGCCATGCTGGACGACCTGCGCGACGCCGACTGGCTGCCGCGCCATATCCGCCAGAAGTCGCGCGCGATCGAAAGCGCCATCAACAAGCTGGCCCAGCGTCACGGGCGTCCGCCGAGCGAACTGGAAATCTCCGCGGAAATGGGCATCTCCCTCTCCGATTATCAAAGCATGCTGGGCGACGTCAAAGGCAATCAACTGCTGTATTACGAAGACTTCTCCGACGAGGAAAGCAGCGACTTCCTCGAGCGTTATCTTGTCGACGACGTCTCCGATCCGCTCTCCCTGCTGGAGGACGACGGTTTCCGCAAGGGTTTGATCCAGGCGATCGAGGATCTGCCCGAGCGCGAGAAGAACCTCATGGGCATGTATTACGAGCAGGACATGAACCTCAAGGAAATCGGCGCGGTCATGGGGGTTTCCGAATCGCGCATCTGCCAGCTGCATTCCCAGGCGGTGGCGCGGCTGCGCGCCAAGATGAAGCCCTGGAAGGCCTGAACCGGGCTGAGTGACATCATGGACGCCGAATCTGGCTTGTCGGCAATCGAGCAGAAGTTTCCGCGCATCGCCAAGGCGCTGTGCGAGCTATGGGGCAAGCCGGAGTATTCGCCTTACCTGCGCAGCCTGGTGTTCGACGAACGCGGCAATCGCCAGGGCTTTCCGCCGGATGTCAGCAGCGAGCTCTTCATGCTGCACGGCTTGCTCGACTATCAACTCGATGGCGATATCTGGACCCAGTCGGACCGGCGCATCTGACCAGGAATAGAGCGCCCGGGGAATTTCAGTCGAGCGGTTTGCGCTTTCGCAGCAGCAGGGCGTTCGTCACCACCGACACCGAACTCATCGCCATCGCCGCGCCGGCGAACACGGGACTCAGCAGGCCCAGCGCGGCGAGCGGAATCCCCAGCACGTTGTAGACGAAGGCGAAGAACAGGTTCTGCCTGATCTTCTTCAGGGTCGCGCGCGACAGCGCGACGGCTTCGGCCAGCCCGGCAAGGTCGCGGCGCGCCAGGGTGATGTCGGCGGTTTCCTTGGCGATGTCGGTGCCCATGCCCATGGCGAAGCTGGCGTCGGCCTGCGCCAGCGCGGGCGCGTCGTTGATGCCGTCGCCCGCCATGCCGACCTTTTTGCCCATGTCCTGCAAACGCCTGATGGCCGCGGCCTTGTCCTGCGGCGTCTGGCGCGCATGAAAATCGGCGATGCCGAGCTTTTCCGCCACCGCGCGCGCGGAGGATTCCTGATCGCCGGTCAGCATCACCACCTCCACCCCCATGTCGCGCAAGGCTTGCAAAGACTGCGGCGTGTTGCTGCGCAGGGTGTCGGTGAGCCACAGCGTGCCCAGAAACCGGCCGTTGCGCGCCACCAGTATGGGGGTGGCGTTGTCTGGAAGGGGAAAGGAGGAAGGGGGAAGAGTCAAACCCGATTCGGCAAGGAAGTCTTCCGTTCCTGCAATGGCGACTTCGCCATTTATCGAGCCGCGCACGCCCCGGCCGGGCAGGGCGGAAAAGCCCTCGACCGCTTCGAGTGCGAGGCCGCGTTCCTGCGCAGCCTTGACGATGGCGCGGGCGAGCGGATGTTCCGAGCCCTGTTCCAGGCAGGCGGCGGTGGCGAGCAGGCTTTCCTCGCTCACGCCCGCTGCGGGGCTTGCGAGCGACAGGCTGAACTCGCCGGTGGTGAGGGTGCCGGTCTTGTCCACCGCCAGGGTGTCGATGCGGCCGGCGGTTTCCAGCGCCTCGGCATTGCGGAACAGGATGCCGTACTGCGCGCCCCAGCCGGTGCCGGCCATGATCGCGGCCGGCGTGGCGAGCCCCAGCGCGCAGGGGCAGGCGATCACCAGCACGGTGACGGCGCGGATCAGCGCCTCGCTCCAGTCGGAAAGCCACAGGCCGGTGGCGATGAAGGTGAGCAGCGCGATGCCGATGACCACCGGCACGAAGATGCCCGAGACCTGGTCGGCCAGTTTCTGGATCGGCGCCTTGGAGCCCTGCGCCGCTTCGGTAAGCCGGATGATCTCGGCGATGCGGGTGTGCTCGCCCACGCCGGTGGCCTGGATCACCAGCGTGCCCAAGGTGTTCTGGGTGGCGGCATAGACCTTGTCGCCGATGCGCTTCAGCACCGGCAGCGATTCGCCCGAGAGCGCGGCTTCCTCGATCTCGGACTCGCCGGACTCCACCGTGCCGTCCACCGGCACGCGCTCGCCGGGGCGCACGCGCACGCGGTCGCCGGACTTGATTTCATGTATGGGGATTTCCACGAATTCGCCGTTCCTTTGCACCCACGCGGTTTGCGGCGTCAGGGCCAGCAGTTTTTCGATGGCGTCCATGGTCTTGCGCTTGGCGCTGGCTTCCAGCAGCTTGCCGAGTCTGACGAGCGTGATGACGGCAGCGCCCGCCTCGAAATACACCGGCTGCGCATGCAGGCCCATGAAGGTGACGACAGTGGACAAACCCCAGGCCATGCTGGTGCCGAGCGCCACCAGCACGTCCATGTTGGCGCCGCCGCCGCGCAGGGCGTTGAAGCCGCCGCGGTAGAAGCGCCAGCCGGCGATGAACTGCACCGGCGTGGCCAGCATCCATTGCAGCCAGCGCGGCAGCCACTCGTGATTCGGCATGAACATGCCTGCCAGAAGCGGCAGGGTGAGGGTGACCGCGCCCCAGAACACCAGCCATTCCCTTTTCGCAATCTGCGCGTCGCGTGCGCGCGCTTCCTCGCGGTTCTTCTCGTCCCAGACTTCGGCGCCGTAGCCGGTCCTGGTGATGGCCGCGATGAGGTCGCCGACTTCCGTGCCCGGTTGCAGCACGGCGCGCGCGGTTTCCGAGGCGAGGTTGACCGCGATGTCCATGCCCGGCTGCCTGTTGACCGCGGTCTCGATGCGGGCGGCGCAGGAGGCGCAGGTCATGCCGGAAATCTTCAGCATCACGTGGCGCGGCGGCACATCGAAGCCGGTCTTGCGGATGGTGTCGAGGATTTGCGTGGCGGTGGTTTCGGCCGTACGGAAACGGATGGTTGCGGTCTCGGAGGCGAGGTTCACCGCCGCCTCCACGCCCGGCAGCTTGTTCAGCTGTTTTTCCAGGCGCGTCGAGCACGACGCGCAGGTCATGCCGGAGATGGGGAGGGAAAGCTTCTGTTCTGTTTCCATCACAACAATCTTTCTTTTGACGCAGGGGCGCAAAGACGCGGAGAAATTCGATGACAGAGAGGTTAACCCGGATAGAGAGTAATGCCAGTTTCTCTCCCTTATCCTCTTGTCCCTCGCTGTAAATGCTTTCAGGGTCTCTGCGTCAGGTTCTTTTTCGGCGGGCTTCGCGCAGCAGGAAGCGGGCCGGGTCGATGGCCTGCCACAGGTCGCGCGGCAGGTGCCAGGGTTCATGTTCCAGTCTGGCCGCCAATGCCCCGGCAAGGAAGGGGCCCCACACCAGCCCGCGCGCGCCCAGGCCGGTCAGGGCAAAGAGTCCGGGCCGGCGGGAGATGCCGGCAAGCGGCGTTTCCGGGCGGATGTCGGCCTCATCGCATGCGATCGCACCCGCGAAGGGCAGGCGGTCCGGCGTGGCGGCGCGAAAGCTCACGCGTGCTTCAAGTGTGCTGACATCCAGCGCGGGCGGAAGTTGCAGCAGGCGCGATAGCCGCGCCGCATTGGCTTCCTGGTCGGATTCGCGCGGCGCGTGATCGTCGTCGAAGCCGAAGCTCGCGCCGATGTTGCCGATGCCGTGCCGTGTGGGCAGCACGTAGCCTTCGCGGGTGACGGGAATGTTCAAGCCGGGCAGGCAGCCGTCGGGCAGCGCGGTGATCTGGCCGCGCACGGGGGTGAGCGGGAGGTTCGCGAATTGCACGGCTTCATGTGCGCTGCAGAGGGTCACGTTCGCGGTTTCCGCCAACAGCATGTCGTTTGCCCACACACGCCAGCCGTCAGAAGTCTGTTCCAGTCGCGTAGCCTGGTTCGTGAAACGCCGGGTGAGCGATGCGCCGCAGGAATCCAGCAAGGTCGGACATACGCGCGGGCCGGTCATCCAGCCGCCATGCGGAAAATACATGCCTGCCGCGGCGACCGGCACGCCAGCGAATTCGCCGGCTTCTTCCTGCGTGACCCAGCGTGCGAATTCAACGGGGTAGGCGTGCGCGGCCAGCATGGCCTGCATGTGCACTGCGTTTTCCTCGTCGCGCGCCAACTGCAGCACGCCGTCGAAAGCATGTGAGGGGTGAGGCGTGAGGCGTGGGACGAGGGAGGGAATCAGCTTTACCGTATGCAGGAAGGCCTGGCGCGAAAGGCGGCCGTTGAAGCTGTCGTCGAGCGCAAGCTGCGGGCGCACTACGCCGGCGGGGTTGCCGGATGCGCCCATGGCGGGGGCAGGGTGGCGCTCGATCAGCGTGACCTGAAAGCCGCGGCTGCACAAGGCGCGGGCGAGCGCGGCTCCGGCGATGCCGGCGCCGATGATGGCGGCGGAGGACTGAATGGAGATTGAACCCGCGCCCTCACCCCAACCCCTCTCCCCGGGGGAGAGGGGCGTGAATGTGGCTTCCAGCCTTTCCTTCTTGTGGCCGAAGCCGGGCTTGCGTTCCACGTTGAAGCCCGCTTCCTGCAAGCCCTGGCGCACGGCGCCGGCCACGCACCATGTGGCGAGCCGCGCGCCCGGCCTGGTGAGGCGCTTGAGCTGTACGAGCAGCGCGGGCGACCAGATGTCGGGGTTCCTCGCCGGCGAAAAGCCGTCGAGATAGATCGCATCGACGCTCGCATCGAGTTGCTTCAGCGCGATTTCGGCGTCGTCGAAGACGAGTGTCAACTGCACGCGGCCTTCGTCGAAACCCAGGCGGTGGTAGCCCGCCACCGGCAGCGGCCATTGTTCGCGCAACTGACTTGCAAGCTCCGATAGCTCGGGCCAGGCTCTGTGGCAGCGCGCGAGCGTGTCCTGCGTGAGCGGATGTTTTTCCGCGGAAATGAAATGCAGGCGGGCGCAGCGTCCCGGCCGTTCCCGGTATGCCTGCCAGGTGGCGAGGAAATTCAGGCCCAGGCCGAAGCCGGTTTCCAGGATGACGAAGCGGCTCGCGCCCTGCCAGGCAGACGGCAGAGCGCAGCCCTGCAGGAACACATTGCGCGCCTGCTGCAGCCCGCCGTCGGCGCTGTGGTAGACGTCGCCGTATGCCGGGCTGGCGGGAATGCCGTTCTCAGAAAACGCGATTTCACCGGGAACGATGGGCATGGCTATCCGGAAAGACTAACAGGGAGGTTAAGAGAGGCAAGGGAGGATTTTCTTTTGTTTCCTCCCTGAACCTCCCATGCCTCCCTGTAAATGCCTTCAGTAATTTTCTCAGAGCGTTTGTTCCGGCCGCATGTGCGGGAACAGGATCACGTCGCGGATGGAAGGCGAATCGGTCAGCAGCATGACCAGGCGGTCGATGCCGATGCCGCAGCCTCCCGTGGGCGGCAGGCCGTATTCCAGGGCGCGGATGAAGTCGGCGTCGTAGTACATGGCTTCTTCGTCGCCGGCTTCCTTGGCCTTGACCTGCTCCAGGAAGCGGTTGGCCTGGTCCTCGGGGTCGTTCAGTTCCGAGAAGCCGTTGGCCATCTCGCGCCCGGTGATGAAGAGCTCGANNGGTAGTCGATGATGAAGGTCGGCTGCACCAGCAGGGCTTCGGTGGTTTCCTCGAAGTAGGTGAGCTGCAAGCCGCCGAGGCCATCGTGCTTCTTGTAGGCGGCCTTGCGCAGGTGGAACTGCTCGATCAGCCAGTCGCGGCTGTTCAACTGCTCGTCCGTGGTTTGCGGATGGTATTTCTTCACCGCGCCGGTGATGGTGAGGCGGTCGAAGGGCCTGGAGAGGTCGATGGTCTGGCCCTGATACTCGACTACCGCGCTGCCGCAAGCCGCAATGGCGGCATCGCGGATGATATTTTCGGTGAAGTCCATGAGGTAGCGGTAGTCGCGATAGGCCTCGTAGAACTCCATCATGGTGAACTCGGGATTGTGGCGGGTGCTCAAGCCCTCGTTGCGGAAGTTGCGGTTGATCTCGAACACCTTCTCGAGGCCGCCGACCACCAGCCTTTTCAGATACAGCTCGGGCGCGATGCGCAGGAACAATTCCATGTCGAGCGCGTTGTGGTGGGTCATGAAGGGCTTGGCCGCGGCGCCGCCGGGGATGGGGTGCATCATCGGCGTTTCCACTTCCAGGAAGCCGTGGCCGGTCATGAAGCTGCGGATGGCCTGGATGATTTTCGAGCGCGTGAGGAAGGTCTTGCGCGTTTCTTCCGCCATGATCATGTCGACGTAGCGCTGGCGGTATTTCTGCTCCTGGTCGGTGAGGCCGTGGAATTTTTCCGGCAGCGGGCGGATGGACTTGCTGAGCAGGCGTATCGACCTGGCGTTGATCGTCAACTCGCCCTTGTTGGTCTTGAACAGGGTGCCGGACACGCCGAGGATGTCGCCCAGGTCCCAGTGCTTGAAGGCCTCGTGCGCGGCTTCGCCGGTGACGTCGTTGGATACGTAGACCTGGATGCGCCCGCTCATGTCCTGCACGGTGGCGAAGCTGGCCTTGCCCATGACGCGCTTCAGCATCATGCGGCCGGCGAGCTGCACCTCGACATTCTTGCCTTCGAGTTCGGCCTTGTCGTGATGGCCATACTGCGCCTGCAGCTCGCCGGCGTAGTGCACGCGCTCGAAATCGTTGGGGAAGGCGGTGCCGTTCTCGCGCAGCCTGGCCAGCTTCTCGCGGCGCTCGCTGATGATCTGGTTGTCGTCCGCGGCAACGATGGCCTGGATTTCCTCGCTCATTCTTATACTCCCTGCTTGAGGCTGGCTTCGATGAAGGCGTCGAGATCGCCGTCCAGCACTTTTTGCGTATTGGAAATTTCGACGTTGGTGCGCAAGTCCTTGATGCGCGACTGGTCGAGCACGTANNTCCAGCTTGTCCTGCTCGGCCTGGCGCTTGCGCAGTTCCGCCTCGTACATGCGCGACTTCAGCATGGACATCGCCTCGGCGCGATTCTTGTGCTGGGAACGGTCGTTCTGGCACTGCACCACGATGCCGGTCGGGATGTGGGTGATGCGCACCGCGGAGTCGGTATTGTTGATGTGCTGGCCGCCGGCACCCGATGCGCGGAAGG
>DCVO01000079.1:255-5947 GCA_002327405.1 Thiobacillus sp. UBA2186 | reverse complement strand
GCATGATCAACGGCATCATGACCCTGTCCGGCGCCTGGGACAAGCTCAGGACCGACCCGGTGATGCGCTTCCTGATCGTCGCGCTGTCCTTCTACGGCATGTCCACCTTCGAGGGCCCGATGATGTCGCTCAAGGAAGTGAACGCCCTGTCGCACTACACCGACTGGACCGTGGGNNTACCACATGATTCCCAAGCTGTGGGACACCAAGCTGTACAGCACCAAGCTGGTCGAAGTGCATTTCTGGCTGGCCACCATCGGCATCCTGCTCTACATCATCGCCATGTGGATTTCCGGCATCACCCAGGGCCTGATGTGGCGCGCGACCGACGAGTTCGGCAACCTGCAGTACTCCTTCGTCGAATCGGTGGCGGCGATGGTTCCGTTCTACATGATGCGCGCCATCGGCGGCGCCTTCTTCCTCTCCGGCGCAATCCTGATGGTTTACAACATCTTCAGGACCATCCGCCAGGCCAAACTCGAAGAAGCCGCGCTTGAGGCCAAACTGGCCGCCAAGATGGCCGGCGCCGGCGCGTAAGGAAAACATCATGCGACTCAATTTCAAGCACGAATGGATTGAAACCAATATCGGCCTGATGCTGGTGCTGACCATGCTGGCGATCAGCGTGGGCGGCCTGGTCGAAATCGCGCCGCTGTTCTTAATCGACAAGACCGTGGAAAAGACCGAAGGCGTCAATGTCCGTCCTTATACGCCGCTGGAAATGCGCGGCCGCGACATTTATGTCCGCGAAGGCTGCTACACCTGCCATTCGCAGATGATCCGCCCCTTCGTCGACGAGAAGCTGCGCTACGGCCATTACTCGCTGGCGGCGGAATCGCAGTACGACCATCCCTTCCAGTGGGGCTCCAAGCGCACCGGCCCGGATCTTGCGCGCGTGGGCGGCAAGTACTCCAACGAATGGCATGTGCAGCACCTGATCGCGCCGCGTTCCATGGTGCCGGAATCGGTCATGCCGAATTATCCCTGGCTGGCGACCACCTTGCTGGACCAGTCCGACGTTGCCGGCCGCATGAAGGCGCTGCGCGCAGTCGGCGTGCCGTATTCGCTGACCGAAGCCGAGCGTGAAGCCAACGTCGAGAAGTTCGGCGCCGAGGTTGCAGCCCAGTTGCACATCGCGGACGCCAAGAAGAACCTGGTCGAGCAGGCCAATCTGGGCAACTACGACGGCGACAAGGCCGGCGTTTCCGAGATGGACGCGCTGGTGGCCTACCTGCAGGTGCTCGGGACCATGGTGGATTTCACCAAGGTCAACGAAGACGAGCTGGTGCGCTCGCGTTAATAGATATTGGGGCGTGCGATGGATTGGCTCAACTGGTTTTCCAGGCCCGAGAACACCAAGCCGCTCGCCCTGCTGATTTTTTTTGTGACCTTTGTCGGCATCGTGCTGTACGTGTATGGCAGCAAGAAACGCAGCAAGCGGCTGGAGTCCTACAAGGATATCCCCTTCCAGGACGATGCCCCGGACAACAAGGACCTAAGTGATGAGTGAACAAAATCTGCAATCACAAACCGTGCAGACTACTGGCCACGCCTGGGATGGCGACCTGCAGGAATTCAACAACCCGTTGCCGACCTGGTGGGTGTATACGTTCTACGTGACCATCGTATTCTCGGTCGTCTACTGGCTGATCTATCCCTCCTGGCCGTTCGGCAAGGGCTTTCTGACCGGCTTCTCAGACATCACCTACGTGAACAAGGCCGGCGAAACCGTTTCCAGCCACTGGAACACCCGCGCCTTGCTGATGGAAGACCTGAACAAGGCCGACGAGATGCAGAAGCCTTATTTCAGCAAGGTCGCCGCCAGCGATTTCGGCCAGATCAGCAAGGATCCCGAGCTCAGCGGTTTCGTGCTGTCCGCCGGCAAGGCCCTGTTCACCGACAACTGCGCGCCCTGCCACCAGCAGGGCGGCCAGGGCGTGGTCGGCTTCTTTCCCAACCTGACCGACGACGACTGGCTGTACGGCGGCAGCTACGACAAGATCCACCAGACCCTGGTGAACGGCCGCCGCGGCTACATGCCGGCCTTCGGCGAAGTGCTGAGCGTCGGCGAGATCGACGCGCTGGCCAACTACGTTGCCAGCCTGTCCGGGATCGAGCACGATGCCGGCAAGGCCGCCAACGGCCGCGCGCTGTTCAGTTCCGAAACCGCTGCCTGCTACTACTGCCATACCGACAGCGCCAAGGGCCGCCAGGACATGGGCGCCCCCAACCTGACCGACAAGATCTGGCTGTGGGCCAATGTGCCGGGCTCGGACAATCCCGAAGGCAAGATTGCCGCCATCCGCTCGACCATCAGCACCGGCGTCAACAAGGGCGTGATGCCGGCCTGGGGCGAGCGCCTGAGCCCGGAACAGATCAAGGTGCTGACTGTCTACGTACATGAACTCGGTGGCGGTAAGTAAGGCATTGAACAATACATTTGATGTAACAGGAGTTTGAGGAAAACCCCCGGCGACGGGGGTTTTTTGTCTGCAAAAAACAGATATGCAAGTCGGCTTGGAAGAACAGGTCGCCCCATTACAGGGGCGGATTCCAGTATTCACCCGCTCGGTGAAGGGGGCGTTTCGCCGCTTCAAGTCGGGCGTGCTGATAACGGCCTACGCCGTATTCTTTTTGTTGCCCTGGCTGCCCTGGCAACGCGCCGATGCGCCTGACCAGGCGGTTCTGTTCGATGTGCCCGGCCGTCGCTTCCTGATATTCGACCTGACCATATATCCGCAGGATGTGGTGTGGCTGGCCTTGCTGCTGTTCATTGCCGCGGCCATCCTGTTCTTCGCCACGGCTCTGGTCGGACGCGCCTTCTGCGGTTATTTCTGCTTCCAGACCCTGTGGACCGATTTCTTTATCTGGATCGAGGCCAAGATCCAGGGTGAGCGGCCGGCGCGCGTGCGTCTGTACCGCCAGCCCTGGAACCGCGAAAAGCTGATCAAGATCGGCAGCACCCATCTCATCTGGCTCGTGGCCAGCTTCTGGACGGGGATGTCGTTCATTCTGTACTTCGGCTATGCCCCCGATCTGGTGGCCAGGTTCTTTGCCGGCGAGGCTGCGGCTGCCGCCTACATTACCGTCGCGGTGCTGACGCTGTCGACGTACTTCGCCGCCGGCTACATGCGCGAGCAGATATGCACCTATGTCTGCCCTTACGGCCGCTTCCAAAGCGTGATGTACGATGCCGAAACCCTTGCGGTGCACTACGACGCGAGGCGCGGCGAGGGCCGGCTCGGACGGGCCAGTGCGCGTTCCGGATTGCGTACCCTGGAAGAGCGCCATGCCAAGGGAAATGGCGACTGCATCGACTGCAAGCTGTGCGTGCAGGTGTGTCCGACCGGCATCGACATCCGCGAAGGCCTGCAATACAAATGCATATCCTGCGGATTGTGCATCGATGCCTGCAACGGCATCATGGATTCGATGGGCTTTCCGCGCGGGCTGATCCGCTACGATTCGGAATCCAACCTGGCCAAAACCGAGCCGGCCAAGCCGCATTTGCACTGGAAGCGATTGAAGGTCATCGGTTATGGCGTGTCCATCGTGCTGATGGCGGGGTATCTTGTGTACAGCATCGCGGCGCGCAGCAGTTTCGAAGGCGCAGTCACCCAGGTGCGCCAGCCCCTGTTCGTCGTGCTGTCCAACGGCGATATCCGCAACCGTTACCAGATACGCGTGACGAATAAGCTCGGTGCGCCTGAAACCTTTTCTGTCGGCATCGAGGGCCTGCCCGAATCCGTGCTTGAACTCGGCAATCTGCGTGAAGTCACAGTCAAGCCGGGGCATAGCGCCATTCTGCAGGCCAGCGTGATTCTTGACCCGGAAACCGCGGCCAGGACGCATGAGGTGGTGTTCGTCATTACGCCGCGTTCGCGTCCGGCCGAGGCCCGCAGCGAATCCGCAGGATTCCATTACACTGGCAATCGCTGATGGAAACGGGACTGACCTTATTCGGCGGTCTGGCAGCGGTGCTCGTCTTGTTCGCCGTGATGCGTGCTTTTCGCATGCCGGCCGAACTCGCCGGTCTGGTTGCGGCAGCCGTGCCGCTGTTCGTCTATATTGCCTCGCTGTTCGGGCAGTGGCCGGGTCTGGATGTCGTGGCCATCCATATCGCGGTGTTCATCATGGCCGCTTTCGTGCTGGTGGTGTTGTCGCGGTATCGCGCGAGACAAGCCGGCATGCACTGGGTGCCCAGGGCCTTGATCGCTTTCTTCGTGGTGCTGATCGTGATGAATGCAGGCTTTCTGTATGTGTCGACCAAGGGCCTGCCGCCGTCGCTGGCTGATTTGCTTCTGCCCGGCGGCGAGAACAAGACTTTGCATACCGGTTTCGCCGGTACGACCCGTCATGGCGAAGAGGCGGCCAAAGCCGTCGGCGCCGACTTGTCGAGGCGACATCGCAACGAGCAGTTGGGTTGGCAGGTGCGCGTGGAAGGCTTGCGCATGCCATCGGTAGGTCAGAATGCCGTGACGGTGTTTGCCGATGACCGCAATGGTCGGCCGCTGGTGAACCTCGCCGGGGAATGGCGGGTCGGCAGGCCGGGGGCGGAGCAGGCGATCATCCCTCTCAAAGCCGCGGTGGACGGCCAGTACGAAGCGCGCCTGGAATTCTCGGGTGCCGGGCTTTGGCTGGTCGACTTGCAACTGGACAGCTACCGCCAGGCATGGGAAATTCAGGTGCCATGAGCGCGACCCTGCTGTTTCTCTTCGTGCTGACCGGGATTTTCGTAGTGCTGCTGATCGCGGGCATCCTGTGGTCCATCAAGAGCGGCCAGTTCGAGGACATGGAAGGGCCCGCCGAGCGCATACTCATGGACGACGACGATCCCAGGCTGCCCGGTCGCAAGCCATTGAGCCGGGACGAGGAATAAATTAGAATTCGCTTAAATATTCCGGGGGTTGATGATGAAACAGTATCTGACCAAACAAAACCTGCCCATGATTCTGGTGGTAGGGCTGGTCATCTGGGCGTGGTTGAGCCTGATCAGTGTGTTGATTGCCGGCATGTTCTAGGCAGTCGATCCAAAACAAAAAACCCCGCATTTTGCGGGGCTTTTTTTATCGCGAGGGGAACCGAGTCAGGCCGGGATCAGTTCGCGCATTTTCTTCATGGCCTTGGCTTCGATCTGGCGCACGCGCTCGGCGGAAATGCCGAATTCGGCAGCCAGGTCGTGCAGGGTGGCAGACTCGCCTTCGTTCAGCCAGCGCGCCTCGATGATGCGGCGGCTGCGCTCGTCCAGGCGGGTAAGCGCGGTGGCGAGGCCTTCGTGCTGCAGGCGCTCGTTCTGTTCGCGCGCCAGCACTACGACCGGCTCGTCGTCCGGGCTCGCCAGGTAGGCGATGGGACTGTAGGACTCCTCGCCATCTTCCACGGTGGAGTCGAGGCCGATGTCCTGGCCGGACATGCGGGTTTCCATCTCGCGCACTTCTTCGGGCTTGACATTCAATTCCTTGGCGATGGCGGCGGTCTCGTCCGGCCCCAGGCTGCCGAAACCCTGCTTCATGCTGCGCAGGTTGAAGAACAGCTTGCGCTGGGCCTTGGTGGTGGCCACTTTGACCAGGCGCCAGTTCTTCAGGATGTATTCGTGGATTTCGGCCTTGATCCAGTGCAGGGCGAAGCTGACCAGGCGCACGCCGCGGTCGGGGTCGAAGCGTTTCACCGCCTTCATCAGGCCGATGTTGCC
>DCVO01000079.1:0-203 GCA_002327405.1 Thiobacillus sp. UBA2186 | reverse complement strand
GGATAGCGGTTCACGCTCTGGATGTAGGCTTCCAGGCTGCTGGCGGAAACGATGGGCATCAGGGCAGTGGACATGTAAAACTTACCTCCCGATCAAGTTTAGCACTCTGGATTTCTGAGTGCTAAACAATAAAAAAGTTCGGTCAAATAGTCAACTAATTTAGTCAAGTAATTTGGGGTGGCTAGCAGCCTGTCGGACTTGAG
>DCVO01000012.1:10216-13113 GCA_002327405.1 Thiobacillus sp. UBA2186 | reverse complement strand
CGAGCGCTGGTTGTGCGCGCCGTAGTCGGAAATCTTCTTCGAACAGGGGCACAGCGAAGTCACCGGCACCACCACGCGGGTGGTGTGCTTGTATGCGCCCTTGTCGATTTCGCCGATCAGGGTGACTTCGTAGTCCATCATGCTCTTCACCCCGGAAACCGGGGCGGACTTGTTGATGAAGTAGGGGAAGGTCATTTCGATGTGGCCGGACTCGGCTTCCAGGCGCTCGACCATGTGGCGCAGCATGGCCTCGAAGTTTTCCACCGAAATCTCGCGCTCGCGGGTGTTGAGAATCTCGACGAAGCGCGACATGTGCGTGCCCTTGAAGTGCTGGGGCAGGTAGACGTACATGTTGAAGCTGGCGACGGTGTGCTGCACGCCGCCTTCCTTGTCCGCGACCTTGACGGGATGGCGGATGGACTTGATGCCCACCTTGTCGATGGCGATCTGGCGGGTGTCCTTGGAGCTTTGCACGTCCGGCATGCAGACGGCATCGGTGCATTCATTCATGGCAATTCCTTGGGATGCGGTCGGAATGGGCCTGTTCCTGACAGGCAATTTAGACTGAGTATAAACTGTCGGAATACTTGAGTAAACTACTCGGATAATAATTTCCGGACTTTTGACACCAGGCTGGCCGCATCCAGCTGGCTTTGAAGCCTTTGATTTTCCTGGGTATCCTGCTCCAGGAAGCGGTCGGGCAAGCCGCAGTGCAATACTCGGACCAGCGCATTGTTTGCGGCCAGGCATTCGGAAACCGCCGCGCCGGCACCGCCCATGACGGCGTTTTCCTCTGCTGTCACCAGCAATTCGTGGGTGCGCGCCAGTTCCAGGATGCGGGTTTCGTCCAGCGGCTTCACGAAGCGCATGTCGACGACTGTCGCATCCAGTTCCTCGGCGGCTTTCAGGCACTCGGCCAAGACCGGACCGAAAGCCAGGAAAGCGGCCTTTTTGCCTTCGCGCCGGGTCTTGCTCCGGCCGACGGGCAAAGGATCGAGTCCCGCCTCCAGGCTGGCGCCCGGTCCGCCGCCGCGCGGGTAGCGCACGGCACTCGGGCCCGGGTGCAGGAAGGCGGTGGTCAGCAGCCGGCGGCATTCGTTTTCGTCCGACGGCGCGGCGATGAGCAGGTTGGGCACGCAGCGCAGGAAGGTGAGGTCGAAGCTGCCGGCGTGCGTCGCGCCGTCCGCGCCCACTGGCCCTGCGCGGTCGATGGCGAGCGTGACGTCCAGATTCTGCAGGGCAATGTCATGGATCAGCTGGTCGTAGGCGCGCTGCAGGAAGGTGGAATAAATCGCCACCACCGGCTTTTCGCCCTCGCAGGCAAGACCCGCGGCGAAGGTGAGCGCGTGCTGCTCGGCGATGCCGACGTCGAAATAGCGCTCGGGAAACGCCTCGGAAAAGCGCACCAGGCCGGAGCCTTCGCGCATGGCCGGGGTGATGCCGACCAGCTTGGAATCCGCGGCCGCCATGTCGCACAGCCAGTCGCCGAAGATTTGCGTGTAGCTGGGCTTGCCGCCGGTTTTCTCGGCGATGCCGGTTTCGGCGTCGAAAGGCGTGACGCCGTGGTACAGGCAGGGGTTGGCCTCGGCCGGCTCGTAGCCCTTGCCCTTTTTGGTGACCACGTGCAGGAATTGCGGGCCTTCCAGCCTGCGGATGTTTTTCAGGGTTTCCACCAGCACGTCGAGGTCGTGGCCGTCGATCGGGCCGATGTAGTTGAAGCCCATTTCCTCGAACAGGGTGCCGGGCGTGATCATGCCCTTCATGTGTTCCTCGGCGCGCTTGGCCAGCTCCTTGATGGGCGGCATTTTCGACAGCACCAGGTCGGAGGCTTTCTTCGCCTTGGCGTAGAACTGGCCGGACATGAGCCTGGCCAGGTAGTTGTTCAATGCGCCCACCGGCGGCGAGATCGACATGTCGTTGTCGTTCAGCACCACCAGCAGCGGCAGGTCGGTGGCGCCGGCATTGTTGAGCGCCTCGAAGGCCATGCCCGCGGTCATGGCGCCGTCGCCGATGACCGCGATGGCGCGGTGTTCGGCGCCGCCCTGGCGGAAGGCCTCGGCCATGCCCAGCGCGGCCGAGATCGAGGTGCTGGAGTGGCCGGTGCCGAAAGCGTCATATTCGCTTTCCTCGCGGCGCGGAAAGCCGGCGATGCCGCCGCCGCGCCGGAGTCCCGCCATGGCCGCCTTGCGTCCGGTGAGGATTTTGTGCGCGTAGGTCTGGTGGCCCACGTCCCACACGATGCGGTCACGCGGGGTGTCATAGACGTAGTGCAGGGCGATGGTGAGCTCCACCGCGCCGAGATTGGAGGCGAGGTGGCCGCCGGTGTGCGACACGGAGTCGAGCAGAAAGGCGCGGACTTCGTCGGCCATCTGTTTGAGCTGCTTGCCGTCAAGACCGCGCAGGTCGGCGGGAGAATGGATCGAGTCGAGCAGGGTCAAGTCAGAACATCCAGGTCAAAATTCGCGCAGCACGATGTAATCGGCCAGCCGGCGCAGGCGGGAGGCTTCCGCGCCGAAACCGGACAGGGCGGCATGGGCGTCGGCGCGCAGCTCATCGGCCAGTTCGCGCGCACGGGCGAGGCCGAGCAGGCTGACATAGGTGGGCTTGTTGCTGGCGGCGTCCTTGCCGGCGGTCTTGCCCAGGGTAGCGGTGGAAGCCTCGCTGTCGAGCACGTCGTCGACCACCTGGAAAGCCAGGCCCACGCACTTTGCGTAATGGTCGAGCCTGTTCATGGCCGCATCGTCAAGCGGCTTGCCGCACAGCGCGCCGAGGTTGACCGAAGCGCGGATCAGCGCCCCGGTCTTGAGGATGTGCATGAATTCGAGTTCCGGCAGCTCCAGCGGCTTGCCCACACTGGCAAGATCGATGGCCTGGCCGCCGGCCATGCCGCGCGAGCC
>DCVO01000012.1:0-10172 GCA_002327405.1 Thiobacillus sp. UBA2186 | reverse complement strand
CGTCGTGCACCAGCGAATAGGCGTGGATGAGTTCGAGCGCGACGGCCGCCTGTTCCACGCGCGCGGGATCGGCGCCGGTCAGTTCGCCGGCGGCAAGGGCCAGCAGCGGGCGCACGCGCTTGCCGCCGCCGAGCACGGCGTAGCGCATGGCGTCGTGCAGGCGCCGGGGTTCGGCGCTGGCAACAGGCAGGGCGCGGGCAAGCGCGGATTCGACGCGCCCCTGACGGTCGGCCATCCAGGCCTGGAAATCACTCATCGTTGCCGGCCAGGAAAGGTTTCATCACGCCGTTTTCCAGCGCCTCTACCTGCTGTTCGGCGCGCGAAATCGCCTCGCGGCAGAAATTGAGCAGGGATGCGCCGCGCTCGTAGGCCGAGAGCGAATCTTCCAGGCTGAGCTTGCCGGACTCCATCTGGGCGACGATTTTCTCCAGTTCGGCGAGGGCGGATTCGAAATCCTTGGGGGCGGTGGGTTTGGCCATTGATTCGGGTGAAAGCGGCAAGCTAAAGCCCGTAACTTTAACAAAAGCCGGGCGGCGAGTCTGCTAGCCCGGTATGCGGGCTTGATTGGGGGCATTGCCCCCCGACAATCAGCAAGGCGCCTGGATAATGAGTTCCTCACCCAGCATGTCGATGATCTTCACCGCCACGGTGCTGCCCGTCGGCGGCGCTGGCAGTTCATAGCGGCCCTGCACCAGGTCCTGCTTGCGTTCCGGCACATCCGATAGCGCCACATTGAAGACCCGGCCGTCGTGCCGGGTGTCGATGAGCACGCAGTCCACCACGGCGCGCCAGTCGGCGATCTGCGCGCGGAACACGCCTTGCTCCAGGTTCAGGCGCTGGATGATGGTGGGCGACACCACGTCGCGGATGTCCACCACCAGCTTGTCGCCTTCGCGGGAGACGCTCACATCCGCCGTCAAGGGTTCGTGCCTGATGATGCCGCCGTACTTGCGGTCGGTGCGCAGCTCGATCAGATGCAGCTTGTTGACCGGGCGGTTGCGGTTGTAGTCCTCCACCCACTGCCGCGCGTCCTGCTGGATGCCCAGGCTCACCATCAGCACGTCGCGCTCCTCGTCCGGCCGCGTCTTCAGCTCGGCGCGCAGGGCTTCCAGGTCCAGCGGCGTCAGCGGATGGTTGAAGGGTACGATCTTCACCAGCCGGCCGCCCTGCGTGCCATCGAAGAAGGCGTCGGTGCGCGTGCGCGTCACGCCGAGATGCTGGCAGGCGAGTTCGACGGCCTCGTTGTGCTGGATTTGCAGGTCATAGTCATTGACGCGCCAGGTGGAGAAGCCGAACTGGCAGGGCGCAGGCCCGGCAGCTTCCTCGGCCACCAGCTTGCCCTGCTTGCCCTTGGCTTCGAGCGCCTCGCGCTGTTCCTGCATCACGCCTTGCAGGCGCTTGGCGGTGGTCTGGATGGCGCCTTTGTTGATGTCGCAGCCGATCCAGCGGCGGCCAAGTCGCTGTGCCACAGTCATGGCGGTTCCTGATCCAACGAAGGCATCCAGCACTACATCACCCGGTTTGGTGGAGGCTGATATAACGCGCTCAAGCAATGCCTCGGGCTTTTGGGTTGGATAGTCCGTCCGTTCTTCAGCTTGACTATTCACGGCTTTAAGGTCTGACCAGATGGTCTGAATTGCGCGTCCTTTTGTTTCATCAAGGTATTGCTTGAGCCTAGGCCAGCCGTCTTCCTTCTCTGGCCAGTAGATCTTTCCAAGGCCATCCAGCCTGTCGAGCTCGTCTGGAGTCACCTTCCAGTGGTTTCCCTTGGACGCCGGATTGAACCCCTTCCAAGAGGTTCCGCTTGGTCCGTTTCGAAGCCCTGCTTGGGTTGCATCGATGGTGGCGTATCGCCTCCCGTCAGATTCTTTGTAAGAAAAATAACGGTCAATGTACTCCTGCTCATATGGCGTGTAGAGCTCATTGAAGCAAGGATTATCTCCGTTCGAGTAAAACAGGAGGGTGTCATGAATATGATTGAAAAAGTTCGAATCGCTTCGCGCAGACGTTCTTTTCCAGATGATTTCGTTTCTACATTTGTCTGGTGAAAATATTTCATCCATTATGAGCCGCAGGTAATGGCTGCGATTCCAGTCGCAATGCAGGTATATAGAGCCCTCCTCGGCTAACAGCGATTTCAGTAGGAGCAACCGCTCATACATGAACTGCAAATAGTTGTCGTTCGCCCAGATATCACCATACTGCACCTGCTCGCCGAGGGTATAGTCCTCGCCGTCGATCTTCACCGTGCCCTTGGCGCCGCGCAGTTGCACCTTGCGCACGTAATCCGCGCCGCTGTCGAAGGGCGGGTCGATGTAGATGAGCTTGACCTTGCCGCGAAAGCCGTTGGCGAGCAGGTGGGCCAGCACGTCCTTGTTGTCGCCGTGGTAGAGCAGGCCGCCATGGGGCAGGTTCTTGGGCCAGTCGCTCCAGTCGCAACCCTCTCCCCCGGCCCCTCTCCCGCTTGCGGGGGAGGGGAGTTCGAAGCGCTCGATGGCTTGCGCCGGGTAGGCGGTGACGCGCGACAGGGGCCGCTTACCCACCCAGGTGAGCATGGGCCGGCCCTTGGCCTTGGCGATGGTGACGTCGCGGGTCTTTTTGCTGGTGTCGGTCATGGTGTAGCTCTCGGTGTTCTGTTCTTATGCGCCCAGGATGAAATCGCGTACCTGCTTCTTGCCTTCGTCGGCCAGCTGGGTGTCGGCGAACATGACGTGATAGGCGAGCTTGTCCGGGTTCAGGGCTTCCCAGCGCTTCAGGGCCACGGCCTTGCGGCCTTCCGGGGTTTGCGTTTCCTTGCCTTGTTTGAAGCGTTCGATATCAGCGGTGATGTCCGGGCTGTAGGCGTCCTTCTTGATTTCCACCACCAGATGCTTGCCGTCGGCGCGGCGCAGCACGAAGTCGGGGGTGTAGCGGTGCCAGCGGCCGTCCTCGCCCAGGTACTCGGCGCACAGGTCGGTCTTGGACGGGTCGGTGAGGCCGCCGGTGAACCACAGGCCTTCGATTTGGTGCGCTTCCTTTTTGAGCAGGCTGAGCGCCCAATCCAGAAACTCGGCCTCGGGGCCGGAATCGAAATTGTAGCCCTCGTAGTGGAAGCTGCTGGCCAGGGCCAGCGCCTCATTCGCCGTGTCGCGCGCTGTCTTGTACAGGGCTTCGCGCTCCTTGGCGAAGCTGATGCGGGCCGTGTAGACGGCGGCGCCGTCTTTTTCGCGCCGGTCGAATCCTTCCGGCTTGACCAGGGCCACCGCCACGTCGATTTCTTCGTAGTGCTCTTCGTATTGCGCGCGCTGGGCTTCGATCTGGCGTCCCAATGCGGGCAAGTGGTAATCCGGAATCTCGCTGTTCGCGCCGTAGGCCTTGCGCAGCGCGGCGAGCACGTCGCGCGTCTCCAGGTGGTAGTTGGCCGCCAGCTCCACCGCCGCCGCATAGACATCCATTTCCGGCGGTGCCGCTGGCAGGGCCTCGTCGCCCGCATCCACGCGCTGGAGCGAGGTCTTGCCGGCTGCGGTTTCGACGATGTTCAGGGTCTGGATGGTCGTGCCTTGCGGCGCGGCCTCCTCCGGAACGGTGAAGGCCAAGGGCGGGATGCCCTCGTCCGCGGGCTTGCGGCGGTAGCGCAGCACGCGCTTCTTGATCAGCAGCGGCGGCAGGTGCGGCTTGTGCAGCACGATTTCCTTTTCCACCCGTTCGGCCTGCTGGGCGTCCAGTTCCTTGAGGCTGGTGCCGTAAGTTTCGGCGAGCTGGGATTCGAGTGTTTTCTTGTTGCTGTTGGTCAGGTAGACGCGGGCGGGATGGCGGTTGCCGGGCACCTGGCGCAGGCAGCGCGTGGCGGCCTGGAGCACGAAGTTGTTGCTGTGCGCGAGCTTGCGCACCAGGGCCGTGGCGAACAGGCTGGGGCAGTTCCAGCCTTCGGTACCCATGTTGACCAGCAGCAGGATGCGATGCGGTGCGCTTGCGTCGGAACCGGTGGCGTAGAACGCCTGTTTGACGGCTTCCGGGGATTTGCCGTCGACCGCGAGCAGGGCGTCGGTGCCGACGCCGCGCAGTGCAAGCGCCGACTCGATGGAGCCGCGCAGTTCGTCGCGCGTTTCGAGGTTGGGGAAATACATCGCCAGTCGCGCCGGCGCGCCGTTGGGCAGGCTGATGTCCCAGTAGTTGCTGACGAAATCGTCAACCACGGTGGAGACGAGCGTGTCGGCCTCGCCGTCGCCAAGGTCGAGCACCTTGATGTTGTTGGCAAGCTCCTTCAGCACGCCATCGCGGATGCCCTCGCCGAGGCCATACCAGACCACGACGTCGCGCAGGGGCTGGCGCTCGAAGTAGGGCGTGCCGGTGGCGTTGATGACGACGATGAGGTTGGTTTCCTGCGCCAAGTAGTCGATGGTACGGCGGACTTTCTTGATGCCATCGTCCTTGAAGATCATTTCGCCGCTGTCGTCGTCCTTTATCCACCTGCCCAGGAGCTTCTGGCCGTAGGTGTGGTGCGCTTCGTCAGAGAACACCGCGAGATGGGGCAGCGAGGCGATGGCTTGCAGGCGCAGGTTGGCCAGTTCCGTGGCCTCTTCTTCCTTGGCGCTGGTGAGCAGGGATATCTGGCTGGCGTTGCCACGCGCCGTGGGTTTCTGGATGCGGATTTTCTCGGTGTTGGTGACGATGACGTTGAAGACGCTTCCCCAGGTGATGGGAATCTGCTTGTCGCCGTCACGGGTGAAGGTCAGTTTCAAGCTGGCGGCGAAGGGTTTGTGGAGCCGGGGTGGCAGCAGCTTTTCGTAGGGCACGTCCGCCAGTTCGCGCAAGGCGCTGAGAATGGTTTTTCCCGGCGCGAAGATCAGGGCGTTTTGCACAAAGGGGCCGTCCGGGTACTCCAGCGCCAGCGCGAACTCGGATGCGACGATGGCGCCCATCAGGATGGTTTTTCCGGCGCCCATCGCGAGGGCCAGGATGTAGCTGGCGTAATCCAGCGTCAGGGACTCGCGCAGGCTTTCCAGTTGATGTTCGCGGACGAAGCTGTTGTCGGTCTTGACGCGCTCGATCAACGCTTCATAGTCGTAATCCGCTTCCTCGAACAGCTTGGGGCTTACGCCCATGGCGCGCAGCCGTTCGGGCAGCTTGGGGAAGAGCTTCGCGTAGAGGTCGGGAATGTTTGGGGTACCAAGTCCCAGGCGCAAATACCAGTAGGTTTCGAGCGCCCGGAACTGTGCCCGTCGCAAATAGCGCAGTTGACCGGCCTCTGCATCCTCGGTGGCGAATTCCAGAATCTCGCGGATTGCGGGAAAGTCGTCGCAAGGGTAATTGGCTGCTCTCCAAGCGTCGATTTTTTCTGCGAGGGCCTGATAGAGATAGGTCATGAGCGGCGGTTACGGGTCATAGTCCGGTTTGTTGCGCGGTCATGAACCGCTGCCCCAGATTTTATCGAAATCAAAAGACAGTTGCCTGTGATGCCGGATGGATAGCAGGCTGGCCAGCCGACGCGACTCGTCCACGATGTAAAGAATGAGGTAATCACCCGCCAGATAAATGCGCAGCTTGCTGGCCGCGCCAGGCGGAAAGGAAGCCAAGAGCGACAGCGCTTCGGCGGACTGGGGCGGGTTGTCCAGGTAGAGACGCCCCATATTGGGAAAGCGGCGCAGATTGGGGATGATTTCGCCGCGCAGTTGGTTTAGCAGATCGGCATAGGCGTGGACTGCGTCTGCTTCCGCCAGGAAAGCTTCGATGGATTCCAGGCTGGACAGGAAGCTTGCGGTGAACTCGACCGCAAAGTGGCGTTCAGCCACGCTTGCGCCCGGCCTTGCTTGCGTGAGCTTTTTGCAATCGGGCAAGCGCTGCGTCGGCGTCCTCGGTGCGGCCAGCGGCAATATCCGCGAGCCCACGCCGCGCGTCGTCGAGCAGCAGCAGATGGATGCGCTCGCGTTCCAGCCGGTGGTAGTAGTCCAGCCGGTCGGCGTCGATGAGGGCGACATAGCTTTCGCCGTTCTTGGTGATGATCTTCTCGGCCCCGGCTTTCACCTGTTCGGCCAGTTCCGAGAGATTGGCGCGGGCCTGGGAAAGGGGAATGACATCGCGGGCTGAGAGTGCCATGGCGGCTTCCTGAAAATGTACAAGATATTGCACTTTATACGCGCCTTTTTTCATCCTGGAAAGAGGGAGGGGCGCATGGCGCGGGAAATGATGCCGCATGCAGCCGCCAGGGAAAAGCCTCAGCCTTGGCGTGGCGCGGCTTTTCGGCGCCAAGTACGCGCCAACTGTGTCATGACACTTAGCGCCGGGTGCTGCCGGGTGGGGTGAAACTGTCCAGCACCCGGATGTAGCTCTCGCGCGCGAACACCGACGGGTCGTGCTGATGCCGCTGGCTGAGCGAGCCTTTCAGCTGGCTCACCGAGGCATACTCGCGCGCTTCCATCCATGCCTCGATGCCTTGCAGCACTTCGGCCAGGCGGCCGGCCCCGTGCTGCAGGAGGGCGCTGGCCATGTGCACGACGTCCGCCCCGGCCAGCAGCATTTTCAGGGCGTCCTCCGCCGTGTGCACGCCGCCGGTGGCGGCCAGCGACAGCCGCGTCCGCCCGTGCAGGATGGCGAGCCAGCGCATCGCCGGCAGGCTGTCCGCGGAGGTGGAGAGCTTCAGGCGGTCAACCACGGCCAGGCTTTCCAGGTCGATGTCGGGCTGGTAGAAGCGGTTGAACAGCGCCACCCCCTGGGCGCCGGCATCCTCCAGCCTGCGCACGAAATGCGGCAGGGAGGAGAAGTGCGGCGCCAGCTTCATGGCAATGGGCAGGCTGACCCTGGCGCGCAGCGCACGGAGCAGATCCAGGTAGCGCGCTTCCACTTCCGCACCGGACTCCCCGGCGTTGCCGGCCACGTAATAGACGTTGAGCTCGAGCGCATCCGCCCCCGCCTGCTGCAGTTCCGTGCCCAGTTCCACCCAGCCGGAAAGCGACACGCCGTTGAGCGAGGCGATGACCGGGATCCCCAGCGCGCCCTTCAGGGCCTGGATCTGCTCGAGGTACTGGTCGAGGCTGCTGCGGTAGTTGAGCGGCGCGGGCATGAAGCCCGTCGCCTCGGCATGGCCCAGGGACTGCTCGACCAGGAACCGCTCGAGCATGGCATCTTCCGTGCGCAGTTCCTCCTCGAACAGGGAATACATGACCAGTGCGGCCGCGCCGGCATCCTCCAGGCGGCGGGCGTCGTCGAGGCTTCTGGAGAGCGGCGAGGCGGAAGGCGCCAAAGGGTTCTTCAGGCTCAACCCGAGGTAGCTCGTGCCCAGATCAATCATGCGATGCCTCCTTGTCCCGGCCCGGCAGCGGCAGTTCGGACAGTTCCTTGTATTCCGCGTAGCGCAGCCGCGCGGCCGCTTCCGCCTGCCTGACGAAATTCGCCGCGGCCTCGGGATGGCTGCGCGCCAGCATGGTGAAGCGGGCTTCGGTCGAGGCGAAGTCCCGGTAGGGAATCGACGGCGCGGGGGAATCCAGCCGCAGCGGATTCCTGCCGGCCTCGCGCTCGCGCGGGTCGTAGCGGAACAGCGGCCAGTGGCCGGATTTCACCGCCAGGTCCTGCTGGCGCAGGTTGTGGGACAGGTCGACGCCGTGGGCGATGCAGGGGCTGTAGGCAATGATGAGCGAGGGGCCGGGATAGGACTCGGCCTCATGGAACACCCGCAGGGTGTGCACGTCCCTGGCGCCGAACGCGACCTGGGCGACATAGACATGCTCGTAGACCATGGCGAACCTGGCCAGGTCCTTTTTTGGCGAGGGCTGGCCGGCGGCCGAGAATTTCGCCACCGCGCCGAGCGGCGTCGCCTTGGAAGTCTGGCCGCCGGTATTGGAATACACCTCGGTGTCGAGTACCAGGAGGTTGACGTCATGCGACTTGGCCAGCACGTGGTCGACTCCGCCATAGCCGATGTCGTAGGCCCAGCCGTCGCCGCCGATGATCCACACCGAGCGGCGGATGAGGTACTCCGCCACCGCTTCCAGGCTGCGGGCCTCGGGCTTGTCGATGGCCTCGAGCTTGTCGATCAGGGCGGCGACGCGCTGGCGCTGGGCGCGGATTTCCGGCTCGGCGGACTGGCGGGCGGCCAGCAGCGGCTCGGCGAGTTCGGCGCCGATGTCGCGGGCCAGGGCCCTCACCAGGCCCTGGGCATGGCGCATCAGCTGGTCGGCGGCAAGCCGCAGGCCGAGGCCGAATTCGGCATTGTCCTCGAACAGCGAATTGTTCCAGGCCGGGCCGCGGCCTTCGCTGTTGACGGTGTAGGGAGTGGCCGGCAGGTTGCCGCCGTAGATGGACGAGCAGCCGGTCGCGTTGGCGACCAGCATGCGGTCGCCGAACAACTGGGTGGCGAGGCGGATGTAGGGCGTTTCGCCGCAGCCCGCGCAGGCGCCGGAAAACTCGAACAGCGGGTCGAGCAGCATCGCGCCCGGGATGGTCGTGTGCTTGACCATTTCCCGATCATATTCGGGAAGGCTCAGGAAAAAGGCGAAGTTTTCGCGCTCGGCCTCGCGCAGCGGCGGTTGCGGCGCCAGGTTGAGCGCCTTGCGCGAGAAGTTGCGCTTGTCGTGGATCGGGCAGGCCTCCACGCACAGGCCGCAGCCGGTGCAGTCCTCCGGCGCCGTCTGGTAGCTGATGCGGGCGCCGGCGAATTCCCTGGCCAGCGCGGCGACATGCTTGAACGTGGCCGGCGCGCCGGCCGCCGCCTCGGGCGCGAAAAGCCGCGAGCGGATGGCCGAGTGCGGGCAGACATACACGCACTTGCCGCACTGGGTGCAGATGTCGCTTTCCCAGACCGGGATTTCCAGCGCCAGGTTGCGCTTTTCCCAGGCCGCGGTGCCGAGCGGGAAGCTCCCGTCCGCGGGCATCAGGGAAACCGGCAGCGCATCGCCGCGCCCGGCAATCAGCTCGGCCGTGAAGCGGCGCACGAATTCGGGCGCGCCTTCCCGCACCGCGGGCGGCTTCTCCCAGGTGCTGGTGGGCATGCCCGGCGTCTGGACCCGATGCAGCTTGTCGAGGGCGGCGTCGATGGCCTTGAAGTTGAGTTCGACCAGCCTGCGCCCCTTGCGGCCATAGGTTTTCTCCACCGCCTGCTTGATGGCGGCGATGGCCGCATCGCGCGGCAGCACGCCGGAGATGGCGAAGAAGCAGGTCTGCATCACGGTGTTGATGCGGCGCCCCATGCCGGCCTCTTCGGCGACCTTGTAGGCGTCGATCACGTAAAAGCCCAGCTTCTTGTCGATGATCTGCTGCTGCATGCGGCGCGGCAGCGTATCCCAGGCCTGCGCCGGCGGCGATTGCGTGTTGAGCAGAAACACCCCGCCCGCTGCGGCGTAATCCAGCATGTCGTAGCGTTCGAGGAAGAACTGCTGGTGGCAGGCGACGAAAGCCGCCTCGCCGCGGCCGATGAGATAGGCCGAGCGGATGGGGTCGGGGCCGAAACGCAGGTGCGAGACGGTCACGGCGCCGGCCTTTTTCGAGTCGTAGACGAAATAGCCCTGGGCATGGCGCTCGGTGGCTTCGCCGATGATCTTGATGGAATTCTTGTTGGCCGACACCGTGCCGTCGGAGCCCAGGCCGAAGAACACTGCCGCGCTGTTCCTGCGGTTGGCGTCGGTGCGGAAGTCCGCATCCCAGGGCAGCGAAAGATGGGTGAGATCGTCGCGGATGCCCAGCGTGAACTGCGGCTTGAGCGCACCCTGCCGCATGGCGTCGAATACGGCCTTGACCATGCCCGGCGTGAATTCCTTGGAAGCGAGTCCGTAGCGGCCGCCCGTCACCCTGGGCAGCGCGGCCAGCCTGCCCGCGCCGTAGGCCCGGGCCAGGGCCGTCACGACGTCCTTGTAGAGCGGTTCGCCGTCAGCCCCCGGTTCCTTGCAGCGGTCCAGCACGGCGATGCTCGTTACACCCGGCGGCAGGGCATTCACCAGGGCCTCGGCATCCAGCGGGCGGAACAGGCGAACCTTGACGAGGCCGACCTTTTCGCCACGCGCGGCAAGATGCGCCACGGTTTCCTCGGCGGTGTCGGCGCCCGAGCCCATGAGCAGGATGACGCGGTCGGCGTCTTTCGCGCCGACATATTCGAACAGCCGGTACTGGCGTCCGCTGAGCCCGGCAAAGCGGTCCATCTCCGCCTGCACGCAGGCGGAAAAGCCGCTGTAAAAGGGATTGGCGCGCTCGCGCGACTGGAAGAA
>DCVO01000069.1 GCA_002327405.1 Thiobacillus sp. UBA2186 | reverse complement strand
GCCCGACGTGCGCTTCGTCGCCCACCTCAATCTGCCCAAGAGCCTGGAGGCCTACTATCAGGAAACCGGCCGTGCCGGGCGCGACGGCGCACCTGCCGATGCCTGGATGCGCTACAGCCTCTCCGATGTCATCCAGCTGCGGCGCATGATGGACGAATCCGAGGCCGACGAGGCACACCGCCGCATCGAACGGCAAAAACTCGATGCCATGCTGGGCTATTGCGAACTGTCCACCTGCCGCCGCCAGTCCCTGCTCGGTTATTTCGGAGACACCCTCTCAGAGCCTTGCGGCAACTGCGACAATTGCCTGGAGCCGCCGCAGACCTGGGACGCCACCACCGCCGCGCAGAAGGCGCTGTCCTGCGTGCACCGCACCGGCCAGCGCTTCGGCGTGAACTATCTGGTCGACGTGCTGCTGGGCAAGGACGACGAGCGCATCCGGCGCTTCGGCCACGATGCGATCTCGACCTTCGGCATCGGCCAGGATCTTTCCGCCAACGACTGGCGCGTCGTGTTCCGCCAGCTGGTTGCGCGCGGCTACCTCGTCGCCGACCACGACAACTACGGCGGCCTGCGCCTGACGAATGCCTGCCGCGCGCTGCTGCGCGGCGAGGAATCCCTGCTGCTCGCCAGGCAGGCGGCGCAGCCCAAGCGCAGCAGGAAATCCCGCGTCCAGCCTGCCGCCGGCGACGATCCGCTGTTCGAGGCCTTGCGCCAGCGCCGCCGCGAACTGGCGCAGCAGCAAGGGGTGCCTCCCTACGTCGTGTTCCACGACAGCACCCTCGCCGCCATGGCGGCGGTACGCCCGCAGACGCTGGCCGAATTCGCCGAACTGCCCGGCGTGGGCGAGCGCAAGCTGGAGACCTACGGGCCGGCGTTTCTGGAGGTGATCCTCGCCCAGGCCTGAAAGCGCTGGACGCAAATCAGGCTTTCGCTCTGCGGCTTTGCCGCCTGAACAAGTCGGAGTGCGCGGTTTCGCTCATGGCCAGCACGGCCGGGTGCCTGACGTGGCGCTCCACGGTGATGGCGAAGTAGCGTTCGCGGATTTCATCGGTCTGGCCGATGCGCGCGACCCGGTAGTGGCGCACCACTTCGTCCGCGATGACCGCGGGCGAGGGGAACACGCCGAGGCCGGCCTCGCCGAAGGACTTCATCAGCGCGCTGTCGTCGAACTCGCCTGCGATGCGCGGATTGACGCCCTTCTTCTCCAGCCAGCGCAGCAGCGGCACGCGCAGGGCGCTGTCCTCGCCGGGCAGCAGCAGGGGCATGCCGTCGAGATTGTCCGGGAAATCCGGGCCCATTTCTCTCGCCAGCGCCCTGTCGGCGAAGAAGGCCACGCCGCTTTCGCCGAGCGGGTGGCTGTAGCCCTTCACGTCGACATTGGCGGGCATGGGCTTGTTCGCCAGCACGATGTCGAGGCGATGGATGGCCAGTTCCGCGACCAGCCGCTCGAGCCGGTCTTCCCTGCAGATCAGCTTGACGGGTTCCGAGAGGCCCAGCGCGGGCATGAGCAGGCGGTGCGAAATGGTTTTCGGCACGGCATCGGAAATGCCGACCCGGAACGGGGTCATGCGCGAACCGGGCGATTCGCCCAGGGTTTCTTCCAGTTCCGCGCCGATGCGGAAGATTTCGTCGGCATAGGACAGCGCCAGCCGGCCGGCCTCGGTCAGATCGAGTTTGCGCCCGCTGCGCCGGAACAGCGCGACGCCCAGGCGCTCCTCGAAACCCTTGATCTGGCCGGACAGCGTCTGCGGCGTGAGGTGCAGCTTCTCGGCGGCGCGGTTCACCGAGCCGGACTTGGCGACTTGCAGGAAGTACTGGAGGTGCTTGTAGTTGAGCATGATTGTTCGAAAAAAACGAATAAATTGATGAATAAAATCGAATTTTATTGGTTTTAATTTTCGGCTATGCTGGCGTCGTGTCAAGTTTTTCCCCAAGGCGCCGCAGGCTGGCTGTGCGGTTGGCTTGGGCGGGGCTATGTTGAGGAAACCAACCAACTGTCATTCAGGAGCTTAGTCATGAAACGCATCGTGCTTTTTCTGGCGACCAACCTCGCCATCGTGCTGGTCCTGTCCGCGACCATGCGCCTGCTGGGCGTGGAGCCCTATCTCACCGCGCAGGGACTCAACCTCACTTCGCTTTTGATCTTCGCCGCGATCATGGGCTTCGGCGGCTCTTTCATTTCGCTGGCGATTTCCAAGTGGACGGCAAAGCGTGCGATGGGCGTGCGCGTCATCGAGTCGCCGGCCAACGCCACCGAAGCCTGGCTCGTCGACACCATCCGCAAGTACTCGAATGAGGCCGGCATCAGGATGCCTGAAGTCGGCATCTACGATGCGCCCGACGTGAACGCTTTCGCTACCGGCATGAGCAAGCACAGCTCGCTCATCGCGGTGTCGACCGGGCTTTTGCGCCAGATGAAGCGCGAGGAGGCCGAGGCGGTGCTCGGCCACGAGGTGGCACATGCCGCCAACGGCGACATGGTCACGCTGGCGCTCATCCAGGGCGTGGTCAACACCTTCGTCATGTTCCTGTCGCGCGTGATCGGCCACACCGTGGACCGCGTCGTGTTCAAGAACGAGGAGGGCCACGGCCCGGCCTTCTTCGTGACCATGATCGTGGCCGAACTGGTGCTCGGCATCCTCGCCTC
>DCVO01000118.1:4579-25272 GCA_002327405.1 Thiobacillus sp. UBA2186 | reverse complement strand
TGGTTGGCCTGCGAGCCGGAGTTGGGCTGGACGTTGGCGGTTTCGGCGCCGAACAGCGCCTTCACGCGGTCGATGGCCAGCTGCTCGACGATGTCCACGTTTTCGCAGCCGCCGTAGTAGCGCTTGCCGGGATAGCCNNGGGCTGGTGTAGTTTTCCGACGCGATCAACTCGATGTGCTCTTCCTGGCGCTTGTCTTCGTTCTGGATGGCGGCCCACAGCTCGGGGTCGGTGAGGGCGAGGGTTTGCTTGCGGGAAAACATGGGATCGAGACCTGAGGGTTTGCAGAAACATGAATTCTACCAAGCCGGGAGTCGAAATTGACCCGGACAGTAACCCTAAGCGCAGGGCGGGAATACTTGACTTTTTTACTCAGGTATATATATTAGGCATTGCTGTATTGCTTATGGGTAGATAAGCGTGCTTTATCCTCAATTTTTGACAGGAGAACCAACATGAGCGGACTGATTCCCGGCTTCAATACCGACGGCGTAGTGACCATCAACCGTGTCATCCTCAAGCCCGAGTATACGGTGGACGACCTGCAGGAGCGCGTCGCCTACCTGTGCGAGAACGTCAAGACCTACCATTCCGATACCGGCTTCGTCGGCGGCTTCGTCGCGCTGAACTCCGGCGCCGTGTCCAACGAAGGCTCCACCATCGGCCAGGCGGTGGAAAGCCCGCTCGCCGGCAAGGAGGCGCTGATCGTCACCTTCTGGCAGTCCTTCGAGCAGCACGAACAGTCGCACCGCTCCGAGACCTTCCAGCCCCTGTTCAAACAAGTACTGGAACTGTGCGAAAACGGCAACGAGGAAATCGCCTACAGCATGCTGTGGAGCGGCAAGGCCTACAGCCCGGAAGAGGCGGCAGAGGCACGCGCGGTAAAAGAGAAGTACGCCAAGGCGGCCTGAGTTGCCGTTTGGGGGAGGCTAACCTGGCCCAAGGCCAGGTTAAGCGCAGCGGCCGACACCAGAACGCTCCCTTTCGCCGCACCGGGCTGTGGAACAGCCCGGAGGAGGCGGCAGAGGCACGCGCGGTGAAAGAGAAGTACGCCAAGGCGGCCTGAGTTGCCGTGTAGTTTTACCCTTGTATGTTACCGAGGGAGAGGGGGTGTACCTGACCCAATCTTCCGTTCGTCGTACTCCCCTCCCCCCTGGGGGGAGGGGCGGGGGAGAGGGCCGACAAGGGTAACAAACGGGGGAAATCAAGCGTGGGTGACTCCATTTCCCGCCCTCTCCCCCGGCCCCTCTCCCCAAGGCACCCTCTCCCCCGGCCCCTCTCCCCGAGGGAGAGGGGAGCGGCCTCTCCCCCGGGCCCTCTCCCCGAGGGAGAGGGGAGCGGCGCCTCTCGCCGGGGTGCCCTCTGCCCCGGCCCCTCCCCCGTCAAGAGGGAGGAAGGAAGATTGAAGGGCGGCGCAAGCCGCCCTTTTTGATGCCGGCCTTATAATCCCCCGAGCAGAAATAAGGGGAAAAACGATGTCCAGAAGAGACTTCATCAAGGGCGCGACGGCAGGCCTGGTCGCGGGCGCACTGCCGGCGGCAATGGCCAAGGATCTGCCCGAGATCAGCTGGCGCCTCACTTCCAGCTTCCCCAAAAGCCTCGACACCATTTTCGGCGCCGCCGAAACCATGGCCAGGCGTGTCGCGCAGATCACCGGCGGGCGCTTCAGGATACGCGTCTTCCCGCCCGGCGAGCTGGTGCCGGGCCTGCAGGTGCTGGACGCGGTGCAGGCCGGCACGGTCGAGGCGGGCCACACTGCCGGCTACTACTATGTCGGCAAGGACATGGCCCTCGCCTTCGACACCGCGCTGCCTTTCGGCCTGACCGCTCGCCAGCAGAACGCCTGGATGTATTCCGGCGGCGGGCTGGAGCTTCTGCGCGAACTCTACAAGGAATACAACATCGTGCAGTTCCCCGGCGGCAATACCGGCGCGCAGATGGGCGGCTGGTTCCGCCGCGAGATCAAGTCGCTGGCCGACCTTCGCGGCCTGAAAATGCGCATCCCCGGCCTGGGCGGCAAGATCATGGCCAAACTGGGCGCCGTGCCGCAGACCCTGCCCGGCCCCGACATCTATCCCGCGCTGGAGCGCGGCGCGCTCGACGCCGCCGANNGCGTCGCCAGGCACTACTACTACCCCGGCTGGTGGGAGGGCGGCGCGCAGCTCTCTTTCCTGCTCAACCGGCAGAAATGGAACGCGCTGCCCGAGCCCTACCAGGCCGCGCTTCAGGCCGCCTGCGCCGAGGCCAACACGCGCATGCTGGCCGACTATGACGCCAGGAACCCGCCGGCGCTGATGCGCCTGGTGCAGCAGGGCGCCAAGCTGCATGCCTATCCCAAGGACGTCATGCTCGCCGCGCGCCGCACCGCCTTCGAAATCTACGCCGAGGAGGCCGGCAAGAACCCGGTGTTCAAGACCCTGTACGGCAGCTGGAAGCCCTTCCGCGACGCGCAAATACAGTGGTTCAAGATCGCCGAAGCGCCGTACCAGAATTTTCTTTATTACGTTAAGTAGGACGCCTGCCTGCCGTCATCCAGCGAGGGATAGCCATGCACACGACCCTGGTCCACATGCGCGTCAAGCCGGAACATGTCGAAGCCTTCATCGAAGCCTGTCGCCTCAACCACGAAGCCTCGGTCCGCGAGCCGGGCAATCTGCGTTTTGATTTCCTCCAGGACCCGGAAGACCCTACTCGCTTCATGTTTTATGAAGCCTACCGCAGCGAACACGATGCCGCCCTGCACAAGCAGACCCTGCACTACGCAGCCTGGCGCGATTCTGTGGAAGGCATGATGGCGGAGCCGCGCCGGGGCGAGCGCATGGAGGGGCTGCTGCCGTGAAGCGGGTTCGAGCGGAATGCCGCCGAATATGCTTGAATGAAAAATGTGGCGGCGCGTAGCAGCAGCTGCGCCCGACCCTAAATATAAATGCCGGCCGAGGGGAAACCATCGGGCATGCGAAGGCACAGATATGGCGGAGAACGATAAAGACACCTTGATGCAGACACCTGGCCTGCTCGGGCGGGTGCTGGATGCGTTGCCGGTCGGGATATGGATCGCTGATCGCGAAGGCCGCATCGTCTACGGCAACCCTGCCGGACAGGAAATCTGGGCCGTCAGCCGCTTTGTCGGCATTGACCAGTACGACGAATACAAGGGTTGGTGGCACGACTCGGGCAAACGCATCGTGCCGAGAGAGTGGGCTGCGGCACGCGCCGTCAGCAAGGGCGAAACCAGCCTGAACGAGGAAATCGAAATCGAGAGTTTCGACGGCGCGCGCAAGATCATCCTCAACTCGGCCATGCCCATCCGCAACGAGGCCGGCGAAATCATCGGCGGCATCATCGTCAATGTCGACATCACCGACCGCATCCGGCTGGAAGAGCAGCTGCGCACGGCAGCCGACACCGACGAGCTCACGCAAACCTGGAACCGGCGGCATTTTTACGAACTGCTGCATGCGGAAATACAGCGTGCCGAGCGCTACCAGAGGCCGTTGTCCCTGATCATGTTCGATATCGACCGTTTCAAGCAGATCAACGACACCCACGGCCATGCGGTCGGCGACCAGGTGCTGGTTTTCGTCAGCCGCGAGGTCCAGAACGAGGTGCGGGTCACCGAACACCTGGCGCGCGTCGGCGGCGACGAATTCATGCTGCTGTTGCCTGAGACCGGGCTGGATGAGGCGGCCAACACAGCCGCGCGCCTGCACAAAATGCTGGCAGTGCGCAAGTTCAAGCCGGTCGGGGTCGTTTCCTGCAGCTTTGGGGTGTGCCAATACGTGCCCGGCGAGTCGATCGACGACTTCATGCGCCGCGCCGATGAAGCCATGTACGAGGCAAAGGGGGCGGGCAGGGGGCAGGTGAGGATTGCCTCATAGCCGGTCAGGCGGCACACCCCCGTCGCAGGCGTGAAATTGGCGTTAACAGGCCCTAGTGTCTCAACCCATAAGTTTCGCTATGTTCGACGCGCCCCGCATCGCCGATTGCTTTGTCGCTCATCCTCGCCATAGCTACGGCTATGGCTGCGGTTCGCTTCGCGCACTTGGCGCGCGGATGCGCGTCTCGGCATGTACGCAAACTTATGGGTTGAGACACCAGAGTGGCCGCATTCGAGCTCCGCGCCCCAGTGGTTTTCCTCGTCCTGATGGAAGCCGGCGATGCGTTGCTGCATAGACCTTACCGCCACTCCCTCGGCAGGAAATAGTCGCCGTAGCCGTCCGACTCCATGGGGATCTCGATCACCCCGCCGGAGACGGCCTGGGCCTGGTGGCCGACCAGTTCCGGGAAGGCGATCACCAGCGCAACCATCACCAGCTGGATCATGAGGAAAGGCACCGCGCCCCAGTAGATGTCGGTGGTCCTGATCTCGGGCGGGGCCACGCTCTTGAGGTAGAACAGGCTGAAGCCGAAGGGCGGATGCATGAAGGAGGTCTGCATGTTGACGGCGAGCATCACGCCGAACCAGATCGGGTCGATGCCGAGCTTGAGCGCGATCGGCATCAGCAGCGGCACCACGATGAAGGCGATTTCGAAGAAGTCGAGGAAGAAGGCGAGCAGGAACACCAGCAGGTTCACCGCGATGAGGAAGCCGATGACGCCGCCGGGCAGATGCTCGAACAGGCCTTCCACCCAGAGGTCGCCGTTGAGGCCGCGGAAGGCCAGCGCGAACACGGTGGAGCCGATGAGGATGAAGATCACGAAGCTGGTGAGCCTGAGCGTGGAATCCATCGATTGTTTGAGCGTGTCGACTTTGAGGCGGCCCTTGGCCAGCGCCAGCAGCAGCGCGCCGGCCGCGCCCATNNCCTCGGTCGGGGTGGCGACGCCGAGGAAGATGGTGCCCAGCACCAGGAACATCAGCACCAGCGGCGGGACCAGCGTGGTGAATACGCGCAGCGTCAGCTGCGAATACGACAGCATGCGCGCGGCAGCCGGCAGGGCCGGCACGGCGGCGGGCCTGAAGAGGGAAATCGCCAGCACCAGCAGCATGAACATCAGCACCAGTCCCAGGCCCGGCAGCAGCGCGCCCTTGTACATGTCTCCCACCGAGGCGCCCATCTGGTCGGCCAGCACGATGAGCACGAGGCTGGGCGGCACGATCTGCGCCAGCGTGCCGGAAGCGACGATGACGCCGGAGGCGAGGCGCCTGTCGTAGCCGTAGCGCAGCATGATCGGAAGAGAGATCAGGCCCATGGCGATGACCGACGCCGCCACCACGCCGGTGGTCGCGGCGAGCAGGGCGCCTACGAAGATGACGGCATAGGCCAGCCCGCCGCGCACGCGGCCGAACAGCCGGCCCAGGGTGTCGAGCAGTTCCTCGGCCATGCCCGAGCGTTCCAGCACCAGGCCCATGAAGGTGAAGAAGGGGATCGCCAGCAGGGTCTGGTTGGCGGCGATGCCGAACACGCGTTCCGGCAGCGCCTGCATGAGCGCGAAATCGAACAGGCCGACCTCGATGCCGATGAAGGCGAACAGCAGGCCGTTGGCCGCGAGCGAAAAAGCCACCGGGTAGCCCAGCAGCAGGAACACGACCAGGCTTGCGAACATCAGCGGCGCGAGGAACTCCATCACACCTCTTCCACCGGTTTTTCTTCAGGTGGAGGATAGCGGCCAGCCAGCACGCCGATGCTTTTTATGATTTCCGAGACGCCTTGCAAGCACAGCAGGGCGAAGCCGAGCGGCAGCAGCAGTTTCACCGGCCAGCGCAGCAGCCCGCCGGCGTCGGGCGACATTTCCTGGATGCGCCAGGATTCCGCGAACAGCGCCCACGACAGCCAGGCGAGCAGCCCGGCGAAGGGCAGCAGGAACAGCAGGCCGCCGAAAAGGTCGATCCAGGCCCGGGTTTTATCGGACAGGCGCTGGTGGATGACGTCGATGCGCACGTGGCCGTTGTGCTTGAGGGTGTAGCCTGCGCCCAATAAGAAAAGCGCGCCGAACAGATACCACTGCATTTCCAGCCAGGCGTTGGAGCCCTGTCCAAGGAAATGCTTGGCCAGCGCATTGCCGGTGGCGACCAGGGTGGCGACGAGCACACCCCACATGACGAGGCGGCCGATGTGTTCGTTGATCTGGTCGATCAAACGACTTGAGGCAAGCAAGGCATTCATTCAGGTGGTCTCTCTCCCTGATTGATGTCGGTATCGGGCAAATTCCTTACCCCTCCCTAACCCTCCCCGGCGAGCGGGGAGGGAATGTCTGGGAAGCATCCGGATTTTGCTCCTCCCCCGCTTGCCGGGGGGTGGAGGCGGAAGAGGCAAGGCCGGCTGCCTGGCCTTGCCCCGCCGGAACGGGACTGGCTTGCAAGCCAGTCCTTGGGCGGTTGGGAGGGGGTAAATGCTGGCATATGACCTGCATGACGCCTTCAATATTTCCCAGTACTTCCTTGTTCCAGAATCGAAGCACCCTGAAACCCTGGGCCCGAACGAAGCGATCACGAGCGATGTCATCCGGATTATCCGCATGCTGGCCGCCGTCGATCTCAAGGCATAGTCGAGCATCAAGGCTTACAAAATCGAGGATGTAGGCGTCCAACGGAAATTGGCGGCGGAATTTGAAACCGGTTTGTTGTTGCCGCAACTGCTGCCATGGCAATCGCTCCGCATCAGTCATGTCGCGTCGTAGCTTGCGGGCAATCAGGGTGCGATTGGCCGGCATTCTTTATACCCCTCTCCAGCCCTCCCCGGCGAGAGGGGAGGGGGCTGATTGTTCTCAACCTGACGGACATGGCGGCTGCGTCAACCCGAATCATGAACGCAGCAGCCGCCGTGTCCGTTCCCTCTCCCCCGCCCTCTCCCCGTGGGAGAGGGGGACAAGGAAACGCTTCGCGTTGTTTCACGTTAAATTGCTCCCGCCTGTTCGAGCAGATCGGCGAGACGTTCCGCCACCACCTTGTAGCCTTCGGCGTTGGCATGGATGGGATCGGCCTTGAGGCGCGGGGTCTTCAGCACTTCGTCGAAGATTTCGCCCTCGTAGGGCAGGTCGAATTCGTCGGCGAGTTTCTCGTAGAAAGCGGGTGGTCCCGAAAACAATGCAGGAGCAGGTACGCCGATCAGCACCACGCCGGCGCCGCTGGCGCGGATGGTTTCAATCATCCGGCGCAAGTTGGATTCGGTGCTGTTGCCGTCGTGCCGACGCAGCATGTCGTTGCCGCCCAGGCACAGCAGCACGATCTTGGGCCGCACTTCTTCGAGCACGTCGGGCAGCCGCGCCAGGCCCTCGGCCGTGGTTTCGCCCGGCACGCCGGCGTTGATGACGGTATGCCCGGTAAGCTTGCTCAAAACCGCGGGATAGGCGCTGTCGCGCGTAGCGCCGGTGCCGTGGGTGAGGCTGTCGCCGAAGGCGAGGATGACGTCGCCGTTATTGAGCCGCGGCAGCTGCGGCGGCCGGTCGCAGGCGGCAAGGGCGAACAGGGCCAAGACCAGGGCGAGCCAATACGCCTGGAACCGACCCTTCCCCCTTCCCCATTCCCCCTTCACGCCTTTCTCCTTAATTCCCCGCCACCATCATGTTGCCGACCAGGATCGAGCCGGTCAGCTTGCTCCCGCGCACTTCGACGTCGCTGCCGATGGCCTGGATGTCGCGGAAAATGTCCTTGAGGTTGCCGGCCACGGTGATTTCTTCCACCGGATACTGGATCTCGCCGTTCTCCACCCAGAAACCGGCGGCGCCGCGCGAGTAGTCGCCGGTGACCATGTTGGTGCCGTGCCCCAGCAGTTCGGTGACCAGAAGCCCGGTGCCCATTTTCTTCAGCATGGCCGGCAGGCCGAGCTGGCCCCCGGCTTCGGTGCATTGCAGGATCAGGTTGTGGCTGCCGCCGGCGTTGCCGGTGGTGGTCATGCCCAGCTTGCGCGCAGAGTAGCTCGACAGGAAGTAACCTTGCACCACGCCGTTCTTCACCACGTCGCGCGCGGCGACTTTCACGCCTTCATTGTCGAAGGGACAGGAGCCGAGGCCTTTTTTCAGGAAGGGGTCTTCGCGCAGGTTGACGATGGGCGAAAAGATTTCCTGGCCCATGCTGTCGAGCAGGAAGGAGGACTTGCGGTACAGGCTGCCGCCGGACACCGCGCCGACGAAGCTGCTGATGAGGCCGGAGGCAATCGGCGCTTCGAAGATCACCGGGCAGTTGCGCGTGGAGAGGCGGCGGCCCTTTAGCCTGCGCACCGCGCGCTCGCCGGCCATGCGACCGACATATTCGGGCGATTTCATGTCGGCGGCATCGCGCGCAGTCGTATACCAATAATCGCGCTGCATGGCGCCGGCTTCGGAGGCGATCACCGCGGCGGAAATGCCCTGGCGCGTGCTGGCGTAGCCCCCGGCAAAGCCCAGCGAGTTGGCATAGATGAAATGCGAGGCCTGGGTCGACACGCTGCCGCCCTCGGAATTGTCGATGCGGCGGTCGACCTTGAAGGCGGCGGCTTCGCAGGATTTGGCAAGTTCGGCGGCTTCTTCCACCGTCAGATTCCAGGGATGGAACAGGTCAAGATCAGGTTGTTCCGTGGACAGCCATTCGCGCTCGGGCAGGCCGGCGGCTTCGTCCTCGGCGGTGTGCTTGGCGATGGTGGCGGCTTTCTCCACCGTGGCCTTGAGCGCGGCATCGGACAGGTCGGACGTGCTGGCGTGGCCCTTGCGCTGGCCGACGTACACCGTCACGCCCACGCCCTTGTCCTTGTTGAATTCGACGGTTTCGATTTCGCCCTTGCGCACCGTCACGGTCTGGCCGAAGCCCTCGGACACCTCGGTGTCGGCGGCAGTCGCGCCGGCGATTCGGGCGTAATCCAGCACCTGTTGGGCGATTTTCTTGAACTGGTCCTGAGAATAGGAAAAATGCGAGTTGCTCATGGGATACCTGTATAAATCTACTGCGCGGCCGTGATCCGGGCCCGTCCAGTGCTCGGAATCCTCATGTGTATGTACGAATACACTCCGGTTCCTGCGCTCCGGGCGGGCCCGGCTGACGACCGCTCGCTACGATTTCTAAAGGTATCCAAAATACCTCTAGGCATCACAGACGGCATAAAATAAGCGTCTATTCTACTGTCCCTAACCTCCCATGCGCGATATTGAGCAAGCCCCCGAAGAGGGCGAGGACATCCAGCCGCTTTCCAAGACCAAGCGCAAGGAAGCCATGCACGCCTTGCAGGACATCGGCAAGGAACTGGTGAGGCTGCCGGCCAACAAGCTGGAAAAGCTGGACTTGCCGGAGGAACTGCGCCGGGCGGTCGAGGATTGCCGCCGCTTCACCAAGCACGAGGCGATCCGTCGCCAGTTGCAGTACATCGGCCGCCTGATGCGCGGCGTGGACGAAGAACCCATCGCCCGCCAGCTTGCAGCGTGGCGCGGCGAATCGGACGAGGAAAAGGCGCTGCTGCACAGGATCGAGCGCTGGCGCGACCGGCTCATCGAGAATGACGAGGCGGTCACGCTGTTCCTGAATGAATACCCGCAGACGGACACGACCCAGTTGAGGCAGCTGATCCGCAACGCCCGCTTCGAGGCGGCGAACAACAAGCCGCCCAAGGCCAGCCGCGCCATCTTCCGGCTGGTGCGCGAAGTGGTCGAAGGCGCCTGAACGAACCGGGGGAGACAGTGAGAGCGAAGGCTGACGATCCTCCCCTGCTGAGCGAGGCGAACGCGGCCTTCGTCCAGCGCTTCACTTCCATGAACGTCGCCGGGCGTGACGCGCAGAACCGGCCTGCGCTGGCGCGCGGGCTCGGCATCCGCGTATCGCCCGACCGGCGCACGCTCACCGTGTTCCTGAGCACCACGCATTCGGCGCGCGTGCTGCAATGCCTGCGCGAGAATGGCGCCATCGCGGTGGCGGTCACCCGGCCGACGACCCACGAGACCCTGCAGTTCAAGGGCCGGGTGCGGGAGATCGTGCCGCTGTCGGTTGGTGACCGGGCGGAAATTGCCGCCTATCGGGATTCGGTGATCGAGGAGCTGATGCGGCTTGGCTACCGGCCCGAGTTTGTGAAGACGGTACTGGCCGGGAGCGAGGACAGCGTGGCGGTGAAGTTCGAGCCGGACGAAATGTTCAACCAGACGCCCGGCCCCAAGGCGGGCGAGAAGCTGGCCGCGCAGACATGAACCTCACGCTCGAATCCATACGCCGCTGCTTCGAGGGCGCGATCCCCGCGCAGATCGCCACCAGCGCCCCGGACGGCACGCCCAACGTGGCCTATCTCTCGCAGGTGCACTACGTGGACAGCGGGCATGTCGCGCTGTCCTTCCAGTTCTTCAGCAAGACGCGCGCGAACGTGCTGGCCAACCCCTATGCCCAGGCGCAGGTGATCGAGCCCGCCACCGGCGTCCAGTACCAGCTTTCTCTGCAATACCTGCGCACCGAAACCGAAGGCCCGCTGTTCGAATACATGAAGGCGCGGCTTGCGGGCGTGGCTTCGCAGACCGGTATGAGCAAGGTGTTCAAGCTGCGCAGCTCCGACATTTACCGCGTGCTCGACATCCATTGCACCGAGCCTGCCGTGCCCGAATCCAGTCCAATGCCGGCGAACCACATGCCGGCGCTGCGCGCGTGCTCGGCACGCCTGGCGAAATGCACCGACCTGTCCTCGCTGCTGGATGAATTGCTGGCAGGGCTCGCGCAGCATTTCGACATCGACCATGCCATGGTGCTGATGTTCGATGGGGCCAATGCCCGCCTCTACACCGTGGCGAGCCTGGGCTATGCGGAATCCGGCGTGGGCTCGGAAGTGGCGCTGGGCGCGGGCGTCATCGGCGTCGCTGCCGGGCAGCAGACGCCCATCCGCATCGCTTTCCTCACCGGCGATTATGCATACAGCCGCGCCCTGCGCGACAGCCTGGGCGAGGACGGCGAGAAGGAGATCCCTTTTCCCGGTCTGGCCGAACCGCACAGCCAGCTTGCGGTGCCGATCGTGGCCGGCGGCCGGCTGCTGGGCGTGCTGTATGTGGAAAGCGAGCAGAAGCTGCGCTTCACCTACGAGGACGAAGATGCGTTGATGGCGCTGGCCGGGCAGATCGGCTTCGCCATGCAGCTCTTCGAGCACAACAGCGAGGGCGGCGACGAGCAGCCTGTCGTGCCTGCACTGCCAGCTTCCGGCGCGGAAGTGGCGGTCAAGCTCTACCCGGCCGACAACAGCGTGTTCGTGGACGGCGAATACCTGATCAAGGGCGTGGCCGGCACCATCCTGTGGAAGCTCCTGTCCGACCATGCCCGGGGGCGCAGCGAATTTTCCAACCGCGAGTTGCGGCTCGACCCTTCGCTGCGCCTGCCGGACATCAGCGACAACCTGGAGGCGCGGCTGATCCTTCTGCAGCGCCGCCTGGCCGAGCGCTGTCCTTGCCTACGCATCGAAAAAACCGGGCGCGGCCGCTTCAGGCTGGCAGTGGAACGGCCGGTCAGGATGATTGAATCTCCCTGACCGCTTTCTGATCGGATTCAAAGAGGCTTGCGGCAGCGGTTGCGATGGCATCGGCCTGCGGCGCGAAGGCCAGTTCCAATGGGTAACTCGAAGGCGCCGGCACGTCAGGACTGGTGATGCGCAGTACCGGCGCCTTCAGCGCAACGAAGGCTTTCTCGGCAAGAATCGCGGCGATTTCCGCGCCCACGCCGCACATGCGGTTGGCCTCGTGCACCACCACCACGCGCCCGGTCTTCTTCGCAGAAGCGAGGATGGCTGCCTCGTCCAGCGGCTTCAGCGAGCGCAGGTCGATGACCTCGGCGAACACGCCCTTCTCGGCAAGCTGGGAGGCGGCGGCTTCGCAGGCGCGCACCGACTTGCCATAGGAAATCAGCGTCACATCGCTGCCGGCGCGGCGCACGGCCGCCTTGCCCAGCGGCACGAGGTGTTCGCCGTCGGGCACTTCGCCGGAATCAAAGGTCATCGCCATTTCCACGAAGAACAGCACAGGGTTGTCGTCACGGATGGCGGATTTCATCAGGCCCTTGAAGTCGGCGGCGGTGGAAGGCATCACCACTTTCAGCCCCGGGCTGTGCACGAACCAGGCTTCGAGGTTGTGATTGTGCTGCGCGCCCACGGTCCAGCCGGTGCCGGTCATGGCCATCGCCACCAGCGGGAACTTGAATTGCCCACCCGACATGTAGCGCAGCTTGCCGGCGCTGTTGACGAGCTCGTCCATGGCCAGCGTCATGAATGGCGCGAACAGCAGGTCGATCACCGGCCGCATGCCCATGGCGGAAGCGCCCACGGCGGCGCCGGCGATGATGCCTTCGGCGAGCGGCGTGTTGCGGATGCGCCTGCCGCCGAATTCGTTCAATAAATCGACGCGCTTGGTGGCGACGCCTTCGCCAAACATCATCACGTTCGAATCGCGGCGCATTTCCTCGGCAATGGCCTGGCCGATGGCGTCGTTGATGGTGAGGCATTGCATGGTTTCTTTCTCCTTAACAGGGTGTTGAGAACGTAGCGAGGATGGCCAGATGCAAGGCGCGCGGAGCGCAGCGACCGAGACATATCTGGCAGATAGGCGAGGGAGCGAGCATCGCGCAACGCAGCAGATGGCCACCGCAGTAGTTTTTCAACATCCTGTTAGGCGTAGACGTCGGATGTCAGGTCGGCTAAGGCCGGATAGGGCGCAGCGATGGCCTCGTTCCAGGCTTTCTCGATGCGTTGCGCCACTCGCTTCTGGATGACCTGGATTTCTACCGCATCCAGGTCCAGCTTTCTCTGCAGGCGATCGATCGGATCCTGTGCGCGCCATGCGGCAAGTTCGTCCGGATCGACATAGCCTTGGTCGTCCGGCTCGTAGTGGCCGCGCGTGCGGTAGGTCCAGGTTTCTAGGAAATAGGGCTGGCCAGTGGTCTTGATGTGGGCGATGCCCGCTTGCGCGGCGCGGTATACCGCTTCGACGTCGTTGCCGTCCACGGAGGCGGCGGGCATGCCGTGCGATGCGGCCCAGTCGCTGATGTGGTCCATGGGCATGGTTTCGCGCCGGTGCACGAAGGCCTGCCACTGGTTGTTCTCGCACACGTACAGGATCGGCAGCTTCCACACCGCCGCGAGGTTGAGCGATTCGTGGAACGAACCCTCGCTGGCCGCGCCGTCGCCGAAGAAGCAGGCCACCACATTGTTGCGTCCCTGCATGGAACTGGCCAGCCCCACGCCGGCGGCGAGCGAGAGTTCGGCGCCGACGATGGTGGAAGTGAGCACGACGCCGAGCTCCTTCGCCGAGACGTGCAGCGAGCCGCTCTTGCCCTTGCAGTAGCCGGTGGCCTTGCCCAGCACCTCGGCATAGATGCGCGCCGGATCGGCGCCGCGCGCGAGCAGGTGGCCGGCGCTGCGGTGGTTGGTGAGGATGAGGTCCTCCGCGCCCAGGGCGGCGACCACGCCCACGGCCGCCGCCTCCTGGCCGACCGAGGTGCAGGTGCCGGCGGCCTGGCCCACGGCCTGCATGGCGGCGGCCTTTTCCTCGTAGGCGCGGATCGTCAGCATGTTTTCCAGCATGCCGCGCAAGGCGCCGGGTTCGACAGCTTCAGTCATGGTGTTCTCCCCCTTATTTGGCCGCCGCTTGCTTGGGCAGGTTTTTCGGCGTGAAGTCGAAATAGGGCGTCGCGACCTGGCCGCCCGGCGGCACATAGGCCGGCGCCGGATTGCCCTTGAGCGGCAGGCTTTTCACGTAGCGGTAGATCGCCCTGAGGTCGGCGTCGGTCATCGCGTGCAGGCTGGGGCCGGGCATGGGCGGGCGGTACGCGCCGCGCGCGCGGGCGAGCCATTGCTGCTCCGTCATCTGGCTGAGCGCAAGGCGCAGGTTGGCGGCGTAGGTCGTGCCCCATGGGCCTTGCCAGCCCATGCTTTCGCCGGTCAGCCATTCGGACTCGGGCACCTTGCCATCCTTTTGCATGTAGCCGGGCGTATGGCAGTCGTTGCAGCCGCTGGTGGCGATGAGGTAGCGGCCGCGCTCGACCATGGCCTTCTTGGCGGACGTGTCGCCGGCCGAGGCAGGGACGGCAAGCAATGTGGCAAGGCCGAGGCCGAGCAGGGAATAGGCAGTGCGCATGGTTTTCTCCTCTGTGACAGTCGATGCGGGATGATAGGCAGGGCAGAAAAAACCGTTTGCTAAATGATGCTTAAGGGATTCCTAAAAGTTTCTTAAGCCGGGGCCTCGTCCTGTGCTTGCATGAGGCGCTGATTGCCTACTAAGCTGGAAAGACAACAAAAAAACCAGGGAAGACCATGCCTGCCCGCCTGCTTAAAATCCTGCTCAGCCTGCCTTTCCTGATCTTCGCCGGCCTCTTCGGCTTCTACGTGCTGTTCGGCTTTTTCCTGGTCGACCCGCTGGCGAAGAAAATCCTGCCCTGGGTGGGCGAGCAAAAGCTCGCCAGCCGGCTCACGGTGCAGGAAGTCGAGTTCAATCCCCTGACCCTGGAAGCGACGGTGCAGGGCCTGAAGCTCGCGGAAAAGAGCGGCCAGCCGCTCGCCGGCTTCGAACGCCTGTACGTCAACCTGGAAACCCTGGGGCTGTTTCGTTTCGCCTGGCGCATGAAGGATGTAGAGCTCTCGGGGCCCTACGCCGATTTCGTGGTGCGCAAGGGCGGCAAGCTCAACTGGGCGGATCTCATCGCCAAGCTCAAAGAGGACAAGGAGCCGCCCAGCGATACCATGCCGCGCGTGCTCATCGACCGCATCAAGGTCGAGAAGGGCGACATCGAATATGTCGACGCCAATCGCGTCGGCGATCCCTTCCATGTGCAACTGCGCCCGCTGGGCGTGCAGATGGAAGGCCTGTCCACCCTGCCCGAGGACCGCGGCAACTACCTGATTGCGGCCAAGCTGCCCGAACAGGGCGGCACGCTCAAGTGGAAGGGCGACGTGTCGCTCAACCCGGTGAAGTCGGACGGCGAGGTCGCGCTGGAAGGCGTGAGCCTCACCAACCTGCTCAACGTCATCAAGACGCCGCGCAATTTCGAGCTGCCCTCGGGCGTGCTGGCCGCGGGCACGCGCTACCGCTTCGCGCTGGTCAAGGACAAGTCCGGCCAGAACAAGCCCTGGGTGCAGATCGATGGCGCCAATCTGGTGCTGCAGAACCTGGCGCTGGCGCCACGCGGCGGCGGCGCGCCGGTGTTGGAACTGGCCGAAGCCAAAATCGGCAATGCCAATCTCGACCTCCATGCGCAGAAACTCGATGTCGCGGAAATCAGCCTGAAAGCCGGCAAGCTCTCGGCCACGCGCGAGGCGGACGGTACGCTGGACTGGCGGAAACTTTTTGCCGTGGCGAGCGATGTGCCGCCGCCTGCGCCCAAGACTGAATCCAAACCCGCGGCCTTGCCCGAAACTGCGCCGTGGAAACTCGCAGTGCGATCCTTCCGCGTGGAGGACTGGTCGGCCAATTTCACCGATAAAGGCTATGTGCGCCCATTGCGTGTCGAGGCCGCGGGTTTCGGTCTCGACACCGCGCTGGCGGGCGAGATCGCCAGTGCCCCGGCGATCAGGATAGGCCCGGTCAATGCAAGTCTGGGTTCGGCCAGGGTATTTTCGGGCGTAGAGAATGTCGCTGAGTTGAGCAGTGCCAGCCTGACGAATGCCAACTACGACCTGGCCGCAAGCGAACTGGACATGGATGCCGTCGATATTGCCGGCGTGAAAACCGCGGTGGCCATCGGCAAGAACAAACAGCTCAACTGGAAAAGCATCCTGGAGAAACCTGCCAGTGTCGCCAAACCGGCCGCTGTCACCCATGCATCGGATCAGCCGGCCATGGTGGTGAAACTGGGTCGTTTCGGCGTCGAAGGCATACAGGTCGCGGTGAGCGACCTGTCCACGCCCTCGCCGATGAAGCTCGATATCGTCAACGGCCGCTTCAAGGCGAGTGATCTCAGCCTCGACCTCGACAAAGCCGTCGGACTGGAAGCGTCGCTCGATGTCAGGCAGGGCGGCAAGTTCAGCGCCAGCGGCAGCATCGTGCCGGGCAAGGCGAGCGGCAGGCTCAATCTGAAACTGGCCGGCATGTCGCTCAAGCCGTTCGCGCCTTACGTCAGCCGGCTTGCCCGTCTCGATCTGCAATCGGGGGCGGTCTCCACCAGCGGCAGGCTGGATTTCGCCAGGGGCGGCAAGGGCATGAAGCTCAATTACGGCGGCGGCTTCGCCATCAACGATCTCGCCATCATTGAAGAGGACACGGCCGAGGCCTTCCTGGGCTGGGAAAAGCTTTCTTCCAACAGCCTGAAGCTGAGCCTGGCGCCGGATCGGTTGCACATGAACGAGCTGGTGGCTAACAAGCCTTTCGGCAAGATCATCATTTTCGAGGATCAGTCCATCAACCTGAAACGCATCCTGCGCAGCCAGCCTGAGCTGGTCTCGCAAGCGCAGCCGGCCAAGGCCGATGCGCCCAAGCCCGTCGCGGTGCAACCCGCGAGCAAGGAAACCGCAGACGGCTTCCCCATCGCAATCGAGCGCTTGCGCATCGACAACGCCAATGCCGAGTTCGCCGATCTTTCTCTGACACCGCAATTCGGCACGCGCATGCATTCGCTTTCGGGCGTGATCGCCGGCCTGTCCACCGATCCCGCCACCACTGCGCAGGTGGAACTCGACGGCAGCGTGGACGACTACGGTTCGGCGCGCGTGCGCGGCGCCATTCAGCCGTTCCGCGCCACCGACTTCACCGATCTGAAGCTGTCTTTCCGCAATCTGGAGATGAACAACCTGACGCCGTACTCAGGCAAGTTCGCCGGGCGCAAGATCGACTCCGGCAGGCTGTCGGTCGACCTGGAATACAAGATCAAGGATCGCCAGCTCACCGGCGAGAACAAGTTCGTCATCAACAAGCTGAAACTCGGCGAACGCGTAGAAAGTCCCACCGCGCTGAAGCTGCCGCTTGATCTGGCCATCGCACTCCTGCAGGACAGCAACGGCGTCATCGACATCGACCTGCCGATTTCCGGCAGTCTCGACGATCCCGAGTTCAGCTACGGCAAGATCGTGTGGAAGGCCATCGTCAACGTGCTGACCAAGCTGGTGACCGCACCTTTCCGCGCCATCGGCAGCCTGCTCGGCATCAGTTCGGAAAAGCTCGAGGCCATCGAGTTCGATCCGGGCAGCAGCACCTTGCTGCCGCCGGAACAGGAGAAGCTCAAGGCAGTGAGCGAGGCCATGGCCAAGCGCCCCGCGCTGACCCTGACATTGCAACCGGCCTATGACCCCAAAGCGGACCGCCGCGCCCTGCAGGAACTGGCCATGCGCCGGCAAGCGGCAGAGGTCGCCGGCACCAGGCTGGAGCCCGGGGAAGCGCCCGGACCGGTGGACGTCAACAACTACAAGGTGCAGACCTGGCTGGAAGACGGCTATGCCAAGGAGGTCGGCAAGGAGGCGTACCTGAAGCTGCGCGCGTGCTATAAAAGCAAGGATGCGGGCGTGGGTACGCAGCTGCTGGAAAGCCAGTTGGTCGAGCGCCTCGGCCGCCAGTTCAAGACGCGCGACGAAGGTCCCGCGTCCGCCTTTCACGTCGAACTGCTGGAGCGCCTGACCCGGCGCACCAAGATCGACGACGCGGAACTGGTCAAACTCGCGCAGGCGCGCGGTGTGGCGATGCGCGATGCGCTGCTCAAGCAGGGACTGGATGCGGGACGGCTCAGCGTGGATGCGCCAGGCGAGCAGGCGGCCAAGGACAAATTCGTGCCCAACAAGATGAGCCTGGGCGCGAGCCGGAAGGCACTGGAGGAGAGCGCGTCACCCGCTCCCGCCGCGCCTGCGACACCGGTGCCGGCTACGCCGTGAACGGTTGTCCGCTGCGCCTGTCGCGCAGTTTGCCCAGGCAGTAGTGGATGAAGGCCAGCCCGGTGAACACCGGCGCGAAGAAATTCAGCAGCGGCACGAACTGCACCAGTGCGAGCAGGATGCCGAGCGCCCACAGCCCGCCGCGGTTCTGCTCGATGACCGCTTTCAGTTCGCCGGCATCGGCGTGGATGGCGAGCGCGTCGTAGCGGAACAGGCGCTGGTTGAGATAGCCGGCGGTGATGAGGGGAATCACGGCGCCCACCGGGCCCAGCAGCCACAACGGCAGGGTCACCACCCACAGTCCGATATACACCACCACGGCGATGAAGGCGTTGGCCGCGCTGCCGATGACGCCGCCGCCATGACGCTTTTCCAGTTGCGGGAAGAATCCGTCGCTTACCGTTTTGACCATGGCGTCCATGCCGAAGATCGCGGTCAGCACCAGCGCGGTCAGCATGACCAGGGGCACGAACAGCATCAGGTGCAATATCACTTGCAGCGCTGCGCCGATCCAGGCCGGCTCGATGCCAGTCATCCACTCGGCGATGCCGAGGTATTCGTACAGCCACAGCCAGGCGTTTTGCAGCGGCGTCCAGAACGCGAAGGCGAGCACGGCCCACAACACGATGGCCGCCAGCACCGGCCAGATCATCAGCCACAGCATGCGCAGCGAAAACAGGCTGCGGAAGGCGCCGGCTAAGGCATCGAACATGGCGACCATGGTTTGTCTCCTCAGGTTTTCTGGCGAATGGCGGACTTGGGGCGGAAGGCCTGGATCTTTTCCGGGCGCGTTTCCAGGTAAGGCCCCCCGATGAGATCGATGCAGTACGGCACGGCGGCGAACACGCCGTCCAGGGTTTCGCCGATCGCCTTGGGCTGGCCCGGAAGGTTGAGGATGAGACTCTTGCCGCGCACCACGCCGACCTGGCGCGAGAGGATGGCGGTGGGCACATGCTTCAGCGACACCGCGCGCATGGCCTCGCCGAAGCCGGGCATGACCTTGTCCGCCACCGCCAGCGTGGCCTCGGGCGTGACGTCGCGCGGCGCGGGACCGGTGCCGCCTGTGGTGAGAATGAGGCAGCAGTCCTTTTCGTCGGCCAGTTCCTTCAGCGCGGCCTCGATGGCAGGCTGCTCGTCGGGAATGAGAAGCGATTCGAATTCGAGCGGGTTGAACAGCGCGGCGGCGAGCCACTCGCGCAGGGCGGGCAGGCCCTTGTCCTCGTATACGCCGGTGCTGGCGCGGTCGGAAATGGAAACTATGCCGATACGGGCGTTGTCGAACTGGTTCATGGCAGGAATATACTGGTTGAACTTGGTGTAGAACTTATCACAATTGAAATCATGAAAACTTTGAACATGCATAGCCTCTTTGTCGCCCTGCTATTCGGTTTTTCTCTCGCGGCCTGGGCCGATCCGCCGCCGAACTATCCCTTCGTCAGCTACGACAAGGGATTGAAGCTGGCGCAGGAAACCGGCAAGCCCATCTTCCTCTACTTCGGCCGCTACGGCTGCGCGTGGTGCGACCACACCAACAAGCAAAGCTTTTCCAATGCCGAGCTGAAGAAGATGTACCCCGAGCATTTCGTGCTCGTTTACGTGGATGCCGAGAGCGGCAAGCGCCTCAGGCTGCCCAGCGGCGAGCGCATCACCGAGGCGGAGCTGGGCACGCGTTTCAAGGCTTTCGCCACGCCGCTGTTCGTGTACCTGACGCCGCAGGGCCAGGAAATATTCAAGGCGCCCGGCTTCAAGACCGTGCAGGACTTCAAGGACTTCGACCGTTACGTGATCGAAGGCCATTACAAGACGCAGACCCTGCTCGAATTCCTCGCCAAGAAATGAAACGGTCCGCTGCCGTACTGATGCTGCTGGCCATGCCGGCGTTTGCCGGCTGGCAGTTCTCGCCCGCTGTCGAGGTGGGCGCCGTCAAGGACAAGAAGATCTTCCATCATCTGGAATCGGCCAACCGCAAGGGCCTGGCTGAGTCCGACGGGCGCATCGCGCTGGTTTGGGAAGACAACCGAAACGGCGACCCGCGCTGCTGGGTGGCCATGCGCGAAAAACGCGCGGCTGCCTTTTCCAAACCGCAAGCGCTGAGTGCCGGCGAATGCTACGAGCCGGTGGTGCAGGGCGTGGGCAAGGGCCGCTTCGTGGCGGCATGGGAAGAGGGCGGCGCGGTCTGGGTCAGGCCTGCCGACAAGGGCAAGGCCTTCAAATTGAGCCGCGAAGAGGCAGCGCATGCCACACTCGCGCGTTTGGATGAGCGCACCCTGTATGCCGCCTGGGCGGAACAGGCGGGCGAATACAAGCGCATCATGCTCGCGCGGCTTGTGCTTGTTGCCGACGGCGTCAGGGCCGAATACAGCGTGCCGGTCGAAGACCAGTTGCCAATCGATGACCAGGCCTATCCGGCGCTGACCGCAAGCGCGCAAGGCGGAGTAACGGTTGTGTGGGAAGACCGCCGCAAGAAGCACACCGAGATGCTGGCGGCGCACAGCGCGGACGGAAAGAAGTTCGCTGCGCCCTACCGGCTGATCGATATGCCGCAGGTACGCACGATCAACCTGGGGGCGGGCATGGGCAGCATGCGCCCGGCGCTGTCTTCATGCGGGCCGGACTGCATGGCCGCAACCTGGCTGGACAAGCGCGATTTTCTTTCCGGTTATGACGTGTTTGCCGCGTTCAGCGACAACGGCGGCCGTTCCTTCGGGAAAAATCTCAAGGTGCAGGACAGCTTCGGCGACAACATNNCAACATCGCGCAATGGCACGCGGCCATGGCCGCCAGCCAAAACGGCCGGGTTGTGGTCGCATGGGACGACGAGCGCGACGGTACGCCCGATGTCTGGCTGAGCGACTGGAGCGGCAGCGCATTTGCCGACGACGCAGCCGTGCCTGGCGCTTCGGGGCCGGGCGTGCAAAGCGATCCCGTGATCCATCTCGATGCGGCCGGCACGCTGCACCTGGCCTGGCTGGAGCGAACCGAAGCCG
>DCVO01000118.1:285-4414 GCA_002327405.1 Thiobacillus sp. UBA2186 | reverse complement strand
CCCTTCACCCTTCACCCTTCACCGCCTTTCAAATCCAGCCGCGTTTCCTTAGCCGCATATAGAGCCAGACCATGATGGCGGCACTGGCGGCCAGCACGGCCGGATAGCCCCAGCTCTGGTGCAGTTCGGGCATCCAGTCGAAGTTCATGCCGTAGAGCGAGAAAATGACGGTGGGCACGGCCAGAATGGCACCCCAACCGGCCAGCTTTTGCACCGATTCGTTCTGCCGGATGGTCAGCGAGGCATGGTGGAACTGCATGGCGTCGGACGCATTGGTGCGCAGCGTGTCGATGGAGTCCGTCACCCGCATTGCGTGGTCGTGCACATCGCGGTAATAGGCCTTGAGTTCCCTGGTGACGAATTCGGGATGCAGCCGGATCAGATCCTGCACGATGTCCTGCATGGGTTCGGCCGCATCGCGCAGCGAATTGAGTTCGCGTTTCACGTTATAGAGTTTTTCCAGGTCGTCGCGATCGAGCGCGTCCGTCAGCAACACGCTTTCCAGGGCGCGGAAGCGTTCGTGGATGCTCTCCAGCACCGGGCGATAATGGTCGACGATCAGGTCCAGCACCAGGTATAGCGCGAACGGGCTGCCCGGCTTTACGCCGTTCTTGACGGAAACCAGGCGTTCGCGCACGCGCGCGAAGCTCAGGCTGGGACCGTGGCGCACGGACGCGACGAAATTGGCGCCGGCGAAGAAATGCACCTCGCCGAAGAAGATGTGGTTTTCCAGCAGCTGCGCGGTTTTCGCGCTGATGAACAGGTGCCCGCCGTATTCTTCCAGCTTGGGACGCTGGTGGGTGGTCAGCGCGTCTTCGATCGCCAGCTCGTGCAATCCGAGCTCTTCGCCCAGTTTGGCCAGCAAGGGCTGTTGGGCATCGGCGATGTCAATCCAGATGAAATTGCCGGTGTCGCGGATATATTCGCTTATCTGGTCGAGCGGGATCTCTTCCGGTTTCTTTCCTGGACGGTAAAGCAGGCAGTTTGTCTTGATGTTCATCTGCGTTGGTTCTTCAGGGCGGCAATATCCGGCGCTTGCAGGTTTCGTCTTCGTAATAAATCCACGGGAAGGCAGAAGCTCCCTTCTCCCAGGCCGGCCGGTCGAATACGCCTGGCGATCCCGGTTGCGCCAGGTCCGGCTGGTGTTCCACCGCAATATCCACGGCCTCACCCTCTCCTGGTAATAATGTTCCATCCTAGACCAGAATTCCCGGCGAATTTGCCGGTTTCCGCAAGAGACCCCGATCGACTTGTGGGACAATGAGCATATGGAAACGCTGACGCCAGGATAAAATTTCCCGGGAAACGGCCGTTCTTGCTTTTCCTGCGTGCGCGAAATCCCGATTCCGCGCATGCGCCAGAAGAACAATAGCCGAATTCTTGCTGCTACGGACGGCTGGTTGGAGGAACGACGTCCATGCCTGGTAAAAATAAAAACCTGACTCGCCGCTTCATGGGGCGGCAACATTCAAGCCCGGGCTGGAAGCTTGCGCTGCTTGCCGGCTTTGTCGTCCAGCTGCTGCTGATCCTGTTCGTTACCAGCATAGGGCTCAAGCAGCTGGCCGCCACGTCGGACAATCTGAAGACCATGGTTGACGTGCACATGCGCAAGCTCCATCTCGCCAAGACGATGGTGGTGTCTGCGCGCGAGCGGACCGTGAGTCTGTTCAGAATGGTCGAAAGTGCCGACCCTCTCGAGCGTGACGAGCTGTCTCTCTTATATGGACGCAATGCCGAGGACTTCATCAATGCGAGAGCCGAATTCCTGAGGCTGCCCCTCAGCGAAAAGGAACGCGCGCTGCTGGAGCAGCAAGGCCGCCTGACTTCTGTCGCAGTGCCGATCCAGAACCGGGTCGTGGACGCGCTTCAGGCTGACGAACAAGGGGCGGAGGCGTTGCTGTTGAGGGAGGCGATTCCTGCCCAGAACAAGGTTCTTGAAGTGCTGTCGCGACTTGACGCGGAAACGCAGCAGCTGGCTGCGGCCGCAAGCGCCAAGGCGTCCAAGGCGCATGAGGTTGCCCGCTTCTGGATGTATACGCTTTCCGGCATCGCGATGCTGCTCGGCATCGCCGCATCTCTTGCCGCAGTCCGCTACGCCGGCCGCGCCAGCCGGGAACGCGAGCATCTTGCCACGCATGACGCGCTGACCGGCCTGCCCAACCGCATGCTGTTCATGGACCGCCTGGAACAGGCACTGGCGCGTTCCCAGCGGCGCGGGGCGCTGGCAGGCGTGCTGTTCATAGACATCGACCGTTTCAAGCTCGTCAACGACACCCTTGGCCACGCCAGCGGCGACAGCCTGATCTGCGAGGTGGCGATGCGATTGAGGAATGCCGTTCGCGATGAGGACATCGTGGCGCGCGTGGGCGGCGACGAATTCGTGGTGGTGATCACCGAAGCGGACAAGATCGGCCATGTCCTGCATGTGGTGGAGAAGATCATCGTGCGGCTCGCCGATCCGTACCGCATAGACGAACGCGAGATATTCAGCACCTGCAGCATAGGCGTCAGCCTCTACCCGCACGACGGCGACAGCCCGGCCGCACTGGTCAAGAACGCCGATACCGCGATGTACCACGCCAAGAAAAGCGGCCGCAACCGCTTCCAGCTCTACGACAAGGCGATGAACGCCATGGCGGAGGAGCGGCTGCAGCTGGAAACCGATCTGCACTACGCCCTGGAGCGCGGAGAGTTCGAGTTCCATTACCAGCCGCAACTCAATATCGAAACAGGGCGCATCCAGACGGTGGAGGCGCTGTTGCGCTGGAATCATCCGCATAAAGGCCTGCTCCGGCCTGCCGATTTTCTGGAACTGCTGGACGAAACCGGCGAAATACTCAATGTCGGCAGGCGGCTGCTGATCGACGCATGCCGACAGGCCAAAACCTGGCATGCCTCAGGCTTTTCGGAGCTGAGCGTTGCCGTGAACGTTTCCGGCAAGGAGTTCTGGCATGAAGCGCTCGTGCCCAATGTGCGCACGGCCCTGGAAGTCTCCGGCCTGCCGCCGCAATGTCTTCAACTGGAACTCACCGAAGGCATTTTCATGCAGGATATCGACCGGGCAGTGAGCCGGATACTGGCTTTGAAGCAATTGGGCGTGGCGCTCGCCATCGACGATTTCGGCACCGGCTATTCGTCGCTGGCGCACCTGAAGCGTTTCCCGTTCGATTGCCTGAAGATCGACCGCTATTTTGTCAAGGACATCGAGGAGGCGCTCATCAACGAGGCCTTCATCCGTTCCATTCTTGCCTTGTGCCAGGGCCTGCATCTGGATGCGGTGGCGGAGGGAGTGGAGAACCGGCAGCAGCTTGTCCGGCTTCGCCATCTGGGGTGCCAGGTCGTGCAGGGCGAGCTTGTCAGCGGACCCGTTGCGGCCCAGCGGGTTGCCGCTTTGCTGGAACGCGACTGGCTGGTCGAATTCGGCCGTGAAGCCCAGGCCGGGCAGCCTGATCCGTGGGCCATCAGAACGGCAGATCCAGGTCCGGCGCCTGTTCCCGGATAACGCGCCGAAAATCGTCCTGGATGCGCTTGATGGCGGCTTCGTCGTCGGCTTCGAAGCGCAGCACGATTACCGGTGTGGTGTTGGAAGGGCGGGCAAGGCCGAAACCGTCGGCGTATTCGACCCGCAAGCCGTCGAGCGTGATGACTTCCTGCGCATCGGGGAACTTCGCGGTCTTCTGCAGTTTCTCCATCAGCGCGTAATGCTCGCCCTCGTTCATCCTGATCTGCAGTTCGGGCGTGTTCACGGTGTCGGGCAGGCTCTTCAGCGTGGCATTGGGATCGGCTTGCCTGCTGAGGTATTCCAGCATGCGCGCGCCGGCATACATGCCGTCGTCGAAGCCGTACCAGCGCTCCTTGAAGAAAATGTGGCCCGACATCTCGCCCGCCAGCAGCGCGCCGGATTCCTTCATCCTGGCCTTGATGAAGCTGTGGCCGGTTTTCCACAAGGTCGGCCTGCCGCCGCGTGCGCGAATCCAGTCGAACAGCTTGCGCGTGGACTTGACGTCGAAGATCACCTCGGCGCCGGGATTGCGCGAAAGCACGTCGTCGGCGAACAGCATGAGCTGGCGGTCGGGGAAGATGATGGCACCGTCCTTGGTGACGACGCCGAGGCGGTCGCCGTCGCCGT
>DCVO01000118.1:0-176 GCA_002327405.1 Thiobacillus sp. UBA2186 | reverse complement strand
GATCTTCATCGGGCGCGCGAGCCTGATGTCGCCGGCGATGCGGCTCAAATAGGCTTCGGTGATGTCATGGGTCCTGTAGTCGCCCATGCCGCTGGTGAGGTTTTTCTCTTCCAGGCGCTGTCTTAATTGCTGGATGGTCTCGCCCGACAGGGTTTCGCCGCCCAGCACCATTTTCA
>DCVO01000008.1 GCA_002327405.1 Thiobacillus sp. UBA2186 | reverse complement strand
ACGTCATGGTTTCCCTCGCGGGCGGACTGGGGGCGGCCATCCAGCTCCTGCACCACGGCCCGACGGATTCCCGCGACGAGGTCCGGGCCTCCCCTCGCCCCTCGCCGGCCGCACCCTCGTCGGCGGGCCCGCCCCTGCAGGTACGCCATTTTGCCGAGAATGACAGCATCTTCATCGACACCGACTACCTGATAAAAGGCGTGGCCGGGTCGATCCTGTGGGCACTGCTGAGCGACCATGTCGAAACCGGCCGCACCGCCTTCAGCAACCGCGAGCTGCGGCTCGACCCCCGCATCCGCCTGCCCGACATCAGTGACAATCTCGAAGCGCGTCTGATCCTGCTGGCCCGCCGACTCATCGAGCGCAATGCGCCGATCCGCATCGAGAAGACCGCGCGCGGCTGCTTCCAGCTTCGGGTAGAGCGTCGGCTGCAGCTTGCTCACGTGCCCGCGAACGGCTGATCCGCAAAGCGGTGTTCGGGCCGTGGCGGGCTGGGGTAAACTCGGCCGCCTTGCAACACGCGCTGGGCTCGAATCGCGCCCAGTGCGCAACCGAACCCAACGGAGTCGCCCATGAGCCTGCTCGCCCAACTGAAAAAAGATTCCATGCTCGCACGCAAGGCCGCCGACGGCGTGCGCGCCACCCTGCTCAGCACCCTGATCGGCGAAGCCGAGATGGTCGGCAAGAACGCCGGCAACCGCGAGAGCACCGACGACGAGGTGCAGCAGACCATCCGCAAGTTCCTGAAGAACAACCAGGAAGCGCTCGGCGTGATCAAGGACGCCGACCGCCGTGCGGCGCTGGAACAGGAATCCGTCATCCTCACCGCCTACCTGCCGCCGATGGCGGGCGAAGCCGAGGTGAAGGCCTTCATCGCCGAAACCGTCGCCGGCCTCGCCGACCGTTCGCCGAAGCAGATGGGCGCGGTCATGGGCGCGCTGAAGGCGAAATTCGGCACCAGCTTCGATGCGAAGCAGGCCAACGGCTGGGTGACGGAAGCGCTCGCGGGTTGAGCCGCAGAGCCCTTCGGCTGCCGGGGCGACAGCATCAACCGGGTCAGAGCGCTCGCGTCTGACCCGGTTGTCTTGACCCCATCGATTTTCAGCGCAGCGCCGCGTGGATCTGCTCCGCGAGCTTGCGGCTGACGCCCTCGACCCGGCACAGATCCTCCACCGTCGCCTCGCGCACGCCGTCCAGGCCGCCGAAGGCGGCGAGCAGGTTGCGCCGGCGCGACGGCCCCACGCCGGGAATGTCTTCCAGCTTCGAGCCCACGCGCGCCTTGCCGCGCTTGGCGCGGTGGCCGGTGATGGCGAAGCGGTGCGCCTCGTCGCGTATGGTCTGGATGAGATGCAGGGCGGGGTCGTCGGGCCTGAGCTGCCGCGTGCGCCCGTCGGTGAACACCAGTTCTTCCAGGCCGGCCTTGCGCTCCGGCCCCTTGGCCACGCCGATGAGTACGATGTCGGAGGCGCCCAGTTCCGCCATCACCTCCTTTGCGACATTGAGCTGGCCTGCGCCGCCGTCGATCAGCACAAGGTCCGGTCGCTTGCCGTCGCCTTCGCAGGTCTCCTGCAGCTTGCGGTAGCGCCGGGTCAGCGCGTCGCGCATGGCGGCATAGTCATCGCCGGGCGTGATGCCGCTGATGTTGTAGCGACGATATTCGCTGTTCTGCATCTTGCCCTGGTCGTACACCACGCACGAGGCCACCGTGGCTTCGCCCATGGTGTGGCTGATGTCGAAGCATTCGATGCGGTTTAGCCCCGGCAGATCGAGTGCCTCGCGCAGCGCACCGAGCCGAGCTTCCTGGCTGGCGCTTTGCGCCTGCTGCTGCATGACGGCGATCTGCGCGCCTTTCTCGGCCATGGCCAGCCACACCTTGCTCTCGCCCTGGGGATTGTGTATCACGCGCACCTTGTGCCCGGCCTGGTCGGACAGGAGTTCGCCAAGGGCTGCGGCATCCAGCGGCTGGTTCACGATGATGCGGGGCGGAATGGGCTTGTCCTGGTAATGCTGCTCGATGAAGGCTTCCAGCACCTCGGCGCCGCTGACTGCCTCGGTGTTTTTGGGAAAGAAATGGCGGTCGCCCAGATGGCGGCCGCCGCGCACCATGGCCAGAGCGACGCACCACACGCCCTGTTCCATGACTGCGGCGATGATGTCGGCATCGCGCTCGGCTCCGCCTTCGATCACCTGCTGTTCGCGCACCCTGGCGATGTTCTGGATCTGGTTGCGGTAGCCGGCCGCCAGTTCGAATTCGAGTTTTTCCGCAGCCGCCTGCATGCGCGCAGTCAGGTCCTGCAGCAGTTCGTCTTCTTTGCCTTCCAGGAACAGCACGGCACGCTTCACGTCGGCGGCGTAGTCTTCGGGGCTGATGGCGTTCACGCAGGGGCCGCTGCAGCGCTTGATCTGGTAGAGCAGGCAGGGCCTCGATCGGTTGGCGAACACGCTGTCTTCGCAAGTGCGTAAGCCGAACACGCGCTGCACCAGATTGACGGTCTCGCGCACCGCCCAGGCGTTGGGGTAGGGGCCGAAGTAGCGGCTTTTCCTGTCCTGGGTGCCGCGGTAGTAGGCCAGACGCGGCGAGGCATGGCCGGAGATCATCAGGTAGGGATAGGACTTGTCGTCGCGAAACAGGATGTTGTAGCGGGGGCTCAGCGTCTTGATGAGGTTGTTTTCCAGCAAGAGCGCCTCGGCCTCGGTACGCGTGACCGTGATGTCGACGCGCGCGATTTTCGCCACCATCAGCCGGATGCGCGGCGACAGTCCGCTTTTGTTGAAATAACTGGAGACGCGTTTCTTAAGGTCGCGCGCCTTGCCCACGTAGAGCACGGCCTCGTCCGCCCCGATCATGCGGTAGACGCCGGGGAGGTTGGGCAGCGTGGCGAGAAAGGTCTTGAGATCGAACATTCAGAATGTTTACAGGGAGGTAAGTGAGGTTGAGGGAGGAAAACAATAGATAGTTCAACTGCCCTCCCTTACCTCCCATTCCTCCCTGTTAATCCTGAAGGTTTTCTACTCGTCTTCGTCCAGCAGCACGCCGGCGATGGCCCAGTTCTCTTCCGGCAGTTCTTCGAACGAGATGTAGGTGTAGCGCGCCGGCTTGTCGGCGTGCTTTTCCAGCGTCGCGGTGATTTCCTCGGCGATGGCTTTCTTCTGCGCGCGCGTGAGCTTGCCGGCGAGCTTGATGGAGACGACGGGCATGGCTACTCCTTGAAGTCTTTGACGATGCGCGCGAACACGTCCCGGAACATTTCGGTCGTGAGGCGCCTGGTCTGGGTATTGTAGCGGGAGCAGTGGTAGGAGTCGTACAGGCGCAGGCCGGCGGGCAGTTCGTGCACGGCGCCATGGCCGAAGGCGCGGGATTTGGCCTTCAGCCCCATGGCCATGAGCACGGCGGCGTGGGCGACGTTGCCGAGCGCGAGCAGGGCGGTTCCGGGCCGGAGTGTTGACAGTTCCGCCTCGAGATGGCGGTTGCACTGTTTGATCTCGGCGGTTTCCGGCTTGTTCGCCGGCGGCAGGCATTTGACCGCGTTGGTGATGCGGCAGCCGATGAGTTCCAGTCCGTCGTCGGCGGATGTCGACACCGGCCGGCTGGCGAAGCCGAAGCGGTGCAGGGTCTCGTACAGCAGGATGCCGGCATGGTCGCCGGTGAAGGGGCGGCCGCTGCGGTTGGCGCCGTGCATGCCCGGCGCCAGGCCGACGATGAGCAGGCGCGGGCTTGCTGCGCCGAATGGCAGCACCGGCTTGCAGTGGTAGGCGGGGTTGCCGGCCTTGACCTGGTCGAGGAAGGCGGCCAGGCGCGGGCATTCGCGGCAGTCACTGAGCGTGGTCATGCGGCGGGTCTTGCGGGCGCCTGGCGTGCAGGGTGACGGGCACCGGCGCAATGACTTCGGGTTGCAGGGTGATGTGGCCGATGCCGAAATCCTTTTGCAGCAGCGCCTGCGCGCCGGCGAGCACCTGCGGCCAGTGTGCGAGCTCCTTCACGTCGAGGTGGGCGGACAGGGCGATCTGCCCGCTGGCCAGGGTCCAGATGTGGAGGTCGTGGACCCGCGCCACGTGCTCCAGTTGTGCCAGCCTTTGCCCTACCACGTTGAGGTCGATGTTGGAGGGCACGCCTTCCATCAGCACATGCAGCGACTTGCGCAGCAGGTTGAGCGTGGAAACCAGGATCAGCAGCGAGATCACCACCGACAAAATGGGGTCGATCGGCGTCCAGCCGGTGAGCATGATGATGAGGCCGGCAGCCAGCGCGGCGACGGAGCCCAGCGCATCGCCGGCCACATGCAGCAGGGCCGCGCTGCGGTTGAGGCTTTCCTCGCCGTGCATCAGCAGCCAGCCGACGGCCAGATTGACGCCCAGCCCGATCAGCGCCACCACGAAGACCATCGTGCCCTGAACTTCGCGCGGCGCAGTGAAGCGCTGCCAGGCTTCGTAAACAATGAAAGCGACCAGTGCCAGCATGATCAGGCTGTTTATCAGGGCTGACACGACTTCGGCGCGGGCCAGGCCGTAGGAATGCTGTGCCGAGGGCGGGCGGCGCGCCAGCCAGGCGGCCAGTGCGGCAAGCCCGAGCGACAGGCTGTCGGTCAGCATGTGTCCCGCATCCGCGACCAGGGCGAGCGAATTGGCCGCCAGGCCGACGACGGCTTCGACCGCGGCAAATCCGAGGGTGAACAGGAGCGCCCAGCCGAAGGCGCGATGGCCGTGGCTGTGCGGGTGGTAATGCATGACGTTGTCGCCGGAGTGCTCGTGGAAGTGATCCATCACGCCGCCTTGCCGGTATGGTCGGTGGGGTCGGAGCCCAGTGCCAGGTTGCCGCTTTCCAGGCCGAGCGACGCGATGGCGTGGCGTGCCCGGCTATAGGCGGTCTGTTCCCGCAAATCCGTCATCGATAAAGGGTGCGGCTCGCCGTGCAGTCGCGCCAGCCGCACCCTGCTGGCGGCCGACCATTCGAAATCGAGCCCGGCCAGCACTTCGTCGGCGAGGTCGGGACGGTTGCAGATCAGCGCCATGTCGCAGCCGGCATCGAGCGCCGCGCGGACGCGGGCGGTAATGTCGCCGGCCACGGCCGCGCCTTCCATGGTGAGGTCGTCGCTGAAGATCATGCCCTGGAAATTCAGTTCGCCGCGCAGTACCTTTTGCAGCCAGACACGCGAAAAGCCGGCAGGCGCGGCATCGACTTTCGGATAAATGACGTGCGCCGGCATGACCGCGGCCAGGCCCATGTCGATCAGGGCCTTGAAGGGCAGCAAATCCTTGAGTGCGATATCCGCGTAGTCGCGCTCGTCAATCGGGGTGGCGACGTGCGAATCGGCAACGATGCAGCCGTGTCCCGGGAAATGCTTGCCGCAGGCCGCCATGCCGGCATCCTTCATCCCTTGCATGACGGCATGGGAAAGTTCGATGACCGCCTGCGGATCATGGTGGAAGGCGCGATCGCCGATGACGCTGGATACGCCGTAATCGAGGTCCAGCACCGGGGCGAAGCTCAGGTCCACCCCGTGTGCACGCAGTTCCGCGGCCATGACATAACCGGTTTCCCTTGCCAGGGCCTTGGCCTGATGCGGGTGCGTATCGTAGAGCCTGCCCAGCACGCCCATCGGCGGCAGGCGCGTGAAGCCCTCGCGAAAACGCTGCACCCTGCCGCCCTCCTGGTCCGCAGCAATCAGCAGCGGCGGGGATTTCAGGGCGCGGATGTCGGCGGTGAGCTGCGCCAGTTGCACAGGGCTTGCGTAGTTGCGCGCGAACAGGATGACCCCGCCCACCAGCGGGTGCGACAGGCGCTTGCGGTCGTCGTCGGTGAGTTCGGCGCCGCGCACGTCCAGCATCAGGGGGCCCAGCATCAGTTCTTCTCCAGCACGACATAGGCGATGACGTATTCCCGCTCATCGCTCAGGGAAAGATGGTGTCCGGTGATGCCGCGTTGCTGCAGCCAGGCCGTCAGCTCGGCGTGGAAACTCAGTCCCGGCTGGCCAAGCGGGGTGTGCGTGACGGCCAGGCTGCGCAGACGCAGGGGCGGGCGCAGCCCGGTTCCTGCGGCCTTGGCGAAAGCTTCCTTCGCGGCGAAACGCTTGGCCAGGAAGCGCGCCGGGTCGGCGGCTGCGAAAAACTCCGGATGTTCTTCGGGCGCGAGCAGGCGGTCGGCGTAGTGTTCGCCGAAGCGCGCCAGGCCGCTTTCCAGCCTTGCCACTTTCACCAGGTCGACGCCGATTCCGTAGATCATCCTGGAAACCTCAGTTGACCGCTCTTCCACCCTTGGAACGCCTCATGCTGTCTGAGATCGCTGTCATCTTCAAGTTCTACCCAGTGGGTGAAAGCGCTACACACCCGTTGGCACGTCCGGATACACGGCTTGCTTTGTCGCTCCTCCTTGCAGGCATTAGCCTGCGGCGTCGTCGCTTCGCGCCATCCGTGAACCCGACCGCACCATCGGGAGTGTCCAACTGAGGTTTCCAGGATCATGGCGTCAATTTAACGGGTAATCCGGCATTCCGGATAGCCTCGGCCCAGTTTTCCATCCATGCCGCGGGCAATGCAGACAGGCGCGGGGCTTCCGGCTGCAGCGAAGGACGCGCCAGGCCATAAAGCAGCACGCCCTTCACCGGCACCCGTTCCTGCCTGATGCGGCGAATCATGGCCAGATAGGCCGCCTGCTCGGTTTCGTCGGGAGGCGCGCCGTCCAGGGCGAACACGCAGGTCTGGATCCAGGTCGGACACAGGGAAGCGGCAAGTTTCAGCCGCTCGAAATGCTTCTCGGGCAGGGTGCGGGTCTGGTTGATGCGGCGCAGCCCGGTAGCCGTGGCGCTGTCCAGCTTGAACCAGACTTCGCCGCTTGACGCCGCCATTTTTTTCAGGCCCTGCTGAACGCGCGGGCGGTCGATCAGGCTGCCATTGGTGATCAGCACGAGTTTGATCTTGCCGACGAGGTCGAAGTCCTTCATGACCCGGCCAACCAGGTCGATTATCAGGGGGAATTCTTTCGCGCTGGTCGGCTCGCCGTTCCCCGAGAGCGCGATGTCATTCAGCCGGCGCGCGCCCTCCGGAACGCGGGTCTGCATGAAATCGCCCAGCACGATGTCGGTGAGCATGCTGCGCAGCTCGCTTTCCAGCAGGGCCAGATCAATCGGGGGGGCGGTGCCGCGCGTGAGATCGGGAACCTGGCAGTAAATGCAGGCCCAGTTGCAGGCATTGTTGGGGTTGAGATTGATGCCGACCGACACGCCGCCCGCCCGTCGCGACACTACCGGATAGACATAGATCATGCCTGCGCTATCGCGGTCGTGGTTGACGGGGGTCAGGGTGTGAGTGGTCGACATTGAGTTTGGGGGCAGAGAAATTCCCTGGCCGCTGCTTAATCTGGCGGAAGCGGTGAGATTCGAACTCACGAACGGTTGCCCGTTGCTGGTTTTCAAGACCAGTGCCTTAAACCACTCGGCCACGCTTCCTATAAAAAATTGCTGGTTTTAGCTCCGACTAACCTGAAGGTTAGTCTTCGCTGGCGCGCCTCGCTTTGCGAGGCTGGCGCCAAGACCGGTGCATTCAACCACTCTGCCACGCTTCCAAAAAATTTAAGTTGCCGGTTTTGGCTACGGCCGCGAGCTTTGCTCGCTTAACGTTCGCAAGCTCGCGTTAGCCTTCGCCGCAATGCCGCGTTGCGGCATTGTAATTCCGGCCGGGCTATCGCCCTTAACCTGCTTCGCAGGTTAGCCTGCACTAGCGCAGCCGCTTCGCGCCTTGGCGCCAAGACCGGTGCCTTAAACCACTTGGCCACGCTTGCATATTTGCTATCCGCGCACAAAAAGCATTCAGTCTGCAGGCTTTGCTTCCGTAATGCTTTTGTTTCATGCGCTCTGCATTCCCTTGTGGGGTAATATCCAAGCCGAACTTGGGTGCGTATTGTACGTTTTGCCGAAACTGGCGTCGACTGCCCACTGCAGCACTCGCCGTTTTCGGTTTTCAGGGATTTGACCGGCACGCATAGGGAATGATCGGCTTTTTGGAAAAAATCAGGTCGTTGACGAGAGGAACGGATCGTCAGCGGGGCGCGCCCTTTGTGTCGGTGAAAACTACGCAGCGATGGCTGAACAATCTGCCGGATTCCTCCGATTACGATATCCATCACGTTCTGGTGGAAGGGCTTGAGCGCTACAATGGCGACACCCGCGGCGACGCACTCAATCGCATCAAGATGCTGTCGATGATCGAAGAAGCAGGCTTGCCCTTGCAGGCCAGACTCGTCGACCAGTACCTTAAAAGCCACGAGCGAAACGACACTTCCAGGCAGACTTTATGGCGAGAATGCCAACTGTTCTGGGATCAGTTGACCGTTGCCTACCTGCCTTTCCTGAATTTGGTGCTGAGGGGCAGTGACGAACCGGGAAAATTCGCGTCGTTGGCGCCCCAAATCGCCGCCAAAAGCCTGCGTTATGTTTCCTTGGGGATGCGCTGGGAGTACCTGCGCGGCCGGCGGCCGGCCGAATCGGCCTGGCGGCGCCTGCACAAAATCTATCGGGCCGTGGAAAGCGCCGGCATTGCGCTCGATGGCTTGAAGATTGAGGGCAGGCAAACCAGCTCTGCGCGCGAGTATGTGATGACGCTCTTGTACGATCTGGCAAATCCTTACGCATTCGATCCGGCAGAGATCCGGCCGGCGCTGGAATTGCTCGACGACCTTCATGAGCTGCCTGTACCGGAATCAGGTCTGAGGCACGGCCTCCATACGCATATGGTTGATCTGACTGCAACGGGCGGACCGGACAGGATAGATGACCGCTGGGTGCCGGGCGGGCGACTGCGTTACCTCGATTTCCATGGTGCCATGCACGAGCTTGAACAGCGGGCGGGTCAGGTGCCGGATACTCCGCGGGCCGCGGTCTGCAAGAAACTCGCGAAAGTGATCGGTCGTGCCGGCTCTAGTCGCGGAGGCCCGCGCAAAGCGCGCTTTGGCGAAGTGCGGGCGGTGTTCGGAGCGGAACAGGTGCTCAAGATATTTTCCCCACTGCCGGGAATCGTGGCGAATACCCAATTCATTACCCTGCGTGACGAAAGCGGCAAGGGCGTCGGTTTCGTGCTGAGCGAGGAGCGCGAACTGCAACCCGGCGGCCTGATGGCGATCGACCGCGACGAAGGCCACGGGGCCTGGCAGCTGCTGGCTGTCCGCTGGCTGGCTGAGGAAGGCGACCAATGGCTGCTGGGCACCGAGGTACTCTCAAAATACCCCAAGCGGGTGGAGATCGAATGGGAAACCGGTGGCCACGGCAAGGAAACGGCGGCGGCGCTTTTCCTGCCTTTGGCCAGTGCCAGCCAGGGGGCAACCAGCAATCTACTGTTGCCCCGGACCGCCTATTTGGCTGGGCGCGAACTGTCGCTGCGCCAGGATGACGGCACGCGTTACCGGCTCAGGCTGGGCGGCATTGTCGAGCCCCATGAATCCTGGCTGAGGGTGGCTTTCGACGTGCTGTCGCGCGAAGCCGCCTGAGGGGTTTCGCTCAGTGCGTCGTGTTGCCGGGCTTCTTGCGCGTGATTTGCACGGGCTTGGCGCTTTGTTCCTGGTCCGGGTAGACCGGACGGGCTTCGGCAAGGCCCAGTGCGTCGCCCAGCTCGCGTTCGCGCGTGGCGATCAGTTCGAAGCAGGCCTTGATCTGCTCCACGGTGTCGTCGGAAAGAAAGCCCGATGTGCCGGGGCGCGGCGTCGCGTCGCGCACCACGCTGGCCAGGGTTTTGCGCATGGCGCGCAGGATGCGCTGTTCAACGCTCATTTCCTTGGCGGCGAGTTCCTTGATTTTGTCGTCTGACATGCTTTGTTCCTTGGTGAAAATTCATACCGCCATCGCGGTGACTTGGGATTTCGGGAATCCTGCCGCAAGGAGCTGCGTCACGGCGGGCGCGACGTAGGTTTCGGGTCCCGCCAGGTATACGTCGGCCTGGCGCGCCCTGGGAAATTCGGCCAGCAGTTTTTCCACGACGCCGGCGACGGCAGACTCGATCGAGTCGCGGTTGGCCATGGAAACCGGCAGGTAGTGGAAGTTTTCCAGGGCGTCGGCCCAGGCGCGGCAGAGGTTGTTCATGTAATGGCCGTCCGGCGAGGAAGCTGCCCACACCAGCCCCATTTCCTCGTTCGACTCGCGCGCCATGCTGTGTTCGAGCAGGCTCTTGATGGGCGCGAAGCCGCGGTCGAAGGCGACGAAGATCAC
>DCVO01000054.1 GCA_002327405.1 Thiobacillus sp. UBA2186 | reverse complement strand
GGCATCGGCTTCGCCATTCCGGTCAGCCTGGCCAAGCAGGTCATGGAGCAGATCATTCGCGAAGGCAGCGTGACGCGCGGCTGGGTAGGCATCGAAGTGCAGGACCTGTCGCCCGAACTGATGGAATCCTTTGGCCTGAAAACCGGCGAAGGCGCCCTGATTGCAGGCGTGCTGAAAAACGGCCCCGCCGACCGCGCCGGGGTGAAACCCGGCGACGTGCTGGTCGCGGTCAACGGCAAACCGGTGTCGGATTCTTCTTCCCTGCTCAACCTGATCGCGGTGCTGAAACCGGGCGATACCGCGCGACTGTCGGTCGCGCGCAAGAACAGCAGCATGGAATTCGAGGTGAAAGTGGCGCGCCGGCCGCCGCAGCTGGCCATGGAGTCGGAAGAGAACGCCAACTAGGGGCAAGGGGCAAGGAAAGTGTAGCCCCGCCCTCACCCCTCACCCCTCACCGTTCACCGCTCACCGCTTGCCGATAGGCAAGCACCTGCGTGGGATAGCTGAACGGATCCCGCCCCATCGCCGGCGAATACCATTGCAGGGCTTCGCGCGCCCGTGCAGCCAAGCCCGCATCGCCCAATCCCATGGTGGTCTGGATCAATACCGCCGACGGCGATGCCACCGGGCCGTCAGCCAATGCCGGCTCGGGTCTGACGGTTGCCAGCAATGCCTGCCGTTCCCGGCGCCACCCTTGCGTATCGGAAAACTGTCGCCAGGCCGTTTGCGCCAGCCTCAAGGCATCCTTGCGCGCATCCTCGACATCGGCCGCTTCGGCATAATCGAGCAGGCCTCTCGCCACGAACGCATAGTCTTCAAGCTCGGCCCCCGGCAGTTTCTTCCCCTTTGCCATGGATTTGTACAGGCCGTCGGGACTCATCATTTGTCCGCGAATGAACCGGTAGGCGCTGGCAGCGGCCTGCCGGTAGCGCGGCTCGGCGCGCATGGCCGCGGCCAGCGCCGACAGCGCCAGGCCGTTCAGGCCGGCGTTGCGCTTGTCGTCCTTGGGCAGGGGCTCGTTCTTGCGTGCCTGTTTCAGCTTGGCTGCGGCCGACCGCAGCAGCGGTTGTTCGGCCCGGGCCGGCACCGCCCATTCACCCGGCAGATAACCCAGCTCGAACGGCGCCGCCGCATCCAGTTTCCACACTCGGCGCACAGCGGCGTATTCGGCGTCATTCAGATGCCGCTTGAGCTCATCCCTGCTCCACAGGTAATAGGCGCCTTCCCTGCCCGCTTCGTCCACCGCCGAGGTGCTGGCATACAAGCCGCCCTCCGGCGCGGCCAGCGCATCCAGCATGAAATCCACGGCGCGCAGCGCCACCGTGCGATAGCGCGGTTCCTTCAATACCTGCGCCGCACGCAAATACAGCAAGGCCAGCTGGGCATTGTCGTAGAGCATTTTTTCGAAATGCGGGGTTTCCCAGCCGGGGTCGGTGGTGTAGCGGAAGAAGCCGCCGTTGACATGGTCCATCAAGCCGCGCGCGGCCATCTGGTCCAAGGTCAGCCGCAGGAAGGCCTCCAGTTTCGTGTCCGGCCCGGCGGCCTGCAGTTCGAGCGCAAGCGTCAGCTGCGGCGCCATGGGAAACTTGCTGACCTCGCCGAAACCGCCGCGCAGATCGTCCATCTCGGCGTGCAGTTGCTGCAGAAACCCGCTCTCCCAGCGCGCGAGCTGGGCTGCGTTCAGCGTCTGGCGCTGCAAGGCCTGGGTTTCTGCAGGCGCGGCTTCCTGCGCCAGTTTCTTCACGCCGGCGCTATCGGCCTTCCAGCGCTCGTCCAGCCGCGTCAGCACTTTCCTGAAATCGTCCGGCGGCGCGTACAACAAGACAAAGGCCGGATAGCCTTCGGGCGTGACGAAGGCGTTGAGCGGCCAGCCGGATATTTTCTGCAAGCGCGCGGAAAACTCCTGCAGCGCATCGTCCAGGCCGGTATTGAGTTCGCGGTCGACCTTGACCGGAATGAAACTGCGGTTGAGCAATTCGGCGATTTCCCGGTTCTTGTAGGACTCGCGCTGCATGACATGGCACCAGTGGCAGGCGTAGTAGCCGGCCGACACGAACAGCAGCTTGTTCTCGCGCTTCGCGCGCGCCACGGTGTCTGCGTTCCATTCCTGCCAGGCGACGGGGTCGCTTCCGTGCAGGGCGAGATACGGAGAGGGATGGCCGGCGAGCCGGTTTTTCAGCCTGGGCGGCTCGGCCTGGGCCGCGCCGAAAAACAGCAACAGGAGACCCCAGACTACAAGCTGTTTCGCCACTCCTGATCCTCCGCGTCGAACAGCCGGTTCGCCTCCTGCGGCCCCCAGGTGCCCGCCGGGTAGGTATGGATGAATTCGCGTTCCTGCGCCCAGTACTTGAGGATCGGGTCGACCACGCGCCAGGCCCATTCCACTTCGTCGAAGCGGATGAACAGGGTGCGGTCGCCCTCGATCACGTCGAGCAGCAAGGCCTCGTATGCATCCAGCACGCGCTCGTGCAGCGAACGGAAGCCGGCGTGCAATTGCAGCAGGCGCGTGTTCATGTCCAGGCCCGGCTGCTTGACGTGCAGTTCCATGTGCATGGATTCCTGCGGCTGGATGGACAGCAGGATCCAGTTGGGCTCCAGCGTCTCCAGCGGGGTCTCGCGAAACAGCTGCTGCGGCGGGTGCCGCAGGCGCAACGCAATCATCGACTGTTGCGCCTTCAGGCGCTTGCCGGTGCGCAGGTAGAACGGCACGCCGCGCCAGCGCCAGTTGTCGATGTAGAACTTGGCGGCGACGAAAGTCTCGGTGGTGGAATCCTTTTCCACCCCGGCTTCCTGCGCGTAGCCAGGCACCTGCTGGCCCTCGACGTTGCCCGGCCCGTACTGGGCGCGGAAGGCATGGGCGTGCACGGCCCGCCGCGGGATCGGACGGATGGAGCGCAGCACCTTGACCTTCTCGTCG
>DCVO01000023.1 GCA_002327405.1 Thiobacillus sp. UBA2186 | reverse complement strand
CCGGCTCGCTACGATCGCTCAAGTCCGACAGGCGGCGTGCGGATTGTCATGGTTCGCAGGGCGGCATACCCATGCCGCCGGAAATTGTTGAGATCGTAGGGCGGCATACCCATGCCGCCTGCTAGCCCTCAAACTGCCGATCGCCAATCGCTTTCTCACCAGAATTGCCAGTTGCCGGTTTGCAGCACCCAGATTCCCAGCATGGCGTTGGTGACGGCGTGGGCGACGATGGCGGTCCATAGGCTGCCGCTGGCGCGGTACAGCCAGGCATAGGCGAGGCCGGCCGCGAAGCCGGCAAACCAGAGCGTATGTGCAAAGCCGAATACCAGGCTGGAGACCAGCATGGCCTTGAGGCTGACTGCGGCGGGCGACAGGCTTAGAAAAGCATGGCGGTCGATCCAGCGCATCAGGAAAGAGCGCCAGAAAAGTTCTTCCATCAGCGGCACCACCAGGGCTGCGCCGGCCAGCCTGAAAGCAGCCAGGCCCCAGTCCGTGTTGCCGCTGGCGTCGCGCGGGTCGAATCCCGACGGCTCGCCGAGTGTCAGCCACGCGAAGTCGAGATGGATCCAGAGCGCGAATACCAGCGCGCCGACGAGCGGCGCACCGAGCCACAGCCACGTGCGGTTGCCGGGCGGTTCGCGCAATTCGCCATAGTTCCGGGCCAGGGCGACCAGCGCCGCAGCCACCAGGGCGGTCTTGATGGGGTACAGCCAGCGCGCGTCAAAGGCTTCGCCGAGCCAGGCGCCGGCGTGGTCTTCCAGCGCCAGGAAGAGAATGAAGACAGCGAAGGGCAAGGCCCGAAAGAGGGCCTGTCGGTCCTGAATCACAATGCTTGGCGAAAGCGTTGCGGATTGCCGGCGCCGGCCGGCATTCCGCAACGGCGGTCTCTGCTTACTGAACGTTCAGCGACTGACTGGCAGCGGGTTGGGCGGCGCTGGCCACCGAGGAGGGCTGTGCGGAGCCGCTGCCCAGGGCGGAGGAGGAAGCACCCTGTTTGTCTGCCTCGGCATATTCGCCGAGGTATTCCAGCTTGGCAGACTCGCGCAGTTTCTTGATCTCGGCCTTGGCGAGCTCGCGTTTTTTGGCGGCGAGCAGGAAGCGCTCGATGATCGGTGCGGCCTGCTCCTTGCCCATGGGCTGGGTCTGCGAGCCGACGATATAAAAGATGTTCAGGCTGCCGGGGCTGGCGACGGTGAGCGCCTGGCCATCCTTGAGGGCGTGCAGCTTCGGCAGCAGTTCCAGGGGCAGTTGTTCGGCCGCCTTGACGGATTGCGCCGAGCGGGCGGCAATGTTCACGGATTTCAGCCATTCGACCAGTTCCTGCATGTTGCGCATGCCCGCTAGTTGGGCCTTGATCGATTCGGAATTCTCCGGCGTTACCGGGATGCCGATTTCCTGCAGACGGAAAATCCTGCGCTCTGCGAACAGAGCGGGATTCTTGTCGTAGTAGTCGTCGATTTCCGCGGCAGTCGGCTTGGCTGCCTGTTCCGTCAGGCGCTGGACATAAGCCTGGGCCAGGATCTGCTGGCGGCTTGCTTCCAGGGTCTGCAGCACTTGCGGGTCGCGATCGACTTTTTCGTCGATGGCTTTTTGCGTCAGCAGATGCTGGTCGATCAGGTTGTTGAGTATATGGTTGGCAGCCTGTTTGGACTGGTCCGGCGTGATGCTGCCGCTCAGTCTGGACATTTCGTAATTGATCTGGTGCACGGTAATTTCATCGTCGTTGACCCTGGCTGCAACCTGGGTCGCCTGATTGCTTTCCGCGGTTTCCTTGCCGCAACCCGACAGCGCCGCTGCCAGCGCAAAGGCCAATATCGAAATTCTCATGCCGTTTCTGATCACCATGTCCGGACTCCTTGCAAAGATAACGAATCATGCATGCGTCATATATCGGTTTCGTGACAATTGGATTGCGCTTGAGTGACTCGGCCGGCAGGCGCGGATGTCACGGGGCTGTAAGAATGCATGAGTAACATGCGCAGCTTTCGGGCGGATGTGCCTGAAAAGCCCGAATCATCCATCTCTTGCAGTCAAGCACATGTCCAGCGGCGGCTCGCGCATTGCTTTTTTTAGAATCGGGTTGGCAGAGGATTCCGCTGTTTCTGCCATTCTCCAGGAGACCAATACTGATGCCAGGCAAACTGCTCCTCCTCATCGCATTGCTCGTCGCCGGCAGTTTCGCGGGCGCCGCGGAAAAGAAGGAAGGCTATCTGCTCAAGGAGGGCGATGTGCTGGAAGTCTCGGTCTGGCGGGAGGATGCGCTCAAGCGCCAGGCCGTGGTGCTGCCGGACGGCAGCATAACCTTTCCCTTGGCCGGACGCGTCGAAGTCGCGGGGCTGGGCATAGCCGAAGCGGCGGAAAGAATTGCCGGTCAGCTCGACCAGTTCATCACCGATCCCAAGGTGACGGTGGTGATCAGCGGCATCGGCGGCAACAGGATCTACGTCATCGGCAATGTCGGCAAACCCGGGCCGATCATCCTCGACAAGCCCATGACGGCGATGCAGGCGCTCAGCCTTGCCGGCGGGCTTGGAAAATTCGCCGACGAGAATTCCATCAAGATACTGAGGGAGACGCCCGAGGGCCAGCAGGTCTTGTCCGTTCGCTACAGCGATCTGATCAAGGCAAAAGACCTGTCGACAAACTGGCAACTGAAGGCGGGCGACACCCTTCTGGTGCCATGACGCCATGTGGAAGCTGCGGGCTTCCCGCGCGCTGGCCGCTTTGGCCATGCTGCCCGCAGGTCTCGCGCATGCGCAGCTCGTCCAGGACGGAGTCAGGCTGGCCATGTCGTTGACGCTGGACAGCAATCCGGAATTGTCGCCGACCGGCGCCGAGGCGGTCTGGCGGTTTGCCCTGACGCCGGATTACCAGTTGACCCGGGTGCGCGGCGCCGACACCTTGAACGCCAATGCTGCGCTGAATGTGGAGCGCTCGTCCGATCCGTCGCTGAGCGCCGAGCGGGAATATCCCAGCTTGTCGCTCGGCTGGCGGCACGAGACTCCGACGGGCGAATTCGGCCTGTCGGCGAAATACGAAAAATCTCCCACCCGCACATCCGAACTGCTCGATACCGGCAATCTGGCGGTCGACGCCACCAGGGAAACCGCCGGGGCGTCGGCCAACTGGAGCATCGGGCTGGACGAGCGCGATTCGCTGTCGCTGGCGGGCGCCTTCCGCAGCGTTTCCTACCAGGGCGGCGACTTCACCGACTACACGGAGCTGAGCGGCAGCGCGACGTTCGCCCATGAGTGGGACGTGCGTACCCAACCCTATGTCGAATACGCGATTTCCCGCTATACGCCCGACGACGGCGGGCCTTCCTCGGACTCGCATACCGTCGAGGCCGGCCTGAAGCGGGCTTTCTCGGAATTGCTGAGCGGCGAGGCGCATGCGGGCAGGCGGTGGAACGGCGGCCAGTCGGGCAGCGGGTGGCAGGGCGGCGTTGCGCTGAACTATGCGGGCCGACGTTCGAACTGGTCGTGGAGCGCGTCCAGGGCCGCTTCGGCCAGCGGCGCGGGCGCCTTTGTCGAATCCGATCAGGCGAACATGAACTGGGCATACGCGCTTTCGGAAAAGTCCAGCGCCGGCATCGATCTGCTTTGGCGCAAAAACAGATCGAATGACGAGCCCAGCGACATCCGCCAGTTCGTGGCCTGGGCCAGCCGCGAGCTGGATAGATTCTGGAATCTGCGCCTCTCGTACCAGTACAAGGAAGTCGGCCAGCCCGGATCGGCGGACGCATCCGCCCATGTTCTGGGCCTGTCCCTGATTTATTCCCATCCCGATTTACCGGACCTGTAGAAAGCATTTGCATGGCTGCAAATTACGAAATGAGCTTCAAGGATTACCTGTCGATCCTGCGACGCAGACGCCGGCCCATGGCGCTCGTCTTCGCGCTGATATTCCTGGCGACGGCGGCGGTGGCCGTGCTGCTGCCGCCCACCTACCGCGCCACCGGCACCATACTGGTGGAATCGCAGCAGATTCCAGACGACTTCATCCGTTCCACCGTCACCAGTTATGCCGACGAGCGGATCGCCATCATCAGGCAGCGCGTGCTGACCCGCAGCAACCTTCTCAAGATCATCCAGAAGTACGACATTTACCGCAGCCGCTGGAATACGCTGCTCGATTCGGAGCAGTTCGACAGAATGCGCGAACGGGTCAGCCTCGAACTGATCGGCGCCGAGCAGGCCAAGGGCGGCAAGACCACCATTGCCTTCAAGCTGTCATTCGACGACGAGAACGCCGACATCGCGTATCGCGTCGCAAACGAGCTGGTCACCCTGTTCCTGGAGGAGAACGTGAAGACGCGCACGGCGCGCGCGGCGGAAACCACGGAATTCCTGACCCAGGAGGCCGACCGCCTGAAGGCGGATCTCGAAACCCTGGAAACTTCGATCGCCGACTACAAGCAGCAGTACGGCAATGCCCTGCCGGAAAACATGCAGATGCACCTGAACCTGCTGGAGCGGGTGGAGGCTGAAATCCAGGAGCTGGACCGCGAATACAAAAGCCTGCAAGGCGAGCGGCGTCTTCTCGACATCCAGTTGACCGCCACCAGGGCCGGTCTCGAAAGCACTGCCGGCGTGGCTGGCGCGACCGAGCTGAGCCCCGCGCTCCAGCTGAGCAAGCTGAAGACGGATTACGCCAGGCTGTCGGGAGTCTACCGCGAAAACCATCCCGACCTGCTCGCGCTCAAGCGCCAGATCGATTCGCTGTCCGGGGCGGCGGGAGAGGGCGGCGCGCAGGATGCCAGGCTTGCCGAGCTGAAGACCCAGCATGCCAGGCTGTCGGGCGTCTATCGCGAGGATCATCCCGATCTGCTTGCGCTCAAGCGCCAGATCGAAGCGCTGGAAACGGAAAATGCGGCAGCCGCCAAAAACGGGACGCTCACCGGCGGTGCGAATCCGGCCCAGGCCAGGGATTTCGCGATTGCCAAGGCCGAGGCCGCCATCGCTTCCGTTGAGGCGCGCATGGTTTCGCTGGAGCAGCAGAAAAAAACGCTGCAGGCCAAGCGCTCGGAGCTGGACAGGCTGATCGTCCAGACCCCGCAGGTCGAGCGCGGCATGTTCTCGCTGATGCGCGACTATGAGAGCGCCAAGAGCAAGTACGAGGAGGTGCGCGACAAGGAGATGAGCGCGCGGCTGTCGGAAAACCTGGAAGAGGAAAAGAAGGCGGAGCGCTTTTCGCTGATCGAGCCGCCGATGCAGCCGGACAAGCCGATCAAGCCGAACCGCGGCAAGCTCGTTGTCATGGGCTTTTTCCTGGCGCTGGCGGGTTCGGGCGGGTTGGCAATGGCGCTGGAGTCCCTCAACCCGCGGGTGCGCGGCGCGCGGGCACTCGCTGCAGTTGCCGGAATCGAACCGCTGGTGTCGATTCCGTCCATCACGACGCGGCAGGAACTCCTTCGGCGTCGCGATCCGAAAAAGCTGAAGATCGCGGTTGCGGCGATCGTGCTGATACTGGTGACGGGGCTGCTGGCCGTGCACTTTTTCTACAAGCCGCTGGATATCCTGGCTTACAAGATACTGGGCAGAATCGAATGACGAGGAACGAAGCGATGGAGGAAATCGGGCAGGCAGCCGAAGCCGGCGAACAGCGGGAGGGGCCGGAGCTCGCCGACTTTGCCGATGAGGGTGTTGGAGACATCCGCTATCGGCAGACGCGGGTCGTCGAACTGCAACTGAACCATCTGGAGCGAAACCGCATCGTTGCGCACAACAAGGTAGACCCTGCCAGCCGTGTGTTCGATCTCTTGCGCACCCAGGTGCTGCAGAAAATGGAAAACGAGGGCTGGCGCACGCTGGCCGTCACTTCGCCCGCACCGGAAGCGGGCAAGACCGTGGTGGCGGTCAACCTGGCCATGAGCATCGCGCACCAGACCGCGAAGACCGCCATGCTGGTGGATTTCGACCTGCGCAAGCCCATGATCGCCCGCTACCTCGGGCTGCCAGCAGGCACATCGCTCAACGAGGTGCTGGAAGGCGGCGCGGAATTGCACGACGCCATGGTCAATCCCGGCATACCCAGGCTGGTCGTGCTGCCCACAGCGGAACCGGTGAAGAATCCCTCCGAAACCCTGTCCTCGCGCAAGGTCGCGAGCCTCATCGCCGAAATGCGTGAACGCTACGACTCCCGCATCGTCATTTTCGACCTGCCGCCGCTGCTCGGCACGGACGACGCCCTGGCCGTACTGCCCTGTATCGACTGCATGATGCTGGTGGTCGGAGACGGCATGTCGTCGGACAGCGAGATACTGCAAAGCCTGCGCTATCTGCCTTCCGAAAAGCTCGTGGGTTTGGTGCTGAACAAGGCGGAAGAGGCGCCGAAGGCTTATTAGCCGCCCTACGACATCTCAACCGTAGGTCGGCAACCCCTTGCCGACACGCAAACCCCGGCGGCATGGGTATGCCGCCCTACGATCTCAACAATTTCCGGCGGCATGGGTATGCCGCCCTGCGAACCATGACAATCCGCACGCCGTAGGTCGGCAAACCCTTGCCGACACGAACGGAACCTGGCAAAGACGAGGGTGGGGCGCGGTGCCGGAATCAACCATCCAGAGTAATAATTCCTTAAGTCACCGGTGGCACTATGCCCGCCATGCAAACGCATAGAATCGACGCTTTCGACTACGCCAAGGGAATCGGCATCATCCTCGTGGTCTATGGCCATGTGGCACGGGGCGTATACAACGCCGGGTTGCCTATCGATCAAGGCTTCTACATCCTGCTGGACAGTATCCTGTACAGCTTCCACATGCCGCTGTTTTTCTTCGTCTCCGGCTATTTCTTCCCAAGATCGCAGGAAAAGCGCGGGGCGGTGGAGCTGGTTCGCAGCAAGGCCAACACCATACTCTATGCCTATGTCGTCTGGTCGCTGATCCAGGGGCTGATCGAGTTCGTGCTTGCCCCCTACACCAATGGCGACGTCACGCTTGGCCAGGTGTTTTCCCTGCTTTGGCAGCCCAGGGCCCATTTCTGGTTTCTATACGCTCTGTTCGGGATATTCCTCTTCTCTGCCGTGTTGTACAGAAAATTCACGCCTGCATGGACAAGCCTTGTGCTGGGGCTGGCAGTGATGCTTTACCTCACCGGTTATTCGTTCGTCGATGTCTATCTGTTCAAGGCCTTTTCCCAATGGTTTGTGTACTTCGCCCTGGGGGCAAGCGCTGCCTGCATGCTGCCCCGAATCGATCTTCGGCATCCAGGGTGGCTGGCGTTGATTACCACGCTGTTCCTGATCGCACAGTGGGGGGTTAACGCCACGCCGGGGCTGATAATACTTGGCCATGCGCCGGTCGTGAAGCTCGCACTGGCCATTATCGGCATTGGTTTCGTCCTGTTGTGGGGCCGCCAACTGGCTATATGGGGCTGGTCCTGGCTGGCCTATCTTGGCCGGCATTCCCTTGAAATCTACCTGATCCATATCCTGGCCGGCAGCGGGGCGCGCATCGTACTGCAGAAAGTGTTCGGCATTACCGACCCTGTGGTGCACTTGACGCTTGGCACCCTGGCCGGGATAGTCGTGCCGCTGCTGGTGGCGGTCGGTTGCCCGGAACTGGCGAATGAGTTGGCTGTTCTTGTTCCCGCAGCGGTTGCGCTACGCCTGACCGCAGCGCAACCGTCACCTAGCGCGTAGGTCGGCAAACCCTTGCCGACACACAAATCCCGGCGGCATGGGTATGCCGCCCTACTAACGCTTCAGGAACAGCCAGTGGGTTTGCAGCGATTTGTCCAGAATGATGCGGTAGCTCCCGCCGGCATGGTCGACGGGTATTTCCACAAGCCCGCCCAGGGTATCCCGCTTGTAGAGCTTCAGGCCTTCCGGCGCGCTTATGCTGATCTGCCCGGTAACCGGTTCGGAACGGAAGGGCACCCTGCCGTCCGGCGAGGGAACGGAGCGAGCGCCCAATGAAATCAGGATGTCGCTGGATTGGCCGATGGGCACGCCATCGAGGCTCTGGACGGCCACCGTCGCGTTGCGGGTCATGATGCTGATTTCCACGTCCGCAAGAACGATCTTCTCGCCTCCGATCCAGCCTGTCGCAGCCTGGGTGCGAGGGGTGTCGATGGTATAGACGCCGCGTTCCCAGTCGCGCCGCAACTCGCCCGTGTCGGAAACGGCTGCCGAAGCGCCGGGATCGATCAGGGGCTGGTCGGGATCCCGGATGATCCTGGCGCCGGCGGGCGGCATCCCGGGTTTCAGCCACGGCAGTTCCGGGGTCTCGGGCAGCGCGATCAGCAGTTTGCCCTTTTCGGCCGCGGTGCGCAGCGCCACGCTGTTATTTGGCGAGCTTGACCCGTAGAACAGCTGTTCCCTGCCGGGTTGGTAGACGTAGCTCGTGCCGGCTTCGCGCGCATGGCCCTGGCGGTAAAGCAGGGCGGCGGCCGGCAGCGTGGCGATCAGGGCGGGGTCGTTGTAGGCATGCCAGTTGGAGGGCGTGCCCGGGCCGTTCAATGGAGCCTGGGAATAGGCATATTGCATCAGGGCATCCCAGCCCTGGAGCCGTGCATTGGCAGCCACATAAAGCGGCACGCCGTGCCTGTCGGGCACGGGAAATTTTTCGACATTCCATTCGGTGACCGTCATCGGCTTGCCCGTTACCTGGCCTGCCGCCATCCAGTGGATCATGTTGGCGGCGAGGAGGGGGTTTTTCTCCAGTTCGAGCACGCCGCCGTAGGCGTGCACATCCACGATATCGCCGACGCTCAAAGCCGGCAGCGAGAAGAGGGGATCCAGGCCCCAGCTGCTGGTGGCCGCCATTGGCGCTTTCACCCCCAGAGCGCGCAGGTGCCCGATCATGTCGGCATTGAAACGCTGTTCCAGATCGTTGAGGAAAAGCTTGGACGGCCCGGCCTCCCAGGAACGCCAGGTCTGGTCTTCGGGCAAGCCGTGCTTCCTGGCGAACGCCCTGGCTTCGCTCATGTAAATTTTGTTGTGCAGGGGGACGTTCTTGTCCGGCAGCAGTGAATTGCCGAAGTGGTGGGTAACGTCGTTTTCGTTGGTGATGAGCAGCGCCATGATCGCCGGCTCGTCCTTGTAGGCCGTGCCGGTATAGGCGTTCACGTGGCTCAGATAGGCTTCGTTGAAGCGCTTCATTGCCTGTTGCACCGTTAAGTTGACGTAGTTGTAGCCCTTGAGGTCCGCCTTGTCACTGCCGCGGGCAATCTCGTCGAAGGCATAAATCCCGTCGCCGGGCTTGAAGGCGCGTTGCACATGCAGGTCCAGCCAGACATAGATGCCTTCGTCCTTCAGGCACTTGATCCACCAGTCCAGTCGCTCCAGCGATGCCGGGTTCAATGATCGGGTGTCGGCGGCATCCCCGGCGAAAATGTTCGGATTGACCCAGGGCGAGTCGTGATGGTGCAGGCGCACCAGATTGAAACCCAGCGCCGAGAGCCGCCGCGCCTGCAGTTTGACGGCTTCCCTGGGCGTGGCGAAAAGCGCGGCGGCTGTCAGGTTCGTGCCCCAGAAGCGCGCCGGCGTTCCGTCCTCGAACAACAGCTGATCCCCGCGCGCCTTCACGAATCCGCGCTTGCCGGCCGGTTTTTCCCGCGCGTTGAGAAAGGAGAGATCGACCGGCGAACTGCTCCAGTCGAGAGCGTCTTCCGGCCATGCCGATGTGTCCTCGATGCCGAAACGCTCGGACAAGGCGGGTTGAATTGCCAAGTCGCCCGAAAGGCTGAGACTTGCCCCGTAGTGGCGTTTCCCCGCGGGAATGTTCCCGCTGTAGAACAAGGCCCTGATTTCCTCCTTTCTGCCCCGTTCGAAATAGAGTGCGGCCAGGGCCGGCTCGAAGCGCATTTCGATGCGGCTCCCCCCTTCCTTCCCCCAAACCCATCCCCGGTTGCCGGGCAGCAGTTCCGGGTCGCCCATCACCGAGCGGAAGCCGGCCAGGTCGAAAAAGAATGCGATGCCGCCACCGATCACGTCACGCGATGCGCTGTGGGCATCGAAATCAAGCCGCCAAACCAATTGCCGGTCGGTTGCCTTGTTGATTTGCGCGTTCAGGGAAAGATCGAGGGGTTTGCTGACGCCTGTCAGACGGTAATCGTAGGGGGCGGCGATCGTAAATCGGGTATCGATGCCCGCCCACTTCCAGTCGCTTCCCCAAAACACGAAGCTGGAACGGAGGGCGTTTTTGCCGCCCTTGCCCAGCAGGGGGAGGCCGGTGGGTTCGTCGATGCTTGCCAGCCAGGGCGACTTGACGAGGGAGAGCACATCTACATTGGCAGTGGCGGGGCCGGTGCCGGAAGTCCCTGCGGATGAGGGTTTTCCGGCGGTCGATTCGAACGATGCAATTAACCCAACAGCGGCCATGAGCAGTAGCGCCATGACGCCGGAGAAAAAAATAGTCGGTTTCGGGAAAGGCATGATGACTCCTTGTTGACAATTCAACCGCAGGCATGCGCCCGGGCTCGGATCATCTGGGCGTAGGCGACCCCCATGCCGGCCATTGACCAGTAGATGACGGGAATGACGGTGATCGGGCTGACGGTGAATATGATCAGCATGGCCGCCAGCAGCGTCGCCAGCAGGGAGCGGCCAAGCAGGCAGGCTTCGCTTTCCTTGTCGGGCAATCGGCGCAGGGCGGAAAAAATTCCCCATCCCGCGAAGACGAAGAAGGCCACGAACAATCCCATGCCGACATAGCCGCTCTGCAGCGCCGTCAACAGATAGGTGTTGACCACGTCGATGATCCCCTGTCCCTGGATCATTGCCTGCATTTCGGGGGTCCGGGCGAAGTCGACCGATCCGAACCACGGATGGCGGTCGATGACGGCAAGCGTGTTGTCGATGAGCCTGTCGCGGTAATCGATGTTTTCCTTCTCGATCGTGCCTACGAAGGGAAGGAAGTCGATGATCCTGCTCCCGCCCGGCAGGATCGAAAGCAGGGGCAGGGCCAGCGATCCTGCCACCCCGAATGCCGTCAGGCGGCGCATGGCCGACGGTCCCGTTGCGATGAATATGACAATCAGCGCGAGCGCGCCCACCCATGGGCCGCGCGACAAGGGCGCGATCAGCCCCCCAAGCAGCAGGGCAAGCCCGAGGCGTCTGGCGGCTTTGTTTTTGATGACGCCTTGCAGATAGAGGAAGAAGCCGATAGCCACGGCCATCAGATAACCCAGTGGAATGGGCTGGCCGGCGGTGGCCAGGGCGCGGATGATCCCCGAACGCGGCAGATAGGCCGAATAGCCCCAATCCAGGCCGAGAGCCCCGACCAGGGACTGGTACAGCAGCCAGTGCCTTGCAGCCTCGAATATGCCGACGGCGGCCAGCAACATGGCGGCGATCACGAATGCAAGCAAGGCATGGCGAAAGTCCGGGAGACTCCTGAGCGAGCGGCTGATGACGAAATAGGGCAGGAATACGTCAAGGAACAGATAGAGTCCTTGCCGCAGGGTATCGGTCAGGCTGGTTTCGCGAAGCTGCAGGATGATCTGCAGCAGGAGGTACAGCAGCAGGATCTTGTCCGGGGCCGTGCGCCCGAAGCGAACCGTGTCGCTTTTGCCGAGCAGGTTCAAATAGGCCGGCAACAGGATGGCCAGCGCAAGCAGGCGGAGATGGTCGAGGGCAATGAGATAGTTGACCAGCCCCAGGCCCGGAATCTGGGCGGAAGCCGCTGGAACGGCGAACAGCACGGCGAAATACAGGGCAACCCGGTTCGATTCCCGGCTGGACCAGTTGATCAGCAGCAGGCTTGCAAGCAGGACGTATATCCAGAAATTGTGCGCCAGGAAAGCGGCAAGGGTGATGGCGAACCAGGCATTGCGGCGGCGGTTGAAGTCGGCGCATTCGATAAGTTCGCAGGCGGGGGGCCTGGCAAATGCGAATACCACGCCTGACATGGCGAGGATAAAGACTAGTGCTCTCAGATGTTCTGGCATGACTTTGCCGGTGATTCAGTCGGCGGCCCGGAAAAAAAGAAAAATGTAACGCCTGTGTAATGACGCCGGGACCACAATAGCAATTCTTTTTGACCCGTTTCTTACACTCTCTGACCAGTCGGTCTTTTCAGACTGCATGCGGCCGGATTATGCAGTGCCCGTTGGGCAGGCACAAACGACGCCAAATGGTCCGAGCCAATTACATCCTGAAGAATGCCGAGCCGAATCGAATCGAAGATCCTGACGGTGCCAACTACGGGCCCACGGCAATGAGCGTCGATATATCACTCTCAACTGCCCAGGGACTGCGCAGCCTGCGCGAGCGCGTGTTCCACGCCGGGCGCTGGGCGCTGGCCAGTCACGCACTGGGGCAGGCGATACGGTTCGGCACCAACCTTCTGATGACCCGTCTCCTGGTCCCGGAAATGTTCGGGGTCATGGCGATTGCGAACATGGTCATGATCGGTCTGGCGCTGTTTTCCGACCTTGGGCTTCGGCAAAACGTGGTGCAAAGCGCGCGCGGCAGTGAGCCCGCCTTTCTTGACACTGTGTGGGCTGCACAGATTGTGCGTGGCTTCATGATCGGGGCATTTGCTGTGGGCGCCGGTCTGATCCTGGCTTTGGCCAACCAATTTGGAATAGTTCCTGAAAGTAGTGCGTATGCGGTGGACGTGCTGCCTTACGTGGTGGCCGCGCTTGGGTTTGGCGCAGTGGTTTCCGGTTTCGACTCGACCAAGGCATTCGAAGCAAGCAGGCGTCTGGAGATTGGCAGAGTCACCCAGATCAATCTCGTTTCGCAAGCGGCCGGCGTGGCCGTGATGTTGCTGTGTGCGCTATTCGTGCGATCCGTATGGGTTCTTGTTGCGGGCAGCATCGCGACCAGCGTGATTCGAATGGCACTTACCCACATGTGGCTGCTGGGAGTACGGAATCGTTTGCAGTGGGACAGTGCCGCGTTCCGGGAGATATTCCACTTCGGGAAATGGATTTTCCTTTCGTCCATTCTGGCCTATCTGGGCAGTGCCAGCGACATGATGATCCTTGGCGGACTGGTCAGCGCGCCCGTGCTGGGCGTTTATTCCATCGCGATACTGCTGTTGAACGCGGTTGAACAGATCGTCATGAAACTCACCGGCGATGTTGCCTTCCCCGCGCTGAGCGAAGTGGCGCGCGAGCGCCGCGCGAGCCTCGGTGCAACGCTCTACAAGTTTCACCTGCCCATGGCGGCCTTTTCGTATGGTTCCGCAGGCATGCTCGCATGCGCCGCTCCCGCGATCGTGGGCCTGCTTTATGACGCCAGATATGCGGATGCCGGGTGGATGCTGCAAATCCTCGCGCTGGCCTTGGTTGCGGTGCCGTGCAGGCTGCATGCGATGAGTCTGCTGTCGCTTGGCCAGTCGCGCCAACATACGTACCTGATGGCGGTAAGGCTTGCAGCGATCCTGGTGACGGTGCCAACCGGCTTTCATCTCGGAGGCATGCAGGGGGTGGTATGGGGCATCGTTGCCAGTTACTTCACATCCATTCCCGCATCGCTGTTCTTTGCCTCAAAGAATGATCTTGTCGATCTCCGCAAGGAATTGCTGCCTCTCCCCGTTTTTGCCGCAGGATGGCTGGCCGGCGCTGCAATCACCTGGATGATCGGTTAGGAAAATATGTCCCAGGAAAGCAGTCGATTTTGTCTTTGCGAAAAATGATGAGCGATCGAGCCAAATCCGACATTGCCGCCAGGAATCTGGTGGTGGTGTCCTACTATGATCGCCGGCCGCTGTCGGAGTTGATCGCTTTATTGGATCAGCTCGCCGAGGTCGACGCAGGCGCGCCGTTTGATCTCTGCGTCGTGGTGAATGCGACGGAGGAAGGCAGGCGCATCGAACTTCCGGATCGGCACAAGAATGTGGAACGGCTTTACCGCGAGAACCATGGGTACAACGTAGGCGCATGGCAGCATGGCTGGCAGTCCAGGCCGGAATACGATTTTTATCTGTTTCTGCAGGATGAGTGCGTCATCCGCAGGCCGGGCTGGCTGAAGGCGTTTCTGCGGGCTGCCCGACGTCCCGAAATCGGACTGGTCGGCGAAAGCCTGGATCCTTTCCCAAGCTGGGACAGGTTCGGCAGTTTCTTCCCGGAGGTCTACCAGGATTGCCTGAGGGTGGCGGCAGGGTGCGGCATACCAATGGGAACGATTGCGGATCATCTTCAGACGCTTGTAATCGGGGCGCGGCGCGATGTGCTGGAGCGCATGGGCGGATTCGTTCTCGGCGAGTCCAAGGAGGAAGCTGTCGCCGGGGAGGTGCTTGCCTCGGTGCTTGCCCGTGCGCGCGGGTACAGCGTTCGCCAGGTTGCCTGGCTCCCGTTCGAATACATAGCTCACCCGCAGTGGAGTTCGATCAGGACCCTGTCCCGCCGGTGGTATTGGTCCGTTTCCCGCGCGATGCATTTGTATCTGCCGCCCGGACTCAATGACATGATTCCCAGGAGGCGGGGAGCGACAACCCGACCTTGAGCAAACAGAAAGCGCATAGTGACAATGCAAATAATCAATCAGGACGTCTCGCGTTGTATTGAAGAAGGCATCGGGCTGAAAATCGACCTGGGGGCGGGTCCTGTTGCGCGGCCAGGATTCTTTTCCCTGGACCACCTCCCCCTGAAAGGGGTGGATATCGTCGCCGATCTGAACAAGCCGTTTGAGCTGCTGCCCGACGGCTGCTGCACGCATCTGACCGCGTATCACGTGCTGGAGCACATCGTTGATCTTTTGCCGATGATGGCAGAGGTGCATCGAATACTGGCGCCGGGCGGAATTTTCGATGTTGTCGTTCCGCATTTCGCGAATCCGTTTGCATATTCCGATCCGACGCATGTGCGATTCTTCGGCATCTACTCCATGCATTATTTTGCCGATGGCGACGATCAGCCGGGAGCAAGGAGAATCCCCAACTTTTACGCGCCCACGCGATTCAGGATAGAAGACATCAGGGTGCGTTTCGAGGTTGGCGGCATGATTGACGGCATTCTGGGGCGTGCGATGAACAGGCTGGTTAACCGCAACTTCGAGTCGATGGCGCAGTGGGAGCGACGTGCCGCCTGGCTGATCAAGCCGGCCGAGATTCATTATCGGCTGCGCCCAAAGAAATAGCATGGCTCCGGAGTAACAGGCAGATGAAAAATATCCTCTTGCTGACTTCCACCATTCGGCCGAAGGCAAACCAGCCGCAGCTGAAGCTGGCGGACCCGGAAGAGCGGCTGAGGGATTATCGGCAGGCGCTCGATTTCTATGTTCGCCTCGTCGAACAAGGCGTCCTGGACAAGATCGTCTATGCGGACAATTCCGGCGTGGACCTGAAGTGCCTGTCAGAGCGGTTTCCGGCAGGGCACATCGAATGGGTCAGCACCTACGATCTCGATTACGACAGTTCCTACCACCGCGGCTACGGCGAGTTCAGGCTTGTCGACCATGCCTTCGCAGCCTCCTGCATCCTGTCCTCTCTCGGGAAGGACGACCGTGTCTGGAAAGTGACGGGCAGATATCAGGTGAAAAACCTGGCCAATGTCATCGCCATGACGCCGAGGCACTTCGACCTCTACTGCAACGTCAAAGGCGATTGGGCGGAAATGGGATTCATGGCGTGGAGTCGTGTCGGCCACGAGCGGATCGTCAAGGGCATTTGGCAGAATTTTGCGACCGGGAAAGTGCCCGAACTGATCCTGGCCGAGCATCTGAAAAGCGTCCCGGCGGATATCTGCAAAATCGTTACGAGTTTCTACTGGTCCCCCTTTATCGACGGCCGCAGGGGCAGCGACGGCAGCCGGTTCCAGGGCAGGTTCACTCGCGTGAAGTTCCTGCTCTTGCTTGGCTACAAGTCGCTTGTATGGCCGTTCCGCAGGTTGTTGTCGGCCCCATTGCAACAGGCTTTGGAAAGAAATTCCCGTAGTTGATAACAGGATTTACTAATAAGTCAGAAATATGG
>DCVO01000026.1 GCA_002327405.1 Thiobacillus sp. UBA2186 | reverse complement strand
AGCGCCACCTGCGACAGCGTGAAATAGGGATCGCCGCCGGTGAGCCGGCTCCACACGAACACCATTGCCGTGCAGGGGGCCGCCGCCAGCAGGATGAGGCCGGCGACATAGCTGTCGAGTTGCTCCGCTGGCAGATAAGGCGCAAACAAGTTGCGGATGAAGATCCAGGCCAGAAGCGCCATGGAAAACGGCTTCACCGCCCAGTTCACGAACAAGGTGACGCCGATGCCCTTCCAATGCGACTTCACCTGATGCAGCGCGCCGAAGTCGATTTTCATCAGCATGGGGATGATCATCACCCAGATCAGCAGTCCGACCGGAATATTCACCCGCGCCACTTCCATGCGCCCCAGCGCCTGAAACGGCGCCGGCAGCAACTGGCCGAGCACCACGCCGGCAACAATGCACAATGCCACCCATAATGTAAGCCAGCGCTCGAACACGCTCATCGGCGCGCCGGCAGCGACTTTGGCTGTCACTTCACATTGCGCGCTCATGGCGTTTTTCCTATTTCTCTGACGGCTTCTTGCAGTCTTATGCGATCCAGTTTCTCGAAGGGCAGGCTGACGAACATGGAGATGCGACGCTGCAGCTGGTTCATGGCATCCTGGAAGGCGCGGCGCTTTTCCACATCGCCGCCTTCGACCAAAACCGGGTCCGGGATACCCCAATGCGCTGTCATCGGCTGCCCCGGCCATACCGGACAAACCTCTCCCGCCGCCTTGTCGCAGACCGTAATAACGAAATCCAGATGCGGCGAATCCGCTTGCGCAAACTCGTCCCAATTTTTGCTGCGCAGACTTCCGGTCGGAAAGTGGTGTTTCTCCAGCAGTTCCAGCACATAAGGACTTACCTTGCCTGTCGGGTGGCTGCCGGCGCTGAAGGCCTGGAAGCTTCCTTTTCCGGCATTGTTCAACAGCGCTTCGGCAAGAATGGAACGCGCTGAATTGCCGGTACACAGAAAAAGGACGTTGTATCTTGGATTGCTCATGGCCTCCCCCTATTGCGTGCAACTCGATTGGGCGAATCAAATTCCCAGTTTTTCGCGTACTGCCGCCACCAGCCGGCTGCGAATATCGTCGCGCACGGCGACGAAGCTCTCCAGCGGCTCGCCGTGCGGATCGTGGAAAGGCAGATGGATGCTGGGCACCGGTTTCGGGAAGACCGGGCAGGTTTCCTTGGCGTTGTCGCACACCGTCACCACCAGGTCGATGTCCTCGTTCATCACGGCATCGACATCCTTGGGGTAAAGCCCCTCGGGGTTCAGGCCGGCTAGTTTCAGCGCCTCGATGGCGCCGTCCGCCACCTTGGGCTGCGGCCTGGTGCCGGCTGACAGCGCGCGCACCTTGTCGCCCAGATCGTGGTTGAGGAGCACTTCGGCCATTTGCGAGCGGCAGGAATTGCCGGTGCACAGGACCAATACGGTTTTTTTCGACATGACGATTGGCTTATTTGCAGTTCGAGAAATTTTGCCTGAGTTGCGACAGCGAAACCTGCGCCGGCATGGGCGCGCAGCAGGCGCTGCCTTGTGCGGCCTTCTCCGCGCCGAATACCGGCACACGGCCCAGGGTATGGAAGTTTTCCCAGGCGATGCCGGCCGGGTCCACGGTCCAGTACTTGTCGGATTCGGCATAGCAGCAGGCCGTGCCTTTCTGTTCGATCACCGGGCCGGCGGCAGCCTCTACCCGCTTATGCAATACCTCCAGCTCATCTTCGTTCTCGGCCTGGAAGCCCAGATGATCCAGGCCGGTCTTGCCGGCGCGCGTGGAGATGGCGAAATTGATGCACGGCTCGTCCAGCATCCATTTCGCATAGTCGGCTTCCACGACGGCAGGCTCGGCATCGAACAGCCTGGAATAAAAAGCCACTGCGGACGGGATGTCGATAACGCCTACATGCACATGAAATCTTTTCATCATTTCGCTCCTGTTTTGCACACATCGCCAGGCAAGCATGGCTCACCCTGGCAACAGTTCTCGGTGAGATAGGCCAGCAAGTCGTTCATGACGGTGTAATTGGCCTGGTAATAGATGAACCTGCCCTCGTGGCGGTTTGACACCAGGCCGGCATTCGCCAGTTCCTTGAGGTGAAACGACAGTGTCGGCGCGGCGATCTGCATGGCATTGTTGATCTCACCCACCGACAGGCCCGAGGTGCCGGCCTGCACCAGCAGGCGAAATATGCCCAGACGGGTTTCGTGCGCCAGCGAAGACAGAGCCTTGATGGCCTCAAATATTTCCATAATTCGATAATTATAGAAATATAATTTGATCTGTCAAGCGCCTTGTTGCAAGGGCGGATTCAAAGCCAGACCATCAAGCCGGTTTCAAACGGATGGGTAAGCAGTTCGTTCCAGGGGTAGACGCGCACGCGGTAATCGATCTTGCCGCACATTTCGGGCGTGATATCCAGCTCATACAGGGTGGCTCCATCCGGCAGGGTCCCCTTGCTTTCCATGCACAGGGAGCTGCGATTGTTGGCTGCGCTGCCAGGCCGATGCAGCAACACCTCGATGCGCACATCGTCAGGCGCCAGCCCGTCGAGATTGGCCGCGACCTTCAAGGTAAAGCCTTCGCCGTAGACGAGGGTTTTCTTGGCCGTATCCATGCGGCGCAGTGACACGCCGGGCCAGTGCGAGCGCACTCGCGCCTTCCATGCCGCGAGGCTTTTGGCCGAGGCATAGTGATCCTCGCGAAACTTGCGGCCATTCTCGCTCGCGGGCAGGTAAAACTTCTGCACGTATTCCCCCACCATGCGCGCCGAATTGAACCGCGGCAGCAGTGTGGCAATCGAGTGCTTGGCCTTCTTCACCCAGCCTTCCGAAAAACCCATGCCGTTGCGCTTGTAATAAAGCGGGATGATCTGATCCTGCAGCAGCTCGTAAAGCGTCAGGCTGTCCTCGGCGTTGCGGCGCGCATCGTCGAAGTGCACCGGCGCCGGCTTGATGGCCCAGCCGTTTTCCTCGTCCCAGCCTTCGCCCCACCAGCCGTCCAGCACGGACAGATTGAGCGTGCCGTTCATGGCCGCCTTCATGCCCGATGTGCCGGAAGCCTCGAGCGGATAGATCGGATTGTTGAGCCAGACGTCGACGCCTGCCACCAGCCTGCGCGCCAGGCCCATGTCATAGCCCTCTATCAGCAAAAGCCTGCCCTCCAGTTCGGGCAGATGCGAAAGCTCGTGGATGCGGCGGATGAGTTCCTGGCCCGGCTGATCGGCAGGGTGCGCCTTGCCGGCAAACAGGAACAGCACCGGCCTTTCTTCGTCGGCAATGATGCGCTTCAGCCAGCCGAGGTTCTCGAACATGAGTGTGGCGCGCTTGTAAGTGGCAAAGCGTCGCGCGAAACCTATCGTCAACACCTTGGGATCGAGCGGGTTGGCAAGCTTCAACAATCTTTCCAAGTGCGCCTGTGAACCATGGTTGCGAGTATGTTGGATGGCATAGCGCTGCTGCAGCATGAAAAACAGCTGTGCCTTCAGCGTCTGGCGCACGCTCCAGAACACATGATCCGGGATCCGGTCGATACGCTCCTCCCAGAACGCCGTATCGTTCAGCCTGTGGCGCCAGTCGTAACCGAGGCGGTTGTCGAACAAATCGATCCATTCCTGCGCCAGGAAGGTGTTCACATGCACGCCGTTGGTGATGTAGTCCACCGGGTTCTCGTCCGGGCCGATCTGCGGCCAGTGCTCGCCGCAGATTTCGGATGAGACGCCGCCATGAATGCGCGAAACGCCGTTGTGATGGCGCGAGCCGTGCAGCGCCAGCGCAGTCATGTTGAAATCGGGGCTGCCCTGGGTATGACCCAGTTCGCGCAGGCTGGAGAGCGGAATGCCGAGCTGCTTGCAATAATCCTGGAAATAGCGCTCGACCATGTCGCTGGAAAAATGGTCGTGCCCGGCCGGCACCGGCGTGTGCGTGGTGAACACCGTGTCCACCGCGACCGCTTCCAGCGCGCTGTTGAAGTCCAGCTGTTTTTCCTTCATCAGCTGACGGATGCGCTCCAGCACCAGGAAGGCCGCATGGCCTTCGTTGATGTGCCATACCGTGGGTTTCACCCCCATAGCCGCCAGCGCGCGCGCGCCGCCGACCCCGAGAATGATTTCCTGGCGAATGCGCATTTCGCGGTCGCCGCCATAAAGCTGGTGCGTGATGTCGCGGTCCTCGGCATTGTTCTCTTCCAGATCGGTGTCCAGCAAGGTCAGCCACACATGCCCCGCCCGCACGACCCAGACCTTGACCGTCACGCTGCGGCCCGGAAACTCGACCTGCACCTTCAGCTCGCGGCCGTCGTCGGTATAGGCCGGCGTCACCGGCAGGTCGTCGAAATCGGAATCGTGGTAATGCGCGACCTGGCGGCCGTCGCCGTCGATGGTCTGGGAAAAATAGCCCTGGCGGTACAACAGCCCGACGCCAACGAATGGCAGGCGCATGTCCGAAGCGGCCTTGCAGTGGTCGCCGGCAAGAATGCCCAAGCCGCCCGAATAGATCGGAAAGCTCTCGTGGAAGCCGAATTCCGCACAGAAATAGGCCACCATGTCGGTGTGCTTCAACTGGGCGGGCTGATCGCGCTTGATCGGCTCGTTGTGATAGGTGTCGTAGGCCGACAGCACCCGGTTGTAATTGGCGAGGAACACGTGGTCTTCCGCCGCTTCCACCAGTCGCTGCTCGTCCACGCGCTTGAGGAAGGCCTTGGGATTATGGCCGGTCGCCTCCCACAAGCCCGAGTGCAGCCGGGCAAACAGTGTGCGCGTCGGCTTGTCCCAGGTGTACCAGAGATTGTTCGCCAGTTCCTCCAGGCGAATCAGCCTGCGCGGAATCTTGGGGTTGACCTCAATCGTGTAGGAAGTGCCCTTGGCCATGCTGATCGCCTCCGCTCACTGCATTGTCAACAACTATAAGTAAAGCAAAAATCATGCAGGCTGCCTGTCCTGGATGAAGTGCTCCCGGTAATACTTCATCTCGTCGATGGATTCGTAGATATCCGCAAGCGCCTCATGCTTGCTGGCCTTCTTGAAGGCCTCGGACAGCCCTGGCCGCCAACGCTTGGCCAGTTCCTTGAGCGTGCTCACGTCCAGGTTGCGGTAATGGAAGTACGCCTCAAGTTTGGGCATGTAGCGCGCCAAAAAGCGGCGGTCCTGGCAGATGGAGTTGCCGCACATCGGCGAAGTACGCTCGGGCACATACTGCTTGATGAAGTCCAGCATGCGCGTCTCGACCTCGGCCTCATCCATGGTCGAAGCCCTGACCCGGTCGATCAAGCCGGACTTGCCGTGCGTCCCCTTGTTCCAGCTGTCCATGCCGTCCAGTACCTCGTCGGACTGGTGCACTACCAATACCGGCCCTTCCGCCACCGTGTTGAGATCGGCATCCGTCACCACGATCGCCACCTCGAGGATCCGGTTCTCGTCCGGCAACAGCCCGGACATTTCCATATCAATCCAAAGCAGATTCAGGGGATTTTGCGCCATATTGTTTTCCAGTGCTTCAAAAGCCACATTGTCTCAGTGGTAGAGAATTTAACAAACTCTCGCCATAATTGACTTTTCCAATCCGTTTTCCGGAGGCCTCCCATGAAATTTGCGGTTGTCCTGATGTTTGGGCTGGCGTTCGCGCCGCTTTACGCCGCCCCTTTTGACAAGGGCGACCCCAAGGCCGGAAAGGCATTGCATGACAAATCATGCATTGCCTGTCATGACAGCAGCATGTACACCCGTGCCGGGCGGACCGTAAAGACCCCTGCGCAGCTGGCTGCCCGCATATCCGGCTGCAACGCCAACACCGGCGCCGGCTGGTTCCCGGACGAGGAACGGCATGTCGCCGCCTATCTCAACCAGACCTTTTATCATTTCAAATAGAGCAAATCATGTCTGATATCGCACAAGACCTGACCCGCAAGAAATGCGCGCCCTGCGAGGGCGGCGTCGCGCCGCTGACCGATGCGCAAATCGCCCCGCTGCTCAAAGGCCTGCCCGGCTGGGACCGCGATGGAATCAAGATTTTCAAGGAGTACAAGTTCAAGGATCACTACCAGGCGCAGGCCTTCACCAATGCCGTGATGTGGGTTTCGCACCGCGAGGATCACCACCCCTACGTCACCGTAGGCTACAACACCGTGCGCGTGGAATACTGGACCCATGCCATCAACGGCCTGTCCGAGAACGACTTCATCTGCGCGGCCAAGGTCGACGCGCTGTTCGAAATCTAGCGCCAGCACAATGGCAGCGATGAAGGTCGATTCTTGATTCCAGGTCAGATAGTGGCGGCGCATGGCCGCCATTTTCTTGTGCGGACCGCGCAGGGCGCGGCGCTGGAATGCATCACGCGCGGCAGAAAGCAGGAAGTCGTGTGCGGCGACCGCGTCGAATTGAGCCTCACCGCACAAGGCCAGGGCGTGATCGAGAAAGTGCAGCCGCGCAGCAGCCTGTTCAAGCGCGCCGACGCCTTCCGCAGCAAGCCGATCGCCGCCAATGTCACCCAGGTCGCCATCATGGTGGCGCCGCGGCCGAGCTGGTCGGAAGACCTGCTGCAGCGCTGCCTGCTGGCGGCGGAATGCCAGCACCTGCCGACACTCATCATCGCCAACAAGGCCGACCTGCCGGAACATCCCGCCACTCTGGAAACGCTGTCGCTGTATGAATCCTTGGGTTATCAAGTGATTTCACTGTCTGCGAAAAAGGACATCGGCCTGCTGCGCGAGCGACTGCAGGGCCACCTCACCCTGCTCGCGGGCCAATCGGGCATGGGCAAGTCCACGCTGATCAACGCCCTCTTCCCGCACGCCGACGCCAGGGTCGAGGCTTTTTCCGAAGCGCTCGACAGCGGCCGCCATACCACCACCCACAGCCGCCTTTACCGCCTGGACGAATCCAGCGCGGTGATCGACTCGCCAGGCTTCCAGGAATTCGCCCTGGCGCATTTGTCGCGCCCAGACATCGAAGCCGCCATGCCGGATTTCAGGCCTTACCTTGGCCAGTGCCGCTTCCGTGACTGCCGACACGACACAGAACCCGGTTGCGCGATCCGGCAAGCCGTGGAAAAGGGCCTCATTGCACAAAAACGCCTGGATTTCTTTCATCGCCTCGTAGCCGAAAACAGCCGCTGAATTACCTATATTAAGGTTAATCCGGCTTCTTTGGCATCATGAAAAAGACCCTTGCATGTTTACTGATGTTACTGATCGCGCTCCCCGCGTTCGCCGCGGGGACCTGGGAGCAAACGCCCTATCAACCGACCAAGGTAGTCTTCGAATTCTACCTCGACGACCCCGCCAAAACAGGCAGCGCCCTTTACTGGCTGCGCTCGCTGATGAACCCGCTATTGGAATCGCCTTACAACTACGCGCCCGAGGAATTGAGCATCAAGGTGGTGATACACGGCACGGAAATCGTCACCTTGGCCAGGCAAAACGAAGAGAAGTACCAGGAGTTCGTCGACCGCATGCGCTACTATGCCGCGCTAGGCGTCGAATTCAAGGTATGCGGCCAGGCCGCCGAGGACTTCGGCTATTCGGTGAAGGATTTCCAGGACTTCATCCAGGTCGTTCCCAATGCCATCACCGAGCTCGCACACTGGCAGCAGGAAGGCTACGCCTTGATCACGCCGCGCATCCACGAGAAACGCTTTCCGATCGATGAAATCCGTTAGCCGGATCAACCTTCCTCGGGCCAGTGCTTGATGTAGCGCTTGAGCAGGCTGTTCTCGAAGTTGGCTTCGCGCAGGCAGGCCTTCGCCACATCATAAAAGGAAATCACGCCCACCAGCCTGTTGCCTTCCAGCACCGGCAGATGGCTGATGCGTGCCTTGGTCATGGCGTCGCGCGCGTAGTCGATGGTGTCCTCGGGAGTTGCCACCACCGGCTCGGTGACCATGATGTCGGCCACCTTGGCATCCTTGAGCGTGCAGCCCTGGCGGCGCAGTCCCTTCATGATGTCGCGCTCGGTCAGGAAACCGACCATGTCGCCCTTGGCATTCTTCACCACCAGCGAGCCCACGTCGTTCGCCACCATGCGTTCGATCGCCAGTGCCACATCATCGCCGGGCGTGATGCTGAAAATTTCATCGCCGCCCTTGAAGGACAGGATTTCGCGAATAAACATGCATGTCTCCTTATGGTTATCGGCCCAGCATACCAAAGCGGCCGGCCCGGCGGAAGTCAAGATCTGACCAGGCCGGCTTCCACTTCATCGCGCCTGGCCTTGCCGGAAAGCGCCTCGATCAGCGCCAGGGCGAAATCCATGGCTGTGCCCGGCCCGCGCGAGGTGAGCACTTCCCCGTCCCTGACCACGGCGTCCTTCAGATAAGCCATGCCCGGCACCTCGATCCTGTCGAGAGAGCCTGGATAGCTGGTGGCGCGCTTGCCCGCCAGCAGGCCGGCTTCCGCCAGCACCATAGGCGCGGCGCAGATGGCGGCAGTGTATTTGCCCTGCTCGGCCATTTTTTTCAGCAGACCGATGATGCGCGGGTCTTCCTTGAGGTGCTGCGCGCCCGGCATGCCGCCGGGCAGCACGATCATGTCGAAGTCATCGCGCAGAACGTCATCCAGCACGGCGTCGGGCATGAGCCGGGTGCCGCGGCTGGCCTTGACGATGCCCGGCTGCAGGCCGGCGGTGACGACTTCGATGCCGGCTCGGCGCAAGAGGTCAATAATGGTCACCGCCTCGAGTTCTTCGCAACCTTCGGCAAGCGGAACGAGCACCTTGGCCATGATTCTCTCCTTTCAGTCGCGGAAATTCTGGAATTGCAGCGGGAAATCGGTGACGGCTTTCTTCACCAGCGCGATGGTTTCCTGCAGGGTGTCGCGCTTGGCGCCCGACACGCGCACGGTTTCGCCCTGGATGCCGGCCTGCACCTTGAGCTTGCTGTCCTTGATCAGCTTGACGATCTTCTTGGCCAGTTCGGTCTCGACCCCGGTCTTGACGGTCACCGTGCGCTTGACCTTGTTGCCGGAAATCTTCTCGACCGCGCCGGTGTCCAGGCACTTCACGTCCACGCCGCGCCTGGCCAGTTTCTGGGAAAGAATGTCCTGCACCTGGTCGAGCTGGAATTCGGTGTCGGCAAACACCGTCAGCACGTAGTCGGCCTGCTCGACGCGCGCATCCGAGCCCTTGAAATCGAAGCGGTTGCCGACTTCGCGGTTGGTCTGCTCCACGGCGTTGCGCACTTCCTGCTTGTCCACTTCCGAAACGATATCAAACGATGGCATGTCATGCTCCCAGCAACTGGACGGTTCTCACTTCCACCGGCAAGCCGGTGCGGTCGTCGAATTCGGCGGCCGCCTCGATCGCCCGGCGCGCGATCTCCTCGGCCGGAAGCTGCGAGTTGTATAAGGCGTGCATGGCGCCCATGGCCAGGTCGCTGCCGCTGCCGTAGGCATAGAATTTCGAGAACTCCTGCACCGAGCGGTGCTCGGACACGCCGAAAATTCCATGTGGGTTCGCAATCAGCACATCCATCTGGCTGGACTCGATATCGTCGTCCTTGTCCTCGCCTGGCAGCAGGAAATACTGCTCCTTGAGCGTGGTGTGCAGCGCCTGCCAGCTGCGGAAAATGGAGCTCACGGATTGGAAATCCGACGGCACTTCCGGATCGGCGAAGTAATCCTTGAGAATGAGGATGAAGGTGGTATAGCCGGTCACCGCCAGCCAGCTGTCGCCCACCTGGATGAGCTTGCCGTGGTTGACCACGTAGCTTGCGGACTCCTTGGTGGTGCCCCACTTGGTCAGCGTATCCGCCGCGATGGCGGCTACGCCGTTCTTCTTGACTACTGCAAGTGTCGTCATGACGCCTCCTGCAGAAAAGTTTCAGCTTGTCAGCCGAAGTGGCAGACGTAGTGGTAGGGCTCGCCCGTTACCTCGATGTCGAACGAAGTGTTGCCAGGCACGCTAAACGACTCGCCTTCCTTGCAGGTCACCCAGTCTTCACCCTTCAGGCGATAACGGCAGGAGCCCGCCAGGGTTTCCATGATTTCCGGCGCGCCGGTGTTGAAGGTGAGCGTCGCGGGCAGAATCACGCCCACCGACTTTTTGCTGCCGTCGGCGAACTGCACGGTATGCGACACGCACTTGCCGTCGAAATAGACG
>DCVO01000096.1:29296-30078 GCA_002327405.1 Thiobacillus sp. UBA2186 | reverse complement strand
GCGTAGAAGGCGTTCATTTTCTTCGCCATGTTGTCAGTCTCCTTCGGTTCAAAACAAAAAAAACGCCAGACGAAGGCTGGCGTTTAAATTCAATCAATACGGCGCATCCTTGCCCTCGCCGGTGGAGGCCTGGTCGGCCTGCACCCGCAGCAGGCTGATGATGCAATCGCCCAGGTTGTCGTACTCTTCCTTGCCGGTGCCGTAGCGGCGCAGCACGCGGTAGAAGAACATGCAGCGGTAGCGCGATTCTCCGGTCTTCGACACGATGAAATGGCAACCGTCATTGTCTTCCCAGTAGATGCCCGGGCACACCGTCAGTTCGCGGTCGTCCGCGAACAGGCGGATCTCGGTTTCCACGTCCTGGGTCTCGACATCCTTGCCGTAGCGTTCCTTGAGCGCGCTGGCAACGACCCAGCGTTCGGAGTCGGTGAAATCGGGAATGCTGCTCATGCTGTCATGCGGAACAAATGCACTTGATATCGGCTGGATCGCCACGTTAAATCGGTCTCGGCCCAGCGTTTGCCCCCTCTCCCTCGGGGAGAGGGTTGGGGTGAGGGCATTGCGGGCCTCGCGATGACGTCATTGCGAAGCGCGGCAATCCAGTGTTTTCCAGTTGCGACATTTTCATCCGAAAACCGCTCTGTCCTTAAATCTTGGTGCTTAGGCGCCCAGACCCTTGAAAATGGCGTCGCGGATTTCGTCGACCTTGCCGACGCCCGGGATCTTCACGTACTTGGGCGCGCCAGTCTCGCCGCGCGCGGCCCAGTCGCCGTAGTACTTCA
>DCVO01000096.1:4033-29290 GCA_002327405.1 Thiobacillus sp. UBA2186 | reverse complement strand
GCGCTGGATCAGGTCCTCGCCGGTGACGTCATCCTTGCCTTCCACCTTGGGCGGATTGAACACGACGTGGTAGGTGCGGCCGGAAGCCACGTGCACGCGGCGACCGGACATGCGCTTGATGATTTCCTCGTCGGCGACGTCGATCTCCACCACGTAGTCGATGGGCACGCCGGCGGCCTTCATGGCTTCGGCCTGGGGAATGGTGCGCGGGAAGCCGTCGAACAGATAGCCCTTCTGGCAATCGGCCTCTTTCAGGCGCTCCTTCACCATGCCGATGATGATGTCGTCGGACACCAGACCGCCCGCGTCCATGATGGCCTTGGCCTTCACGCCCAGCTCGCTGCCCGCCTTCACGTGGGCGCGCAGCATGTCGCCGGTGGAGATTTGCGGAATGCCGAATTTTTCCTTGATGTAGTTGGCTTGAGTGCCCTTGCCGGCACCGGGTCCGCCGAGAAGAATCAGACGCATTTGTTTTCCCCTAATTGATATTCGAGTCTTAAAACATGCAAGCTTATTTCAAGCAGGCTTGGCGCCGAACTCAAATTTTTTTATTACCGGATAAAGGGGCGGAGGTCAGGGGTCAGGGGTCAGGGGTCAGGGAATAGGGAATGGGATTCCATTTTAAAAAAAAGCGCGGCCCTTGGCCGCCCCACCCCTGAATCCTGAATCCTGAATCCTGCACTTCAGCCGAACAGCGCCCGCACCCGCTCCAGGTCCTCGGGCGTGTCCACGCCGGCGCCCGGCGCTTCGGGCGTGACCGCCACAGCGATGCGGTAGCCGTGCCAGAGCGCGCGCAGCTGCTCCAGCATCTCGAAGCGCTCCAACGGGGCCGGGGCGAGGCCGGCGAATTCGCGCAGGAAGCTCGCGCGGTAGGCATACAGGCCGATGTGGCGCAGCACCGGCAGGCCTTCCGGAAGTGAGGGGTGAGGGGTAAGGGGTGAGGCGGAAATCCAGGCGTCGCGCGGCCAGGGTATGGGCGCACGCGAGAAATACAGCGCATAACCCTGTTCGTCGGTGACCACCTTCACCACGTTGGGATTGCGAAACTCCTCGGTGTCGAACAGCGGGTGCGCCAGCGTGGCGATTGCCGCTTCTTCGTGGGTGGTGAGGCACAACGCGCATTCGCGGATGAGCGCAGGCGCGATCAGCGGCTCGTCGCCCTGCACGTTGACGATGACGTCGTCGTCGGCGCAATCCAGCATCTCGGCCACCTCGGCCAGGCGGTCGGTGCCGGAAGCATGTTCGATTGATGTCATCAGCGCGCGGTAACCCGCCGCCTCCACCGCTTCCAGCACGCGCGCGTCGTCGGTGGCGATGATGGCCTCGTCGGCCCCTGCCTCCGCCGCACGCTCGGCCACCCGCACCACCATGGGCTTGCCGCCGATGTCGGCGAGCGGCTTGCCGGGCAGGCGCGAGGACGCGTAGCGCGCGGGGATGACGACCCTGAATTTCATTGGCGTTTTACTTGCGCACTTCTTCTTCGGCATCCAGCGCGCGCGCTTCTTCCGGCAACATCACCGGAATGCCGTCGCGGATGGGATAGGCCAGGCGGCAGGGCGAGCACACCAGTTCCGAGCGCTCGCGCTGCAGCACCAGCGGTCCCTTGCACACCGGGCAAACCAGAATTTCGAGCACCTTGTTCATATCGATGGCTTTCAGAGTGGCGCCGTGGCGCCGGTTATGTCAATTTGGCTTTCAGCCAGTCGGGCAGCGCGGGATCGGGCACGACGGCCAATTCCAGCGCCCACCAGTCCGGGCCCGCAAACGCCTGGCATTTTACCGCGTCCTTTTCCGTCATCACCACGGCGGCGTCGCGCCCGATGTCGGCGGCGGCGAAGCGGTGGTGGTCGGGAAAGGCATGCGGCCGATGCGCCACCCCCAGCCGGTCGAGCAGCGCAAAAAAACCTTGCGGCCGCGCGATGCCGCTCACCGCCTGGATGTCCCTGCCCCCCATGTCGGGCAGCGCTGCTGCATGCGCGCCGTCGGCCAGCCTGCGGAAACCGGCGGGCCGGTGCCGCACGCCGAACACCGGCACCGGCGCAGAAACCGTTGCGGCCGAATCATCGCGGTGCGTGATGACCAGGGCGTCGGCTGCGCGCAACCTTGCCCGCGGCTCGCGCAAGGGGCCGGACGGCAGCAGCCAGCCGTTGCCGAACAGCTCGGCGCCGTCGGCCAGCACCAGTTCCAGGTCGCGCCGCAAACGATAGTGCTGCAGCCCATCGTCGGACACGATCACGTCCACCTCTGGATGCCGCTCGCGCAGATGTCCTGCGGCCGCCAGGCGGTCAGCGCCCACCACTACCGGCACGCCGGTCTTGCGATGCACCAGCAAGGGCTCGTCGCCGACTTCCGCCGCAGTGCTGCCTTCCTCGACCTCGTTCAGGCCGGCGTCCACGCGGCCGTAGCCGCGGCTCACTACCCCGGGCCGGCGCCCCTGCGACTGCAGCCATTGCACCAGCCAGATCACGAACGGCGTCTTGCCGCTGCCGCCGGCGGAAAGGTTGCCGACCACGATCACCGGCACGCCGGGGTGGCCGGAAGGCAACAGGCCGAAGCGGTAGGCACAGCGCCGCAGCATGGCCACGGCGCCGAACAGCAAAGACAGGGGCAACAACAGGATGTTGAGCGGCCCCTTGCGGGACCAGAAGGCCTGAATGTTCAAGCGTCGAAGATCAATTGTCGGAACTCTGCGTCGCGAACGTGATCCGCGACAGGCCCGTGCGGCGCGCGGCTTCCATGATGTTGATCACGGACTGGTGCGTGGCCTTGGAGTCGGCGTTGATCACCACCACGATTTCATTGTTGCCCTTGGCGATGCCGGCCATCGCGGCGCTCAGGGCTTCGGTCGTGGCGGCGACGTTCTTCTCGTCGACCTGGTAATGGCCCAGCGCATCCACCGCCACCTGGATGGTCTGCGGTTTCTGCGGGCTGGCTTCGCCGGTGGCGGTGGGCAGGTTGATCTTGAGCTCGGAATAGCGCGCGTAGGTGGTGGTGACCATGAGGAAAATCAGGATCACCAGCAGCACGTCGATCAGCGGGATCAGGTTGATCTCCGGCGCCTCTCGATGGTAGCCGCGCTTGAAATTCAACTGCGCTCTCCGTGCACGATCTCCACCAGCTTGATGGCCTGCTGCTCCATGTCCACTGCCAGGCTGTCCACGCGGGCGCGGAAGAAGCGGTAGAAGATCATGGCCGGGATCGCCACGATCAGGCCGAACGCGGTATTGTAGAGCGCCACCGAAATGCCGTGCGCGAGGATGGCCGGATTGCTGCCGGTGGGCGTCTGCGAACCGAAAATCTCGATCATGCCCACCACCGTGCCGAGCAGGCCCAGCAGCGGCGCGATCGCGGCGATGGTGCCGAGCGAGGTCAGGAAGCGCTCGAGGTCGTGCACGACCGCGCGCCCGGTTTCCTCGATGCTTTCCTTCATCACTTCGCGCGTGCTCTTCACGTTGCGCAGGCCCGCAGCGAGTATCTGCCCCAGCGGCGAATCGGCCGTCAGCTTGGCGAGCATGTCGTCGCTCACGCCGTGGTCGCGCAGCTGCTTGATCACGCTGGGCAGCAGCGCAGGGGGAGAAATTTCGGATACGCGCAGCGAATAGAATCGTTCGATGATGATGGCCAGGGCCAGAACGGATGCAAGAATCAGTGGCCAGATCGGCCAGCCGGCCGCCTCGATGATGGCTAACACGCGTACACTCCATTCAAAAACAAACACCGCGACTTTAGCCTGAGCACTTCGATTCGACAAGCGCGCACAAAAATTGGAATAATCGCGTCACGCCCCGGCTGCATGCCTGCGGATCGGCATCCCATCCATTGCGAACAACAATGGCCGGCGCTTCGCAACAAACAAGATCAAAACAAGATGCAAACAAGACCCTATCGAGCGCCGCATTGAAAATCGTTTTCCCCATGCAGCATCCGAACCACAGGACACAATAAAAAACACAAATACCCTACGAAAGTTCTCCACAATTTCTGTGGATAAAACTGTGCAAAAGCCAACCGCAATTTCGCTAACTATGCTGTTTCAAAAGAAATTTCTGTCACCGCCTATTCATGAAGCAGATTATTTTCATTTAAAAACAACGAGTTAAACATGTGCCCTTTATTTGCAAGGGATTCAATGAATTGTCATCCGACTTTTCCAGGCCAGTGGACGGATTAAGGCATGTCAACACTGATTACCCTCCCCTCAAGCCCGGTTTTAACGGTCTCCGCGCTCAACAGCCTGGCGCGCTCGGCCGTGGAAACCGCCCTGCCGCTGGTCTGGGTGGGCGGCGAAATCTCCAATCTCACGCGCGCCGCTTCAGGCCACTGGTACTTCAGCCTCAAGGACGACCGCGCCCAGGTGCGCTGCGCCATGTTCCGCGGGCGCAACCAGTTCGTCGACTGGCAGCCGGCCAACGGCGACCAGGTGGAAGTGCGCGCCGTGCCCACGATTTACGAGGCGCGCGGCGAATTCCAGTTGCAGGTCGAACTGATGCGCCGCGCCGGGCTGGGCGCGCTATTCGAGGCTTTCGAGAAACTCAAGCAAAAACTCGCCGCGGAAGGCCTGTTCGAGGCCGCGCGCAAGCGTCCGTTGCCGCTGTTCCCGAAAAAACTGGGCCTCGTCACCTCGCCCGAGGCCGCCGCCCTGCGCGACGTGCTCACCACCCTGCGCCGGCGCGCGCCCTGGCTGCCGATCACGCTCTACCCCACCCCGGTGCAGGGCGAAGGCGCCGGCAGGAAAATCGCCGCCGCCATCCGCACTGCGGGCGAACGCAAAGACTGCGACGTGCTCATCGTGTGCCGCGGCGGCGGCAGCATCGAGGACCTGTGGGCCTTCAACGACGAGGCCGTGGCGCGCGCCATCGCCGCGAGCCCCATGCCGGTGGTCACTGGCGTGGGGCACGAAACCGACTCCACCATCGCCGACTTCGTCGCCGACCTGCGCGCGCCCACGCCCACCGCCGCGGCGGAACAGGTGTCCCTGAGCCGCGAGGAATGGATGCAGCGCCTGAGCACGCTGCAGCACCGCATGGCCCGCCCCTTGCACCGCCAACTGGCCGGCCGCGCGCAACAAGTAGACATGGCTGCGCGCCGGCTGGTGCACCCGGCCCAGCGCCTCGCCGCCCGGCGCGACAGCCTCGCCCACCTGGGCAGGCGCCTGCGGCTCGCGCACGCGCAAAGGCTTTCGCGCAGCCGCTGGCGCTTCGATGCGCTGGCCGGCCGCATCGTCGCCGCGCGCCCCCAGCCGCAAGACCTGCACGACGAACTCAAGCATTTGCAGCAAGGCTTGAGCCGCGCACTCGCCCGCCAAATGCAAACCCGCCGCGCCGAAGTCGAGCGCATGGCCGCACATCTCGCCCACCTCAATCCCGAGGCCGTGCTGGCGCGCGGCTACAGTGTAGTAAGGAACCCACAGGGCGAAGTCGTGCGCTCCAGCGCGCAGATAGAAATGGACGAAACCCTGGACCTGCGGTTTCATCATGGCAGCGCAAAAGCGCGCGTCACTGACAAGGACAAATAAATGGACTACGCCACCCTGCTGAAAATCCACCTCGCCACCGTCGCCCTTTCACTCGCGCTGTTCGTGCTGCGCGGCGTCTGGCGCATGCTGGACTCCCCCATGCTGGGAAAGCAATGGGTGAAGATCGTGCCGCACCTCAACGACACCCTGCTGCTGGCCGCCGCCATCGGCATGCTGGTCGTGGCCGGGCTGAATCCGCTCGAGCACGGCTGGCTCATGGCCAAGATCATCGGCCTCATCGTCTACATCGCGCTCGGCACCCTCGCCATCAAGCGCGGCGAAACGCCACGGACTAGAATCCTGGCCTTCGTCGGCGCGCTGGCGGTGTTTGGGTATATCGCCATGGTGGCGGTGAGCAAGCAGGTGGTGCCGTTTTAAAAATCTTGCCGGTGGTTGACCGGCGGCAAGTTACTTTCTTTGCTTCGTCAAAGAAAGTAACCAAAGAAAGACGACCCGACTATGCCGGCCTTCGGCTTCCCTTAGCCTGAAGCTTGCGGGCGGGCGGCGCAGAACTCGCCCCGCTTTTGTTTGATTCCAGAAGTGAGCGGGGCTCAGACATGCTGCGCCGCGTTGTTCCGCCCGCAAGCTCCAGGCTGCGGCGGCAAAGACGGGGAACTTCAAACCCAAAACCTTCACCCTCCCCCAGCCCCTCCCTGCCAGGGAGGGCGGTTTTATTCCCCCTCTGGGCTGCCTCGGGCGGGGGCTTGAATTGGGGGATGTTGAGGCGAGCGTGTCTGAGCACGTGGCCGCCCAAGCGATTTTCTTGGGCGGATCGTGCGAGTTTGCGAGCCGCCCAATTCAAGACTCCGACCGAGGTTTACCCCGTAGGGGCAGCACAGCGGGGTGCCCTTTCTTTGGTTACTTTCTTTGGGCAAACAAAGAAAGTAACTTGCCGCCGGGCAACCCCCGGCCACAGGTCTTTCAGAACAGAAAGTGGCAAGCCTTCACCAAGAAACTCACCCCTCCCCCAGAAACCCCCTCACCCTCTCCTCCACCTGCGCGGCAAGATCCGGCGCGAGGCAATCCAGGGTTTCCACCTCCATGCCGCGCAGCCAGGTGAGCTGCCGCTTGGCGAGCTGGCGCGTGGCGTAGATGCCGCGGTTGAGCAATTCCACCTTGTCATACTCGCCTTCCAGATACTGCCACGCCTGGCGGTAGCCCACGCAGCGCATGGACGGCATGCCGGGGGTGAGCGGGAATTTTTCGCGCAGCGCGGACACCTCCTCCACCAGCCCCGCCTCCAGCATGGCGGCAAAACGCTGGGCGATGCGCGCGTGCAGCACGGCCCTGTCCGACGGCACCAAGGCCAGCGGCAGCACGCGGTAGGGCAGCGCCTCGCTGCGGCTTTGCGCCAGCACCTGCGACATTGGCCTGCCGGTGAGCCGCACCACCTCCAGCGCTCGCTGGATGCGCTGCGCATCCGTGGGCTTAAGACGCGCGGCGGTTTCCGGGTCGAGCTTCGCCAGTTCCTGATGCAGCGCCGGCCAGCCGCGCTCGCGCGCTTCCTGTTCGATTTCCCCGCGCAATGCGGCGTCGGCCTGCGGCAGCTCCGACAGTCCTTCCCACAGCGCCTTGAAGTACAACATGGTGCCGCCCACCAGCAGCGGCACATGGCCGCGCACGGTGATCTCCGCCATCACTTTCAATGCGTCCTCGCGGAACCTCGCCGCGGAATAGGCCTCGGTCGGATCGATGAGGTCGATCAGATGATGCGGCGCAATGCGCAGGGTCTCCGCATCCGGCTTGGCCGTGCCGATGTCCATGCCGCGATAGACCAGCGCCGAATCGACGCTGACGATCTCCAGCGGCAGCTTCTGCACCAGTTTCACCGCCACCCCGGTCTTGCCGCTGGCGGTGGGGCCCATGAGGAAAATGGCGGGGGGGGGCAAATTGTTCGGCCTAAGAAAAATCAAAAATTGAGTTGCGTCATTGCGAGGAGCGCAGCGACGCGGCAATCCAGTTCAAGAAAGGCATGGCAACCCCCTGGATCGCCACGGCCTTCGGCCTCGCGATGACGGCGCAACACAAAAGCGCCTCGCTCGTCCGCTCAAACATCGAGCGGACTCACCACGCCGCGCCCGCCCTTGTTGAGCACATGCGTGTAGATCATGGTCGTGGACACATCCTTGTGGCCCAGCAGCTCCTGCACGGTGCGGATGTCGTAGCCCGCCTGCAAGAGATGCGTGGCGAAGGAATGGCGCAGGGTGTGCGGCGTGGCCGGCTTATGGATGCCCGCCGCCTGCACCGCCTTCTTCATCGCGCGCTGCAGGAGCTTCTCGTCCAGATGATGGCGCCGTTCCTCCCCGCTGCGCGGATCGACCGAGTAGCTGCCCGAGGGAAACACATATTGCCAGCCCCACTCCTTACTTACTCCCTCTCCCCTCGCGGGAGAGGGTTGGGGTGAGGGGGCGGATTGAAAATCCAGCGCATCCGGCAAATACACCGCCGCCATGCCGGCGCGCTTGTCCTCATCGAACAGTGCCCGGCGCGTTTTCAGATGCGCCTGCAAACCCTCCACCACCGAAGCCGGCAGCATGGTCACCCTGTCCTTGGCGCCCTTGCCGTCCCTGACCAGGATTTCTCCGCGCTCGAAATCGATGTCCTTGACCCGCAACCGCACGCACTCCATCAGCCGCATGCCCGTGCCATACAGGATCGCTGCCATCAGGCCATGGACTCCGCCCATCCGGTCCAGCACCGCGCGCACCTCCTGTTTGGTCAGCACCACCGGCAAGCTCTGAGGCCGCTTGGCCCGCACCACCTTGTCCAGCCAGGGCACCTCCATCTCCAGCACCTCGCGATACAGAAAAAGCAGCGCCGACAAGGCCTGATTTTGCGTGGAAGCGGAGACATTACCCTCTACCGCCAGATGCGTAAGAAACGCCTCCATCTCCTTCGGCCCCATGTCGCGCGGATGCCGCTTGCCGTGGAACAGAATGAAGCGCTTGATCCATTGGACATATTGCGTTTCCGTGCGGATGCTGTAATGCTTGACTCGAATGCGGTCGCGTACCTGGTCGAGCAGCTTGGGAGGGGTGGATTGAGACACAGTCGTCATGACATTCCAGTGAATTTAAAAATCACGCGAACAAGACAACAACAAAACGCATGCCCATCATTTCCTATTTCTTTGGAATTTATATCCGCAGGTACCACGCGGATCATCCCCCGGCCCACTTTCATGCCGAGTACCAGGGATTCGAGGCCTTCGTAGCCATTGAAACCGGCGAAATCCTCGAAGGCCAACTTCCCGCCAAGGCCGCCCGCATCGTGCAGGAATGGGCCACCGAGCACAAAAGCGAACTGCTTGAAAACTGGGCGAAAGCGCGTAACCTAGAACCATTGCAACGCATCCCCGGAGCCGACAATGATTAAGATCGTCAAGGCCGAATACATCCGTGACTACCAATTGCACCTCACGTTTTCTGACGGCGCACAAGGCGACTACAATTTCGCCCCCCCTGCTGGCAAAAGAAACCGTGCTGACCAGGCCGCTTAAATCCGCTGAAAATTTCAGGGACTACTTCATCGAGCTTGGCGCCCTTTGCTGGAAAAACGGACTGGAACTCAGCCCCTCCGCCCTCTACCGGGAACTGCAATCGGCCGGGAAACTGTCGCACACGCAGCAAGCCGCCTAGAGGTGCACTTTCTTTCCACATTCGCCCCAATACCTTCAGCACGAATCAATAAAAACAAAACGTTATGAAACAACTATGGGTGTTATACACCTTCAATCAATCAAAATATACACCTAGTAAGGTGTATATTTCACGTTGCGAAGGAAGGTCCGCGACATGAACCACGAAGAGGCAGTGCAAAGCATATGGCGCCACTCGGAAGGCGCGCCGGCTGATGATGCTGCGCAGATGAAAGAAATCATCCGTTACGCCACGCTGGCGCCGTCCGGGCACAACACACAGTGCTGGCGGTTTCGGCTCGAGAATCGTTCCATTGCGATCCTGCCGGATTTGTCCCGGCGTACCCCAGTGGTTGACCCGGATGACCATCATCTTTTCGTGTCGCTGGGATGCGCTGCCGAGAACCTCGTCCAGGCGGCAAGGGCATTCGGCTTCATGGGCAATGCGGAATTCAGTCCCGCTACCGGTGGAGTAATAACGGTTGCGCTGGAACGATCGAAGGCGGAGGAATCGCCTCTGTTCAAAACAATTCCCCATCGGCAATGCACACGAACCGACTTTGATGGCAAGCCGCTGGCTCCGGAAGAACTGCGTCTGCTCGAAGCAGCGGGAACCGGGAATGGCGTTGCGGTCATTCTGCTGACCGAACGCGAAGCCATGGAAAAGGTTCTTGAATATGTGCTTCAGGGCAACACGTTTCAGATCAACAACCCGGCTTTTGTGAATGAGCTGGAGAGTTGGATTCGCTTCAGTGACGGCGAAGCGATCCGAACCGGGGATGGGCTGACCGCCCGATCGACCGGAAGCCCTCCGGCTCCGCGCTGGCTGGGGAGGCTGCTATTTCGCACCTTCTTTCGTGTGAAACCGGAGAATGACAAGTATGCCCGTCACATCCGCAGTTCGGCGGGAATCGCCGTGTTTGTATCGAACGCCGATGACAAGGATCACTGGGTTGAGGCAGGCCGCTGTTATGAGCGCTTTGCGCTACAAGCGACAGCGCTGGGAATCCGTAACGCCTTTGTGAACCAGCCTGTCGAGGAGTCCCGCCTTCGCCCCGAATTCGCCAAGGCCCTGGGGTTGGGTGACCGGAGGCCCGATCTCGTCGTGCGCTTCGGCCGGGGAAAGGAAATGCCGAGATCGTTGCGGCGGCCGGTAGAGTCGGTGCTGGTTTGAAAAGCGACCCCACAACAGCATCAACTCGGACGGCAAAAAGCGACGCTCCTTCGTCGCTCTGCTTTATGCCGCCGGTTATGCAGAACGTTGAAGCTGTAGAAAAACCCTCCGCCCCCTGGAATCAAAGGGTCTGCGCTGCTATAAATGTTGCAACACCTTACCGGAAATGAGGAGGATTGGATGGCGCGATACAAGGGCTACAACTACGACCAAGCCAAGTTTCTTCCGATCTCCTTCTCCCGCCAAATCCTCCCCGGCACTTTCGAATACACCCTCAGCCACATCGTCGATCACGAACTGAACCTGTCCGCGTTCGATGCGCGCTTCAACAACGATGAGACCGGCGCACCCGCCTACGACCCGGCCATCCTGCTGAGCCGCCCGCTTCGAGGAGTTTTTCTACAGACTCGTTGGGCGTCAGGAGAAACACCGTGAAATTCAACTCTGACCGCATTGATGAAGCCGTTTTGGCGCTCCTGTACCTCGGACTCCACGACGGCATCAGAGCATGGAAATCTTTTGATTGGGACGCGATGGCGCGGCTCCATGAAAAGGGCTACATATCGGATCCAGTAGGCAAGGCAAAGGCCGTTACGTTTACTGGAGAGGGTCTTCGTGAGTCTGAGCGTCTACTCAACGTGCTGTTTGGGGAACCGGACAAATGAGTCCCGAGTGTACAAAGGGGCATTGCTGCGAATCCATGCGATATTGGGCTGACTACCGCTGTGAACAACATCCTGATCCTGCCGTCTGTCCTGACAACATGGTTTTCTACTCGGCCGCCGAAGGGACCTACGGCATCCGCATCCACGATGGCGGCTCGTCGTACACTGAAATCAAGCATTGTCCTTGGTGCGGCGCGAACCTGTCGCCCAACAAGGCGATCCGCGGGGCGCGCCGCAAGCGACGCGTCCCTAAACTTGAACGTCAGAGGGCAGTCCCCATGTTCGCCGCTGGCGAGTTCGAGAGAATCCAATAAGCTCCCGTCTTGCAACGTGGGTTCCGCACTGCGGATGAACACCGAATTCGCCCATGCCGACGTCATCCATTTCTGGTTTGACGAGATTTCACCCAGGATGTGGTGGGCGAAGGATGATGCGTTCGACGCCCGGCTCCCGCTTTTAGGACTCCAGGCTGCGGAGATCGGGGCGATGCCGGCCTCAGCCTGTAAAATCGGCCTGAATCGATAACCGCCGAATATCAGCATGACCCCCGGCATCAACGTCGCCAAGAAAGCCAAGGTCGCCCACACCGTGCACGAATACGCGCACGACCCGGCCAGCGTGTCTTACGGCCTGGAGGCCGCCGAGAAGCTGGGCATCGCCGCGGCGCGGGTGTTCAAGACCCTGGTGGTGAGCCTGGACGGACGCGAGCTGGCGGTGGGCGTGGTGCCGGTATCGGCGATGCTGGGCATGAAGCAGATCGCCAAGGCCGCAGGCGCCAAGAAGGCGGCCATGGCCGCGCCCGCCGACGTGGAGCGCGCCACCGGCTATGTGCTGGGCGGGGTCAGTCCGCTCGGGCAAAAGAAGCGCCTCAGGACTTTCATCGATGCCTCGGCGGCGGATTTCGCGACGATTTTCGTGAGCGCCGGGCGCCGCGGGCTGGAAATCGAACTGAGTCCGCAGGATCTGAGGGCGCTGACGGGCGCCAGCTTCGCCGACATCACAGCCGAATAGGCGAATCGCCGCAAACAAACTACGCTACGCATTGGACGATCGGGAGCCCAACATGCTCAAACTCTACGACCGCGAAGCCTCGGGAAACTGCTACAAGGCGCGGCTGTTGCTGTCGTTCCTGAACATGCCCTACGAGCGCGTCCCGGTTGCGATGCAGGACGGCAAGAACGTCGTGGACAGCGGTTATCTGCAGCTCAACCCGCGCGGGCAGGTTCCCACGCTGGTGGACGGCGACACAACGCTGTGGGGCTCGACGGCGATCCTGTGCTACCTGGCGGCGCGCTACGACGAAACCTTCAGCTGGCTGCCGCGCGACCCGGCGCGCCTGGGCGAAGTCATGCAGTGGCTGGAGCTGGCCCAGAACGAAATCCTGAGCGGATTGTTCCGCGCGCGGGCCATCGTCAAATTCGGCCTGCCGGGCGACCTCGAGGCCGCCCGGCAAATCGGCGCGCGTGCGCTCGAAGTGCTGGAATCGCGCCTTGCATCCGAGTCCTGGCTCGCCGGCAACGGGCCGACCATCGCCGATGTCGCCTGCTTCCCCTACGTTGCGCTGGCCTATGAGGGCATGGTCGAGGTCTCGCCCTATGCGGGCGTGCAGCAGTGGATCGCGCGCATCAAGTCGCTCGACCGCTTCGTCGGCATGCCGGGCATCTGAGCCGCATTGAACCAGCTACGGTCGCATAACCAAGCAAATACCATGAGCCATCCCTTCCACATCGTCGATGTTTTCGCCGAGCAGGCCTATGCGGGCAACCAGCTCGCCGTGGTGACCGATGCCGACGACCTGTCGACCGAGACCATGCAGCGCATCGCCGCCGAGACGAACTACTCGGAAACCACTTTCGTGATGCGCGCGCCCGAGGACGACGGCGGCTGGCGCGTGCGCCTCTTCACGCCGGCGCGCGAGCTGGCCTTCGCCGGCCATCCCATCCTGGGCACGGCCTGGGTGATACGCCGCCACCTCGCGCTCGCTGCTTCAAGCGAGATAAAGCTCAACCTGGCCGTGGGGCAGATTCCGGTGAGCTTCGAGCGCGAAAAGGACGGCAAGGAGGCGGTGTGGTTCCTCGCCCCGCCGGCCGAGCCCGGCCCGACATGCGAGCGCAGCGCCATTGCGGCATCGCTCGGCATTGCGCCGGAGGACATCGACGAGGCCAGCCCGGTGCAGATGCTGACTGCAGGCATCTCGACCCTGATCGTGCCGATCAAGAATCTGGACGCGCTGAAACGCAGCCGGCTGGACCTCGATGCGCACGCGCCGCTCTCGGCGCGGGGCTTTCCCTCGCTGGTGTATCTGTTTTGCCGCGAGACGCTCGATGACCGCAACGACCTGTGCGTGCGCTTTTTCTTCGAGGCGCACGGCGTGCGCGAGGACCCGGCCACCGGCAACGGCGCGGCCTTCCTCGGCCATTACCTGCTGGAACACGGCCTGTTCGGCGACAAGCTGTCGCTGCGCATCGAGCAGGGCCACGAAGTGCGCCGCCCTTCGCTGGTGCTGCTGCGCGCGCGCAAGAAGGCGGACGCGCGCGAAGTCGGCGTGGGCGGCTACGTGATCCCGGCGGTCAAGGGCAAGCTGCTGTGACGCGCGCGAGGCGGGGATAGCGTGGAACCGGTCCTGGTCAGCGCCTGCCTGCTGGGCGAAGCCGTGCGCTTCGACGGCGGCGACATGCGCAGCGACCACGCCATCATGCAGCGCTGGCTGCAAGAGGGACGCGTGGTGTCGGTGTGCCCGGAAGTGGCCGGCGGCCTGCCGGTGCCGCGGCCGCGCGCCGAAATCGCGGGCGGCGCGGGCGGCGCAAAAGTGCTGGCCGGCATCGGCCGCGCGGTCGACTCCAGCGGACGCGACGTCAGCGCCCATCTGGTGGGCGGCGCACAACGCGCGCTCGCGAAAGCGCAGGAACGAGGCGTTCGCGTCGCCGTGCTGAAGGAAGGCAGCCCCTCGTGCGGCTCGGGCTTCATCTTCGACGGCAGCTTCAGCAACACCCGGTTGAACGACATGGGCGTGACCGCAACCCTGCTCGCGCAGAATGGCGTGCACGTCTTCAGCGAGAACCATCTGGCCGAAGCGGACGCCCTGCTCCAGGCACTCGAATGCGGCCATACAAAATGAAAGCCTGTCGCGCGCCAGTCTTCCTGCTGACTACGCCGGCCATGCCCGCCTTCGCGGCGAACTCGGTGCTCTCCCGCCTGGCGTTGAAGGACACCGGCATCGGCGCGGCGAGCTTCACGGCCGTGCGCCTGGCTTCCGTCGCGCCGGCCTCGGGCGTGGTTATGCTATTTGCTATGCGGCCCGGCCATAGGGCGGCCAGCGCGGCCACGATGCAGCCCTCCATGCCGGTGATCGCGGCCTTGAGCGACATCGCGCTGCGGCTGACCCTCGCCGCCGTTGCCATCCTCGGCGGCATCGCTTCAGCCACCCTCCGGCGACGGCAAGCTGCCTGAGCTGTTGCAGAAAGTGCCTGTGTGCGCACGCGCAGGCCAAATCGGGCGAAAAGCCTTGGCTTGGTATGGGTTTTGTACTAAAAATACACCTTAGAAGAAGCCGCGCTCATGGGCCACGCTCTCATGGCGGACAAAAACAAATTGCGCGTAATTTTAAAGCGGCGCCGCCAGTCGCCGCGCGAGCTTTCTGTTTCCTGTATCCGCTGTCAGAGTGCCGCGCTTCTCTTACGCAAGGGGGTCTGTCATGGATACAGTCGCCGTAATCCTCTGGCTGTCGGTTCTGTTGCAGGTAAGCGCCGCGATCATGGCGCTGCGCCTGATTCCGCTGTCCGGCCGCGCCAGCGCATGGCTGCTGTTCTCGCTCGTGTTCCTGTTGATGACAGCGCGACGTTTCATCAGCCTGCTGCACGAAGCCGGCTTCATAGATGACCCGCAACGGCTGCACAGCCTGATCGAGCCGCTGGCGCTGTTGATTTCCATCCTGATCGTCATCGCGGTTTATCTGACCCGCGGCATTTTCGTCGACCTTGCGCAATCCCGCGCCCGCACCGAAGTCCAGCTGGAAGAGCTGCGCCGCTTCCAGAAAGCCGTGGTGGGGCGCGAACTGCGGCTGAAAGAGCTCGAAGAGGAAAACGCCAGCCTCAAGTCCCGCCTGGCCTCCTTGCAGGGGCCTGCTGCCTGATCATGGCCAAATCCGGGGATAAATCCGACATCGCCAAGCTGGTCCGGCTGACGGAAGAACTGGTGCGGCGCAACGCAGCGCTCGAGGACCAGTTGCAGGAGCAGGATCGCAGCCGTTCCGCGCTGCTGCACCTGCTGGAGGACAACGAACGCGAGCATGCGCAGGCCGAGCAGTCGCGGCGCGAATGGGTGGCGGTATTCGACTCGATCCGCGACCCGGTGTTCGTGCACGACGCCAATTACTGCATCGTGCGCGCCAACCGCGCCTATGCCGAGCGGGCGGGCAGCGACATCGCCGACATACTCGGCAGGCCCTACTGGGAGGTCTTTCCCAGGCTGTCCGCACCGTTGCCGCATTGCCAGATTTCCGCCGAGGACAAGAACGAAATCCTCGTCGACGAGTTCACGCTCGATTCGGGCGAGACCTTCATCTCGCGCGCCTTCGCGCTGCGCGATGCCGACAGGCATTTGCTTTATGCGGTGCATGTGATCGAGGACGTCAGCGAGCAGCGGCGGGCCGAGACCCGCTTCCGCCTGCTGACCGAGAACGCCTCCGACCTCGTGTCGATCCTTACGCCAGACGGCATCCTGCGCTATGTCAGTCCCGCCGTGCAGCGGCTGCTGGGCTATGCGCCGGATGAGATGCTGGAGCGCCCCATGACCGACTTCCTCCACCCCGAGGAGACCGGCCTCGCCATGAAAAGGCTCGCCCGCGCCATGGCCGAACCCGACAACACCCATATGCTGCGCCACCGCCTGAAGCACAAGGACGGCAGCTGGCGGCATTACGAAACACTGGGCCGCAATCTGATGCACGAACCGTCGGTGCGCGGCATCGTGCTCAATTCGCGCGACATGAGCGAACGCAGGCAGGCGGAAGAGGAAATCCGATCCGGCAGGGAATTGCTGGCCGAGGCCCAGCTCATCGCCCATCTCGGCAGCTGGGAGCTCGATCTGATTTCCGGCAGGCTCGTATGGTCGGATGAAATCTACCGCATTTTCGAGATCGATCCGGCGCGGTTCAGTCCCTCTTATGAGGCCTTTCTTGCAGCCGTTCATCCCGAAGACCGCGCCCTGGTCAACCAGTGCTACACCGAGCACATGGCCAGGCGCGCGCCTTATGACGTGACGCACCGGCTGCTGATGAAGGACGGCCGCGTGAAATACGTGCGCGAACGCTGCGAGACCGTCTACGACGGCGACAGGCCGCTGCGCTCGGTCGGCACGGTGCAGGACATCACTGCGCAAAAACTCGGCGAGATCGCGCTGTCCAAGGTCAACCGTGCATTGACGACGCTGTCGGCCGGAAACTCGGCGCTGGTGCGCGCCAGCGATGAATCCGCGCTGCTGGACGAGATGTGCCGCGTGATTACCGAAATCGGCGGCTACCGCATGGCCTGGATCGGCTACGCGCAGCAGGACGCGAAAAAAAGCGTGAAGCCGGTGGCGCACGCCGGCTTCGAAAAGGGCTACCTCGATTCGCTCGACGTCAGCTGGGGCGATGGGGAACGCGGCCGCGGCCCCGCCGGCAGCGCGATCCGCAGCGGCATGGCGCAAGTGACGCGCAACATCCAGAGCGATCCGCGCTTTTCACCCTGGCGCGAGCAGGCCATCGATCGCGGCTACGCCTCGGTCATCAGCCTGCCGCTGAAGGAAGACGGTGTCGCATTCGGCGCGCTCAACATCTATGCGACCGAGCCCAACGCCTTCGACAACGAAGAGGTGCGACTGCTCAGCGAAATGGCGGACGATCTCGCCTACGGCATCGTCAACCTGCGCGCGCGCAAGCTGGTCAGCGAAAGCGAACAGCGCCTGCGCAGGAGCCTCGAAGCCACGGTCGAAGCCATCGCCGCCACCGTGGAAACGCGCGACCCCTACACCGCCGGCCACGAGCGGCGCGTGTCGCAGCTTGCCACCGCCATCGCGCGCGAAATGAACCTGCCGCCCGAACAGGTCGAGGGCATCCATTTCGGCGGGCTGATCCACGACCTGGGCAAGCTCTACGTGCCGGCAGAAATCCTCAGCAAACCGGGGCGGCTCAGTCCGCCCGAGTATGAACTCGTCAAGCAGCATCCTCAGGCCGGCTACGACATCGTCAAAGCCATCGAATTTCCCTGGCCGGTGGCGCGCATGGTGCTGGAGCATCACGAGCGCCTGGACGGCTCGGGCTATCCGAACCGCCTCAATGGCGATGCCATCCTGTTCGAGGCGCGCATCCTGGCCGTGGCCGATGTGGTGGAATCGATGTCCTCCCACCGGCCCTACCGCCCGGCGCTCGGCGCCGACGCGGCGCTGGAGGAGATCGAACGCAACCGCGGCCGCCTCTACGATGCCGCCGTCGTCGATGCCTGCCTGCGCCTGTTCCGCGAAAAGGGCTTCAACTGGGAAAACGGCAAGCGATGACCCAAAAAATGGCGGACAGCCAGGTTTCGACCGGCAGGGTCGAGCGCTTCAACGGCCCTGCAGACGCCGCCATGTTCGAGGCCGGGCAGGCCGGGCGCAACCGAGTGCGCCGCAGCCTGCCGCCCGGCTGACGCCGACCCATGCAGGCAGGCAAGCGGGGGAAATGGTCGCAACAGGTCACCGAGGCCAGCAACGCGCTCGACCTCGAGCCTGGCGTCTTCACCCTCGACGATCCGCGCGCGATCGCCGAGTCGCTCAAACGCTCGGCGGAATCCAGCACGCGGCGCAAGGCCGCGCCCTTCCGTTCGGCCATGTCGATGCTGGTGTTCTACATCAACCGCGCCGGCAGCCAGCTCGACCCCGGTCAGCGCGCGCGCCTGGAGCAGGCCAAGGACGAACTGCGCGCGCTTTACGGCAGACCGCGGGCGAAAAAAAGAGGAAAATAGCCTGGACCCGCCCTGTTTATGCAGGTCTTTCCTGCGAGCGCCCCATGGACTACAAGCCGATGCCGATCGTTTTTACTTCCGCTCCCGCCGGCCTGCGGACGCAGGAAATATCCTAGAAGCCGCATGGACGCGATCAACACGCACCAGGTATTCGACTGGCTGTGGACTTCGGGGCAGCTTTCCGAAGATGACATCGCCCGCCTGCCCGCGCTCGGCATCGAGGCGGTCGTCAACCTGGCGCTGCCGACATCCACCAACGCCTTGGCGGGCGAGGCGGAGATGGTTGCGCGTCTAGGCATCCCCTATTTTCAAATCCCGGTGCAGTGGGAAAATCCGCGCATCGAGCAGCTCGAGCTGTTTTTTTCCCTGCTGGCGGCCTTGCAGGGGCGCAAGCTGTGGGTGCACTGCGCCATGAACATGCGCGCATCCGTATTCGTCTACCTCTATCGAACCCTCGTCCTCGGCGAGTCCGCCGTGGACGCCGCCTTTCCGCTGCGCGAGGTCTGGCAGCCGGATGCCGTGTGGCAATCCTTCATCGACGCGGCGCTGGCCAGGCATGCCGAGGCCCGCGCCCGCCCCGGAGGCCGCCCATGACCGCCAGGCCCATGCGCCAGCTCATGCTCAACATCGGCCTGGGCTTTGCCCTGGCCATGCTGCTGCTGCTGGGCGTGATCGTGCTGGCGGTTTCGCAGATGGCCGACACCAACCGCCAGCTCGAGCACGTGGTGACGGTCAACAACGTCAAGTCCAGCCTGGCCAGCCGCATGCGCGACACGCTGCGCGACCGCGCCGTCGTCATGCACCACATCGTGGTTTCGATCGACCCCTGGGAAAAGGACCAGATGTTCCAGCAGTTCATGGAACTGGGCGAACGCTACGCCAAGGACCGCGCCACCCTGATCGACATGCAGGAATCCTTGCACGAAAAGGAGCTGATGGAGAGAGTGGACGAGATCACCCGCGTCAACCAGCCGGTGATGTTCGAGGTGATCAGCTCGGCCATGGAGGAGAACAACTACGGCGCCCTGACGTTGCTGCAGCAGCAGGCGAACCCGCTGCAGAACAAGCTGGTCGCCGCGCTCGATGAAATGACGCGGCTGCAGCGTGAAGCCAACGAACTGGCACTGATCAAGACCTATGCTGCCTACTCCGCCACGCGCAACTTCATCCTGGTCCTCGGCATCGTCGCCGCGCTGCTGGTCGGCGGCGTGGCGCTCGCGGTTTCGCGCAGGGTGGCCACGCAAACACGCATGCTGGACAACGAGAAATTCAAGTTCCAGACCCTGTTCGAATCCAATTCCGATGCGGTGGTGGTCCTGGGCGACAAGGGCTTCATCGACTGCAACCCGGCGACGCTGGAAATGTTCGGAATGGAAACCGTGGCCGAGTTCCTCTCCAGGAAAATCTCCGATCTCGGCGCCTACCTGCAGGCCGGCGGCGAACCCGCCACACCCTACGCCATGCGCCACATCGAGCAGGCGCGCAAGAACGGCCACGCCTTCATGGAATGGATCGGGCGCCGCAACGACGGCAGCCTGTTCCCGTCCGAAATCGCCCTGCACGCCATGGAGCTCGAGGGCCGGCCGGTGATCCAGGCGATCATGCGCGACATCTCCGAACGCAAAGAGGCCGAAGCCGAACTCAAGGCCGCGCGCGACGCCGCACTGGCCGCAGCCAGGGCCAAGAACGAATTCATCGCCAACGTCAGCCACGAGATCCGCACGCCCATGCATGGCATCATGGGCATGGCCGATCTGTTGATGCGCGAGCCGCTGACCGGCATCCAGCGCGAATACGCGCTTACCCTGCGGCAGTCGGCCCAGGGGCTGCTGACGGTGATCAACGACATCCTCGACTTTTCCAAGGTCGAGGCCGGCAAGCTGACGGTGGAAAACGTCGCCTACGTGCCCGCTCAAGTGGTGCAAAACGTGGCGGACCTGTACCGGCCGCGCATCCTGGAAAAATCCCTGAATCTGGAAATGAGCATTTCACCCGCCTTGCACATGCCGATACAGGGCGACCCGCATCGCCTGCGCCAGATCCTGCTCAATCTGGTGGACAACGCGATCAAGTTCACTTCGCGCGGCAGCATCGGGGTCAATGCCGGTTTGACGGCGGACGGGCAAAGGATGCGCATCGAGGTCCGCGACGAAGGCGTCGGCATCGTGCCGCAGGCCAAGGCCCAGTTGTTCAGCGCCTTTTCCCAGGCGGACGCGTCCACCACCCGCCATTACGGCGGCACCGGCCTGGGCCTGGCGATCTGCCGCAAGCTCGCCGACCTGATGGACGGCGACATCGGCGTGCAAAGCCCGCCGCCCGGCGCCGCGAACGGCGCGCTGTTCTGGATCGAACTGCCCTACCATGCCGCGCCGCCCGATACGGAACCGGTGTCCATGGTGCCGATACAGACCGCGCGTTTCACCGGCCGCGTGCTGGTCGCAGAGGATCACCCGGTCAACCAGAAAGTGCTCTCTTATCAGCTGGCGTCGCTCGGCCTCGAACCCAGCATCGTCGACAACGGCCGCGCAGCGCTCGGGCGGGTGCAATCCGAGCCCTGGGATCTCGTGCTGATGGACTGGCAGATGCCCGAAATGGACGGCTTTGCCGCTGCCCGTGCCATCCGCGCCTTGCCGGGCAAGGCGGGCCAAGTGCCCATCGTCGCGCTCTCGGCGCAGGCGGGCGACGATTTCCGCGAACAATGCTTCCAGGCCGGCATGAACGATTACCTGACCAAGCCCTATGAGGAAGCCGCGCTGATCTCGGTGCTGTCGCGCTGGCTGCCCGGCTCGGCCATCGAAATGCCGCCGCCCATCAACATCGGCAAACTCTCCGGCCGGAACAGGCTGAAGGACGAATTCCTGCAGCTGTTCCTGCAGACCACCGAGGCCTCGCTGGACGCGCTGCAGACCGCCTGGGACAACCGCGACGCGGCCCAGGGCAAGCGCGAGGCCCACAGTCTGCGCGGCGCGGCCGCTTCGGTTTCCGCCGACTTGATGTTCCAGTCGGCCACCCAGTTGGAGTCGGCATTCGCCAACTCCAACTGGGCCGAAGCCGAGACGCTGCTCGACGACATACAGGCCGAGTATCTGCGCCTGCGCAACTTCCTCGACAAGCTTCCGGCTGCGCAAATGGCGGATTGACGATGGCCCAGCCAGCTCCTAGCATTATTGAGCCGGATTGAGCCGGCATTCAGGAACTTGAATGCCGGCTCAATAACCGCCGAAGACCCGATTTTATTGATTCGGCACTTGCCGTGGCCCCTCTGTGCCTCACAGGGAAACGGAGGATTCTGGCCTGTTCAAGTTCATAAGTGCCGAATCAATAATTGACGCATCTGGAGACAACGACATGAAAATTCCGGCCTTTCTGCTGGGTCTGTTTTTGCCGCTTGGCCTGCTTGCCGCCGCCCCCGGCCCTGCCCCGGCGCCTGCAGAGCAGCCCGCAGCGGGCACGCCGCAGACGCAGGAAGGCGGCTGGATCGCCCCGGTGCAAACGCCCTACGGGCCGATCATCATGCAGCAGGGCATGATGCCGCCGCAAAGCGATTTTCAGATGAACCGGGTGGTTTCGCCCGAGGAGAGGAAACGCTACCTGCAGATGGCCATGCCGATGATGGCCAACATGATGCAGCTCGACGCGCGCGAGGCCATGAACTACATGGTCGTCAAATACCAGGTCAAGGCCGGCGTCACGTTCGACGAGGCGGCGCAGTCGCTCAAGCTGCGCGCGAACCGGCTCAACTTCAAGTTCGTGGGCGAGAATCTGATGTGGAAGGATTTCCGCGCCGTGCTCGGGGACGAGAACGCGCCGCGCGTCGAAGTCTTCAGCTTCTGCGACATCGCCATCGGGCGCGAACTCTTGAAAATCGTGCCCGAAATGGTGGTGTTCCTGCCCTGCCGCATCGCAATCATGGAAGACGCGCAAAAGAACATCTGGGTCCTGACGCTGGACTGGGATTTCACCTGGCTCGACGCCGCCGGCAAGTCGCTGGGCATCACGCCCGAGCTCAGGCAGGGCATCGCCGACATCCGCGCGAAAATGGACGACATGATGCGCGCAGCCGCAAACGGGGATATCTGAACGGCTCATGCCATCCGGGAACGGGGCCTGGAACCCCGTTTTTTTGTGGCTGCAACCTGGGGACGATTTGTCGAGAAAATGAACAAGCGATTGGCGATTGTTGTCTGCCTGGGCGTTGGCGCCTGCAGTTCCATGCTGCCGCACGGCAGCAGCCGTGTCGAAGGACCATGGGCCAGCTACGAAGAGGCGCAGCAAACCTTCGAACGGATCATCCCCTACCGCACCACGGTCGAGGAACTGAAGGCGCTGAATATCGACCCCCACTCGCAGCCGAACATCAGCATCCTGAACTACTCGGATGTCCTGCGCCGGTTCGTGCCGGGCACGCAGGTCAGCGTCGACAGTCTGGATACCGGCGTGCGGGAATGCATCAACGCGAAAACGGCCTGCCAGGGCTACGAAATCGTACAGCGATCCGTTCAGCGCCAGCGCACGGGAAGTTTTCTCGGAGACTTCCTCAACTTCAAGCGCGAAGTGGACGTGTCCGGCTGGAGCTTCAACGGCGTGTTGCTCATCAAGGACGGCGTCGTCATCTACAAGCTGGCCGGCGGCCAGCCGCTCATCCGCGAACAGGAAAGAAGCCAGAATCCGCTCGGCCCGTTGCAGGGCGCCGGCGAGTCCGCGGTGAAAAGCGGCTTATGACGGGACGGCTTCCGGATTCAGCGTCCGGAAAGATCGCTCAGGATCAATCCCAGATCGTGTTGCCAGCCCTCTATCAGCCGGACAGTCGCGGGATCGGGAAACATTGCCTTCCACATTTCCAGATCGTCGCTGCTCACGATGACCCTCTCGTCTTCCACAATCAGGGTAAGCCTGAGCGGCAGCACGCTCAGCAGCTTCGGATTGGCTTTCATGGCCTGCTCCACAGCCGACGATTTGCCGATGAACAGGATGCGCATACCCGGATTGGGATAACCGCGCTTGATCAGGGCCTGGTCGATGGGCTGCACCTTCACCAGCTGATAGCCGCTGTTCTCTGCCGCGGCGGTCAGCCCGTCGATGGCGCCGGCCAGGTCGGTTTTGGCCGTGGCGGTCAGGGGACCGGCATGCGCCACAGCCCCCAAAACAAGCACCAAAATTGCGCAAACAGGCTTCACCATAGTGCCGCCTCGCTCATGATGTTCAGGTAATCCTTTTTCATCTTCACGCAGTATTCATGCAGGCGGTGATTGCCCAGGCGATTCGATACCCAGGCGGGATTCACCGCCGACAACTCCACGCCCTTATCGGTTTCGATCAGCGTGATCCTGCAGGGCAGGAACTCGGTCGTGCGGGTGTCGATCGCGAGCGCACGGCTCATGAGATCGAAGTTGCAGAAATAGACGATGCGGGCGGATCCGGCTTCCAGGCCCGCCGGAACAAGGCGGCTGTCGATAGCCTGCTGGCGGATAAAGGAGAAGTTGTTGCTGTTGATGGCCTGAATCAGCGATTCGGTGGCCTGCTCGATGTTTCCGCCCTCGAGAAAAACGCTGAGCAGGGGATCTTCTTCTTCCGCCCTTGCCGGCAAGGCGGAAAAGAGCCCGAAACACAGGAATACCCAGAGCAAACAGCGAGAGTACACATGCATGTTTACCCCCTTCAGCAGGCCTTACACCTGTTCAACTCACGCAATAAACGTACCTGGTCCAGGCATGATTGGATGCAATGCAATCCTATGCCTGCCATGTGTCGGCAAAATGAAGCTCGGCGGAATGAAGAAGATTCAAGCGCCAACGAAAAAGGGGCCGCAAGGCCCCTTTAATTCTCGGCTTGGCAGCTTACGCAGCTTCCGAAAGTGACGCCTTCTCGAACACGATCTGGCCTCCGCGCGCATCGACGCGGATGACGTCCTTGGCGGCGAAATGCCCGGACAGGATTTCCTTCGCCAGAGGATTTTCGATCTGGCCCTGGATCGCGCGCTTCAAGGGCCGCGCGCCGAACACCGGATCGAAACCGGCCTTGGCGATTTCCGCCACCCCCGCGTCCGTGACTTCCAGCTTCATTTCCATGCGCGCCACGCGCTGCTCCAGGTACTTGAGCTGGATGCGCGCGATGGAAGCGATGTTGGCCTCGTCCAGGGCATGGAACACCACGACCTCGTCGATGCGGTTGATGAATTCTGGGCGGAAGTAGTTCTTCACCTCGGCCATCACCGCCAGTTTTACCACCTGGTAGTCGTCGCCGGCCATCTGCTGGATCATCTGCGAACCCAGGTTGGAGGTCATCACGATCACAGTGTTTTTGAAGTCGACGGTGCGGCCCTGGCCGTCGGTCATGCGGCCGTCGTCCAGCGCCTGCAAGAGCACGTTGAACACGTCCGGATGCGCCTTCTCGACCTCGTCGAGCAGGATCACGGAGTAGGGCTTGCGGCGCACGGCCTCGGTGAGATAGCCGCCCTCCTCGTAACCCACGTAGCCGGGCGGCGCGCCGATGAGGCGCGCAACCGAATGCTTCTCCATGAACTCGCTCATGTCGATGCGGATGAGGTGCTCCTCCGAATCGAACAAAAAGCCGGCGAGCGCCTTGCACAACTCGGTCTTGCCCACGCCGGTGGGGCCAAGGAACAGGAAGGAGCCGTAGGGGCGGTTGGGGTCTGAGAGGCCGGCGCGCGAACGGCGGATGGCATCACTCACCAGGCGCACGGCCTCGTCCTGGCCGACCACGCGCTCGTGCAGCTTGTCTTCCATCTGCATGAGCTTGTCGCGCTCGCCTTCCATCATCTTGGAGACCGGAATGCCGGTGGCGCGCGACACCACCTCGGCGATTTCCTCGGCGCCGACCTGGGTGCGCAGCAGCTTCAGCGTGGGCTCCGCGCCGCTGGCTTCGGCATGCTTGAGTTGCGCTTCCAGCTGAGGCAATTTCCCATATTGAATCTCGGCGAGCTTGTCGAAAGCCCCCTGGCGCTGCAGTTCGGCCATCTCGATCTTGAGGCGGTCGATTTCTTCCTTGATGTGGGCCGCCCCGTGCACCTGGGCCTTTTCCGCCTTCCAGACTTCCTCGAGATCGGCGTATTCCTTTCCCAGGCGCGCGATTTCGTCTTCCAGCAGGGCCAGGCGCTTTTGCGAAGCCTCGTCCTTTTCCTTCTTCACCGCCTCGCGCTCGATCTTCAGCTGGATGAGGCGGCGATCGAGCTTGTCCATGGACTCCGGCTTGGAGTCGATTTCCATCTTGATGCGCGAGGCGGCCTCGTCGATGAGGTCGATGGCCTTGTCCGGCAGGAAGCGGTC
>DCVO01000096.1:0-3931 GCA_002327405.1 Thiobacillus sp. UBA2186 | reverse complement strand
CGGCCTTGCCGGCGCCGACCATGGTATGGATTTCGTCGATGAAGAGGATGATGCGGCCTTCGTCCTGCGCCACTTCCTTCAGCACCGCTTTCAGGCGCTCCTCGAACTCGCCGCGGTACTTGGCGCCCGCCAGCAGGCCGGCCATGTCCAGCACCAGCACTTTCTTGTCCTTCAAGGTCTCGGGCACCTCGCCATTGACGATGCGCTGGGCGAGGCCCTCGACGATGGCGGTCTTNNCGGCGGATCTCGTCGTCGCGGCCGATGACCGGGTCGAGCTTGCCGGCTTGCGCGCGTTCGGTGAGGTCGAGGGTGTATTTCTTCAGCGCCTCGCGCTGGCCTTCGGCTTCCTGGCTTTGCACGGCCTCGCCGCCGCGCACGGTGTTGATGGCCTGTTCCAGTGCAGCCCGGGTCACGCCGTGCTGCTTCATCTGGCGGCCCAACTCGCCCTTGTCTTCGAGCGCGGCAAGCAGGAACAGTTCGCTGGCGATGTAGGCGTCGCCGCGCTTCTGCGCTTCCTTGTCGGTGAGGTTGAGGAGATTGTTGAGGTCGCGCGAAATGGTCACTTCGCCGCCGTGGCCCTCGACCCTGGGCAGGCGCGCGATGGCTTCCTCGATGCCGTTCTTCAGCGCCGGCACGCGCGCGCCGGCCTTGGCCAGCAGGCCGGAAGCGCCGCCGCCTTCCTGGTCGAGCAGCGCGGCCATGAGGTGCAGGGGCTCGATGAACTGCTGGTCGGAGCCGACGGCATAGCTTTGCGCGTCGGCGATGGCCTGCTGGAACTGGGTGGTGAGTTTGTCGAAACGCATGAGTGTCCCGTCTTCAATTAAATTAGCACTATTGGCAATGTGGGGAAGGCGGCGGTATTTTCAAGCGAAAGATTGAACAAAGAGGACATGAGGACAAGAGGAAAACCTCATTCCTCGTATCGTTTCTTAGTCGTCTTCCTCCTGTCCTCTTGTCCTCCTTGTAAGATTTAACCGCCTTCTGCGGCCTGATTTTCAGCATAATGGCGGCATGAATACGCATCCCTTCATTTCCGGCCTGTCGCCCGAGGAAATCCGGCATTTGCAGGAGGCCGTGCTGTTGAACACGGCGGCGGCGCTCGAGGAGGACCTCGGCAGCGGCGACCTTACCGCGAGCCTCTTGCCCGCCGATCTCAAGGCGCATGCCCGTGTCATCAGCCGCGAAGCCGCCGTGCTGTGCGGCAAAGCCTGGTTCGAGGCCTGTTTCCACGCGCTCGACACGAACGTGACCATCCGCTGGCATGTGCGCGAAGGCGAAGCCATCCATGCCGACCAGCTTCTGTGCGAACTCTCGGGCAACGCCCGCGCCCTGCTCTCGGCCGAACGCCCCGCACTCAATTTCCTGCAGACCCTGTCCGGCACCGCGACCACGACCCGGCGCTATGCCGAGGCCATCCAGGGCGCCGGTGCGGCGGTCATGGACACGCGCAAGACCGTGCCCGGCCTGAGGCTGGCGCAGAAATACGCAGTGCGCACCGGCGGCGGGGCCAACCAGCGCACCGGGCTTTACGACGGCATCCTCATCAAGGAAAACCATATCGCCGCGGCCGGCGGCATCGCCCAGGTACTTGAGGCGGCTTTTGCCCTCGACGCCGGTGTGCCGATCCAGATCGAGGTGGAAAATCTCGACGAGCTCAATCAGGCTTTGTCAGCAGGCGCAAGGCTCATCCTGCTCGACAACTTCGACCTCGATGCGCTGCGCCAGGCGGTTGCACTGACCCATGGCCGCGCCGTGCTGGAAGCCTCCGGCAACATCACCCTCGACAACATCCGCGCCATCGCCGAAACCGGCGTGCAGCGCATCTCCATCGGCAGCCTGACCAAGCACTTGCGGGCGGTGGATCTGTCGATGCGGGTTGCCACTCTTTAAATATTCGGAAAATCGAACAAAAAAAAAGAGGACAGGAGGAAGACGACTAACAAACGATTCGAGGGAATGAGGTTTTCCTCTTGTCCTCATGTCCTCTTGGTAAAAACTATTGATAACTGTTCTCATTTGCGTATAGAATGGCATCCAGTCAAGGCCGGCTTCGGCCCCAACCCGTTTTTTTCAAGGAGCCAAACATGCGCAATACGATGACCAAACTGGCCGGCGGGCTGATCGCCGCGCTGGCCCTGACGGCGGTATCGGCCGAGGAAGTCGTGGTCTACTCCGCCCGCAACGAACAATTGATCAAGCCGCTGTTCGACGCCTACACCAAAGAAACCGGCGTCAAGGTGAAATTCGTCACCGACAAGGAAGGCCCGCTGCTCGCCCGCCTCAAGGCCGAAGGCGCCAACACCCCGGCCGACATGCTGATGACGGTGGACGCCGGCAATCTGTGGCAAGCCTCGGAAGAAGGCCTGCTGCGCCCGGTGAAATCCGCTGCGCTCAATGCCAATGTGCCGTCCCACCTGCGCGACCCGGACAACGAGTGGTTCGGCCTCTCGATCCGCGCCCGCACCCTCATTTACAACAAGGACAAGGTCAAGCCCGCCGACCTGTCCACCTACGAGGACCTCGCCAATCCCAAGTGGAAGAGCCGCCTGTGCCTGCGCACCTCCAAGAAGGTCTACAACCAGTCGCTGGTGGCGATGATGATCCATGAATACGGCGAGGGCAAAACCGAGGATATCGTGCAAGGCTGGGTGAACAACCTCGCGGCTCCGCCCTTCCCCGACGACACCAAGGCCATGGAAGCCGTGGCCGCCGGCCAGTGCGACGTGACCCTGGTCAACACCTATTACTACGGTCGCCTGATGGAGAAGAAACCCAGCCTGCCGCTCGGCATCTTCTGGCCCAACCAGAACCTCAAGTCCAAGAGCGCCGGCGTGCACGTGAACATTTCCGGCGCGGGCGTCACCAAGCACGCCAAGAACCCGGCCGGCGCCACCAAACTGCTGGAGTGGCTATCCTCGGAGAAGGCGCAGAACCTCTACGCCGACGGCAACCTGGAATATCCGGTGAACGCCAAGGTGAAGCCCGACCCCACCGTGGCGGCCTGGGGCAGCTTCAAGCAGAACCTGATCAACGTGAAGGAAGCCGGCACCCTGCAGGCCAAGGCCGTGAAACTCATGGACCGCGCGGGCTACAAGTAAAAAAAAACGGAAACCGCAGATGGCGCGGATGTACGCAGATGAAAAGCCGCCCATCCGCGTTAATCTGCGAAATCTGCGGATGGACCGCTTTTTCCAGCATAATCCGGCACATGCCTGAACCTTCCGTCTTGTCCGCCAAGACGCCCGCCACACCAGCGGGCGTTTTTGCTTTTCCCCGCGCCGGCAGATGGGGCCTGGTTGCACTCGCAATCGCGCTGCTCACCGTAATCCCGGTAGCGGTGATTTTCTCCGCCTGGGTGAAACCAGAGGCCGACATTCTCGGCCACCTGACCCAGTTCGTGCTGCCGGAGCTTCTGACCAATACCTTCTGGCTGCTGCTGGGCGTCGGCATCGGCGTGACTGTGCTGGGCGTGTCGCTGGCCTGGCTCACCGCCATGTGCGAATTCCCCGGCCGCAAGTTCTTCTCCTGGGCGCTGCTGCTTCCCCTGGCAGTGCCGGCCTACGTGCTGGCTTTCGTCATGATCGGCCTGCTGGACTTCACCGGCCCGCTGCAAACCTGGCTGCGCGAACAGTTCGGCCCCCTGCAGCTGCCGCAGATCCGTTCGCGCGGCGGCGTCATCTTCGTCATGGCGCTGGCGCTGTACCCCTACGTCTATCTCATCGCGCGCAATGCCTTCCTCACCCAGGGGCGCGCAGCGCTGGAAGCGGCGCAGTCGCTCGGACTCAACCGCTGGCATGGCTTTCGCCGCGTGGCGTTGCCGATGGCGCGGCCCTGGATCGCCGCCGGCCTGATGCTGGCGCTGATGGAGACGCTGGCCGACTTCGGCACCGTCTCCATCTTCAACTACGACACCTTCACCACCGCCATCTAC
>DCVO01000060.1 GCA_002327405.1 Thiobacillus sp. UBA2186 | reverse complement strand
CGCCCGCCCCCTCGCTCGACCTGCCGGACTGGGACGCGTCGCGCGTCACCGACCCCGACGAGGAGGTGGTGATCTCGCACAACTGGGACGAGCTGCGCCGCTTCATGTGGGACTACGCCGGCATCGTGCGCACCAACAAGCGCCTGGCGCGCGCCGCGCACCGCATCCGCCTGCTGCAGGACGAGATCGACGAGTTCTACCAGAATTTCCGCGTGACCCACGATCTCATCGAGCTTCGCAACCTGGTGCTGACCGCCGATCTGATCGTGCGCTCCGCCATGCTGCGCCATGAAAGCCGCGGCCTCCACTACAGCCGCGACTACCCGGAAATGATGCCGGTGGGCGGCAACACCATCATCAACCCGCGCCCCGGCCTGGTCTGCCCCGGGGTGTGCGAAGTGATGATGCCGGAGTTCTGAAGGCGAGCATCCGCTATTTGAGCAGGACGTGCGATTCCGTCTCGACGATCCTGCCGCCCTCCATCGCCGAACACACGCCGATCACCTGATATTCCGGCTGGCCTGGCACCGGCATGGGTTCCTTCAGCGCCGAATAGACCCGCGTTTCCGTGGCGCCGCTGGCGATCAAATAGTTGTATTGGACACGCGCCGGATCGATGTCTGCACGCTTGAGCTTGCGCTCGAAGCTCAGCAGTTCGCCACGGTCTACTGCCGCGAGATAACTGCGCACCACGCTTTCCGGGGCGGCGAAGTTCGAGCTTGACGCGGCAACAGCCGGACACGGCGGCGGACTTACGGGCATGTAAGCGCTCGTCAGGAAAGCGGCCGGCAACACCAGCGCAATGAAAGCAATTCTGGATTTCATTTTCTTTCTCCGCCGAGTCCGATAGAAATATCCCAAACCCGGAAAGTTCAATGGGTCTGCTGCGGGCCCCAGCGAAGCCAGACTCTCAATTTCCTGAGCAGATCGGCGTCCGCACAGTCGGGCCAGAACATCAGCCTGCATGTTTTGCCTGCCTCCGAAACCAGTGTCAAACTGATCAGCCAGGGCAGCACGACCGGCCTTCCCTTGATTTGCGCAGCCCGCCATTCGCCATCCTGCAGTTCCATCTGGCCCGACTGGCTCACACGCAGGCCGCGCGGACCGCTTGAAATTTCCCGCCACGCCCAGATCACACTGACTGACAGGGCAAGGGTCAGCATCGCCTGAGCCCCCACTGGCAGCGCAGCCAGCCAGATGCCCAGGAGTGCCAGCCCATGCGCCAGGGCCATGACGGCCGAGTAAATCCGGGACGGGCGCAGGCTCAGTTCAAGCGGCAGAAACATGTAGAATTTCCAGAACTTCCAATATCTTCCAAGGATTGCACCACCATGACTCCCAGCTGGCAAGACTTTCTTACCCAACAGGGCGCGCGCATCGGCGACGGCCGCGTGCTCGATTTCGGCAAACCGGCAGAGGAACTGGCCGCGGCGCAGAACGGCACGGTGCTGGCGGATCTCTCGCAACTGGGCCTGCTGGCCTTTTCCGGCGAGGATACCGCCGAATTCCTGCAAGGCCAGTTCACCAACGACGTGCGTGGCCTGTCAGCCGACGCCGCCGCCTGGAACGGCTATTGCTCGGCCAAAGGCCGCATGCTGGCGAATTTCCTGATGTGGAAGCACGGCGCAGACACCTGTTTGCAGATGTCGGGCGACATCCGCGAAGCGGTGCTGAAGCGCCTGAAGATGTTCATCCTGCGTTCCAGGGTCACTGCGCGCGATGCCACCGGCGAGAACGTGCGCCTGGTGCTGGCCGGGCCGCAGGCTGCCGCCGCGCTGAATGATGCCGGCCTGTCCCTGCCCGAGGACGCGATGAAGACCAGGGCCAATGAGCAGGGCCTGACGGTGCGCATCGGTGCGGACAAGTTCGTGCTGTCGGTCGCCCCCGACAAGGCGCCCGCCGTGTGGACGGCGCTGGCCAGACACGCCACCCCCGTGGGCACCGCAGTGTGGGACTGGCTGCGGCTCTGCAACGGCATTCCCATGATCGTGGCCGCCACCCAGGAGGAATTCGTGCCGCAGATGGTGAACTGGGAAGTGCTGGGCGGCGTCAGCTTCCAGAAAGGCTGCTACCCCGGCCAGGAAATCGTGGCGCGCACCCAGTATCTCGGCAAGCTCAAGCGACGCATGTATCTCGCTCACCTCGACGGCGATGAGGTGCCGGCCGCCGGCGACAACCTCTACACCCCTGACATGGAAGGCCAGGCCTCGGGCATGGTGGTCAACGCCGCGCCTGCCCCGGCCGGCGGCTTCGACTTATTGGCGGTGGCACAGATCGAGAGCGTGGCCGCCGGGCAACCCATCCACTGGAAATCCCCGGACGGCCCGGTACTTTCCCTCAAGGCGCAGCCCTACGCCCTGACTTGAGCCTGAATTACTACATCTATTACCGCGTCAGCGAAAACAATGCCGGCGAGGCCGAAACCCTGGTGCGCAGCATGCAGGCGCGGCTGGCCTGCCGCAGCGGGGTGGCGGGACGTCTGCTGAAAAAACGCGACGAAACCGGCCTGTGGATGGAAATCTACGAAGACGTAGCCGAACCCGAACGCTTCGAACGTTTGCTGGGCCAGGCCGTGGACGAATTCGACCTTGCCATGTTTCTGAACAGCCCGCGCCACACCGAATGTTTCCTCGACGACAACGCCCCCGCAGCAGCCTGTCGCCAAGGTTCCAACCTGAAAGCTTAATGGTTTAAACTTTTCCTGGACTTACCCTCATCACGCACGACGCAAAGGAAGAACCATGAAGAAGAAGCTTGCCCCTGCGCTCATCGCCAGTCTGTTCATGAGCCCGGCCCTGATTGCCCCAGCCCACGCCGGCCTGTTCGATTTCAAACCGGGCGGCGAGCAGGATGCCGGCCAGCCTTCCGGCCCCGACGGCGCCCAGGGCGAAGCAAGGAATTGGAAAAGTGCGACAAGCCCTACGGCACCCTGACCGTGGCCGAGGCGCAGGACGCCGTGATCTCCCGCCTTCTCCAATACGGCCTGCCTTCGCCCACCGGCGTGATCCGCATGATGGTGCAGCAGTCCAACTGCTTCGTGCTGGTCGAACGCGGCCGCGCCATGAACAACATCATGCAGGAGCGCCAGTTGGCGGAATCCGGCGAACTGCGCGCCGGATCCAACATGGGCAAGGGCCAGATGGTCACCGCCGACTACGTGCCGACCCCCGACGCGGTGTTCTCCAGCAAGGATTCCGGCGGCGGCGGCGCCGCGCCCGGCGGCTTCGGGGTATTCGGTTCAGTGGCGAGCGTGGTTGCAGGCGGCCTCAAGATGTACAGCCAGCCGAGCAAGACCTCCAAGGTCGTGGCCAGCCTGGCCAAGGGCGAGGAAGTCATCTTCACCGGCGAGGAGAAGAACGGCTTCATGTCCGTGCAGGGCAACGGCGGCGAAGGCTGGGTGGAAAAAATCCTGGTCAGGAAGTAGACGCGCCGATTCGCACAACGAAGCGCCCCCGGAGCACGCCGGGGGCGCTTTCATTTGCGCATGGAGCCAGGGCCAGCGGCGCATGAATCGCTATTCTTAATAAGTAGGCAATCTTCGCGATGACGCAGGGAACTGTGCATGCAACCCAGGCTCTCAAGGAAAAGCATTCCGCTCGCAAAATGAAAAACATTCCGGCCGCTCTTCCCGTTTTGCTCAGCCTGCTGAGCGGTTGCGCCATGGTCGGGCCGGATTATCAGACGCCCGCTCCGGTTTCATCCGACGGCTGGTTTCAGCTCGGCGCCGGCAGGGAAGTCGCCCATGCCGGCTCGGCCGGCGATTTGAGCCAGTGGTGGCGCGCCTTCAATGACCCCTTGCTGTCGGAACTGGTGGAACAGTCCCTGCGTTCCAGCCCCGATATTCGCAGCGCACAGGCGCGCCTGCGCGAATCGCGCGCGCGCCGTGCCGTGGCCGCTGCCGGCTTGTATCCCGAGCTGACTGCATCCGCCGATGCACGGCGCAGCAAGTCCAGCGAGGAAACGGGCGGCGGCACGGCACGCAACACCTTCAGTGCCGGCTTCGATGCAAGCTGGGAGCTGGATGTGTTCGGCGGCACGCGCCGCAGCATCGAGGCGGCAAACGCCGACCTCGAATCGAGCGAGGCCGGGCTATATGACACCCGGGTTTCGCTGGCGGCCGAAGTCGCGCTCAATTACATTGAACTGCGCACCTTCCAGATGCGGCTGAAGATTGCGCGCGACAATCTCGCCAGCCAGGCCGAAACCCTGCAACTCACCGAGTGGCGCGCGCAGGCGGGCCTGGTCGGCAGCCAGGACGTGGAGCAGGCGCGCGCCAATTATGAACAAACCCGCGCGCAGATTCCCAGCCTGGAAAGAAGTTTTGCCGAGGCCGAGCACCGGCTTTCCATCCTGCTGGGCCGGTTGCCGGGCAGCCTGTACGGGCAGCTTGAGCCGCCCGCGTCTTTACCTTCCGCGCCGGCTTCGGTCGCGGTCGGCATCCCCGCCGACACCCTGCGCCAGCGCCCCGATGTGCGCTCGGCGGAACGCAGGCTGGCAGCGGAAACCGCGCGCGTCGGCGCCGCCGAAGCGGCACGCTACCCCAGCTTCAGCCTGTCCGGTTCCATCGGCCTGGAAGCGCTGACCTTCAGCGCGCTCGGCAGCGGCGGCGCCGGAACCTATTCGCTGCTTGCCGGCATCGGCGCGCCGATCTTCAACGCCGGACGTTTGCGCGCCCAGGTCGAGATCCAGGATGCCGTGCGCGAACAAGCCCAGATCGATTACGAACGGGCCATGCTCACCGCGCTGGACGATGTCGAGAACGCGCTCGTCGCGCTTGCCCGCAGCCGCGAGCGCGAGCAGGCGCTGGCGATCGCGGCAGAATCCGCGCGCAATGCCGCGCTGCTGGCGCGCAACCAGTACAGCGCCGGCCTCATCGATTTCCAGTCCGTGCTGGATACCGAGCGCAGCGTGCTGTCCATCGAAGACAGCCTCGCCAGCACCCGCGCCGACGGCATCTCGGCGCTGATCCGGCTGTACAAGGCCCTGGGCGGGGGCTGGACCCCGCCCGAAAATCAATCTCGGCGCGGCGGCGTGTCGCCCGGCACTTCTGACGGCAAGGAAGCCACATGACGACTTCAAATACTCCGCCCGCCCACCAGAAAGAATCCCTGAAGGGACTGCTGCGGAAGGACTCAAGATTGCTTTCGCGCCGGTGGATTTGGCTGGGCAGCGCAGCGCTGGTGCTCGCGGCCGCGATCGGTTTTTTCTTCATTGGCTCCGATGACGAGGCCAAGGCCCCGCGCTTTGAAACGGCAACGGTCGAGCGCGGCCACCTCGAAGTCTCAGTCTCCGCCACCGGCAACCTGCAGCCCACCAACCAGGTGGACGTTGGCAGCGAACTCTCGGGCATCGTCGACACGGTGCTGGTCGACATCAACGACCGCGTGAGCAAGGGCCAGGTGCTGGCACGCCTCGACATATCCAAGCTCAGTGACCAGATCGCCAAGTCGCGCGCCGCGCTGACCGCGGCCGAGGCCGGCGTGCGCCAGGCCGAGGCCACGCTCACCGAATCGCGCGCCAGCCTCAACCGTCTGCAGGAAGTGTTCAGGCTCTCCGGCGGCAAGGTGCCCTCGAAGGCCGAAATGGAAAACGCCGAGGCCGTACTGGCTCGCGCCGAGGCCAACCTCGCCAGCACCAGGGCCAGCGTGACCCAGGCACGCGCCACCCTGAGCTCGGACGAGACCAATCTTGCCAAGGCCAGCATCCGCTCGCCCATCAACGGCGTGGTGCTGGCCAGAAAAGTCGAGCCGGGCCAGACCGTGGCCGCTTCGCTGCAGACACCGGTGCTGTTCACCCTGGCCGAGGATCTCTCGCAGATGGAACTGGAAGTGGATGTGGACGAGGCGGACGTCGGCCAGGTCAAGGCCGGACAGAAAGCCAGCTTCAGCGTGGACGCCTATCCGGGCCGCAAGTACCCGGCCAACATCAGCCGCGTGAGCTACGGCTCGCAGGTGACCGAAGGCGTGGTGTCCTATCCCACGGTGCTCAAGGTCAGCAACGACGACCTGAGCCTGCGACCGGGCATGACCGCCACCGCCGAGATCAACACAGCCGTGCGGGAAAACGCCCTGCTCGTGCCCAACGCGGCGCTGCGCTTCACGCCTTCCGCGAACGGCGCCAGGAAAGCCGATTCCGGCGGCATTCTCGGCTCCCTGCTGCCGCGCATGCCGCGTACAGCCAGCACGCGCGCCCCGCGCAACGGCGATGAAAAGGGCGGCAAGCGCGTATGGGTGCTGAAGGACGGCCAGCCCGTCCCCGTGCAGATCCAGACCGGACTCACCAACGGCCGCATGACCGAAGTGCTGGAAGGCGAGCTGAAGCCCGGCATGCTGGTGATTACCGATTCGGCCACGCCGGCCAAATGAGCGAAGCCGCCAAATGAGTGCCCCACCCGGGCCCGAGCCGCTGATCCGGCTGGCCGCCATCACCAAGACCTACGGCCAGGGCATGGCGGCCTTCCAGGCCCTGCGCGGCGTGGACCTGGAAATCGCGGACGGCGAATTCGTCGCCATCATGGGGCCGAGCGGCTCGGGCAAGTCCACGGTGATGAACATCCTCGGCTGTCTCGACACGCCCACCAGCGGCACTTACCTGTACGATGGCGTGGCAGTTGAGCAACTTACGCGCAACCAGCGCGCGCTGCTGCGCCGCAATTACCTCGGCTTCGTGTTCCAGGGCTTCAACCTGCTGGCGCGCACCACCGCGCTGGAGAACGTGGAACTGCCCCTGCTCTACCGCGGCGAGCCCGCCGCCGCCCGCCACGCCGCCTCGCGCGAAGCCCTGGAAGCCGTGGGCCTCAAGGGCTGGGAACACCACACTCCATCCGAGCTCTCCGGCGGCCAGCAGCAGCGTGTCGCCATCGCGCGCGCCATCGTCACCCGCCCCGCGGTGCTGCTGGCCGACGAACCCACGGGCAATCTCGACACCCAAACCAGCCACGAGATCATGGAACTGATCACCGGCCTCAACCGCGAGCGCGGCATTACCGTGCTGATGGTGACGCACGAGCACGACATCGCGGCCTGTGCGCAGCGGACAGTTCATTTCAAGGACGGCCGCGTGGCCAGCGACGAAGCCAACGCGGAGGCGAAGCCATGATCTGGAACACTTTCCTGCTCGCCCTGCGCGCCATCCGCCGCAACCTGCTGCGCTCCTTCCTCACCATCCTCGGCATCGTCATCGGCGTATCGGCGGTGATCACCATGGTCACCCTGGGCGACGGCGCCACCAAGGCGGTTTCCGACCAGATTTCCAGCCTGGGCACCAACCTGCTCACGGTGCGGCCTGGACAGCGCCTTGCCGGCTACGGTTTCCTCGGCGCACCCGCCTTCAAGCTCGACGATGCCGAGGCGCTGAAAAACCAGATCAGCGGCATCCGCGTGGTGGCGCCGACCGTCAACCGCTCCGTCACCGTGGTCGCCGGCGCCAACAACTGGGCCACCAGCATCACCGGCTCGACCGCCGATTACCTGATTGCCGGCAACTGGAAACTGGCCGATGGCCGTGTGTTCAACGAGAGCGAGGAGCACGCCGGCAAGGCCGTGTGCATCATCGGCGAAACCATCCGGCGCGAACTGTTCGGCAATCAGAGCCCCATCGGCGGCGAAATCCGCGTCAAGCAGTTTTCCTGCGAAGTCATCGGCCTGCTCGCGGCCAAGGGGCAGTCCGCAATGGGCACGGACCAGGACGACACCATCGTCATGCCGCTGAGGACCGCACAGCGCAGGCTCACCGGCAACACCGACGTGCGCACCCTGATGGTATCGGTGCGCGACGAGGCATCCACCGACAAGGTGAAGAAGCAGATCGAGCAGCTCATGCGCGAACGGCGCAGGCTCGCGGAAAACGAGGATGACAACTTCACCGTGTTCGACACCCGCCAGATCGCCGAAACACTCACCGGCACCATCAAGGTGATGACCATGCTGCTCGGTGCGGTGGCTGCGGTGAGCCTGCTGGTGGGCGGCATCGGCATCATGAACATCATGCTCGTCCCGGTGACGGAGCGGACGCGCGAGATCGGCATCAGGCTCTCCATCG
>DCVO01000003.1 GCA_002327405.1 Thiobacillus sp. UBA2186 | reverse complement strand
TTGTCCTCCTGTCCTCTTTGTAAAATGAATTTCAAAATGTATACCCCACTTGCGCCCGGCGGTTCTCCAGTTCGTCCAGCAGGCGCGCCATGGGCGCGAGTTCGGGGTAGCGCTCGCAGGCCTTGCGCAGATAGTCCATGACCAGCGGCATGTCCTNNCGTCGCGGTGGCAGAGGCGGGCGAATATGCCCAGCACCTTGATGTGGCGCTGCACGCCCATCCATTCGAAATCGCGGTAGAACTCGTAAAAATCCAGGCTCACCGGCAGGCGCGCCTTGCGCGCCGCTTCCCAGTAGCGGATGGTCCAGTCCAGCACCTGTTCCTCGTCCCAGCGGATGTAGGCGTCCTTGTAGAGCGAAACCAGGTCGTAGGTGATGGGGCCATAGACGGCGTCCTGAAAGTCGAGCACGCCGGGATTGGGGTCGGAAACCATCAGGTTGCGCGAATGGTAGTCGCGGTGCACATAGACCTGCGGCTGCCCCAGGTTGTTGGCCAGCACGCGCTCGAACACGCCGTGCAGGGCTTCCTGCTGCTCGGAGTTCAGCGTTGCATTCAAGTGTCTGGCGACATACCAGTCGGGGAAAAGATCGAGTTCGCGCCTGAGCAGGCTGCGGTCGTATTCGGGCAGCATGCCCGGTTTGCTGGCAAGCTGGATTTGCGCCAGCGCCGCGTTCGCGTCCAGATATAGTGCGTGGGCATTGGATTCGTCCAGCACCGACAGGTAGGTGCTGGTGCCGAGGTCGGTCAGCAGCAGGAAGCCCTGGCCCAGATCCTGCGCCAGCACCCTGGGCACGTGCACGCCCGCCTCGCCGAACAGTCCGGCCACGTGGATGAACGGCCGGCAATCCTCCTGCGCCGGAGGGGCGTCCATGGCGATATAATTGCGGCCATTGAAGGTGGCGCGAAAATAGCGCCGGAAACTCGCATCGCTCGAAGCCGGAGCGAGATCGAAGGACTCCGTTCCCAACTGCTTGCCCAGCCATTGCCGCAGGGCCTGTAAACGCTCCATGCCGATCAACTTGAATAAAAAACGGGATTTTACAGCTTGCCACTGACCTTGGCGCGGCTGGCCCTGGCGCCCGCCTTTTTCGCTCTTGTCACATGGCCTCCGGCCCGTGCCGAGGAAGCTCCGCTCGTCCTCAAAAAGGACACGGAGCTGCTCGGTTCCCAAGCCGCGGGCGGGGCGGGGCCGCTGTTCCTTTCCGCCGACCAGATTCAGTCGATCGGCCCGAATGTCATCGAGGCCACCGGCAAGGTCGAGGCGCGCAAGTCCGGGCAGAATTTCTTCGCGGACCGGCTGCGCTACGACCACAGCCGGGAGCAGGTCGAGGCCGAGGGGAATATCCGCCTGGAACAGCCGAATCTGATCGTCACCGGCAGCACCCTCAAGCTCAAGCTCGACGACAACACCGGCCTGCTGACCGATCCCCGCTATCGCATCCTGCCCATCGAGGAGCGCCGCCTTGGCGCCCGCGGCGAAGCCGAAACCCTGGAACTGCTCGGCAAGAACAAATTCAGCGCCAAGGATGCCACCTACACCACTTGCGCGGTCGGCAACGACGACTGGCATCTGAAAGTGGCCGACCTCGACATCGATCAGGACAGGCAGATCGGCACCGCGCGCAACGTGCTGCTGAAATTCAAGGACGTGCCGCTGCTCTATGCGCCATGGGCTGATTTTCCGCTGAACGATGCGCGCAAATCCGGCTTCCTCCCGCCCACCATCGGCTTCACCGGCAAGAGCGGGCTGGACCTCACCCTGCCCTACTACTTCAATCTCGCGCCCAATTACGATGCCACGCTGTATCCCCGCTTCCTCGCCACCCGGGGCCTGCAGCTGGGCGGGGAATTCCGCTACCTGATGCCGTCCTTCCATGGCGAAGCCGCGCTCGAATACCTGCACAAGGACCAGACCGAGGAGCGCACGCGCTGGCTGGCATCGTTCAGCCACAGCCAGAATTTCAGCCGGAACCTGAAGGGCGAGGCCACCTTCCAGAAAGTCTCGGACGATGAATATTTCCGCGACCTGTCCAACCAGATCGATGTGACTTCCCGCTCTATCCTGCCGCAGGAAGGTTTGCTCAGCTATGACAGCGACTGGTGGCAGGCAGGCTTGCGCTTCCAGCAGTTGCAGGTTCTGCAGGATCCCAACAAGCCCATCCTGCAAACGCCCTACTACCGCCTGCCGCAGTTCACCCTGAATGCCGGCCGTGTTTTGGGCAGCCGCATCGAGGGCGGACTCGAAGGCGAATACAGCCTCTTCCATCACCCCGACCCCAACCCGCTTACGCAGGTTAAAGGCGGCAGCCGCTTCACCGTCTACCCCAGCATCAAGCTGCCTTACGGCACCAGTGCATTCTTCGTCACGCCGAAAGTCGGCTACCACTACACGCATTACAGCATCGACCAGCCGCTGCCGGGCATGGAAGAAAAGCAGTCGCTTTCCTTGCCCATCGCCAGCCTGGACAGCGGTCTCATCCTGGAACGCAACTTCAGCTTCCGCGGCAGCCGCTACCTGCAGACCCTGGAGCCGCGCGCCTATTACGTGTATGCGCCTTACCGCGACCAGAGCACGCTGCCGGTGTTCGACACCGCGCTGCTCGACCTCAGCTTTGCGCAGCTTTTTACCGAGAACCAGTTCATCGGCGGCGACCGCATCAATGACGCCAATCAGCTGACGCTGGCGCTGACCAGCAGCTTCATAGAGGAAGACAACGGCCTGGAAAGGCTCAGGGTCGCTTTAGGCCAGCGTTATTACTTCTCCAACCAGTTGGTCACCCTGCCGAACGATCCGCCGCGCGACAGCAAGGCCACCGATCTGCTCGCCCTGCTGTCCGGCCAGATCACCCCGGCCTGGCGGCTGGATACCGGCTGGCAATATGACACCGACCTCGACAAGACCATCAAGACCACCGTCTCGACCCGGTTCAATCCGGCGCCGGGCAAGACCGCCAGTGTCGGCTACCGCTTCCTCGACGGCTCGGTGGAGCAGCTGGATGCCGGCGTGCAATGGCCAATCTCCCGCAACCTCTATGGCCTGCTGCGCACAAACTACTCGTTCCGCGACAACACCTTGGTCGAAGGATTGGCCGGACTTGAATATAATGGCGGTTGCTGGGTGTTGCGCGCCGTGGCGCAGCGCATCGCCACCGCAGAAAAGGACGTCAACAACGCGTTTTTCTTGCAGCTTGAACTGAACGGCATGGGGAGCCTCGGCGCCAGCCCCATGAGCGCGCTTAAACAAAGCATTCCAGGATACACACCGACCAATGAATTCCTTTTCCAATAAAATCCTGGCCTGCCTGCTGCTGGCCTGCTGCGCCACGGCGATCCAGGCCGCACCCTCAATCGAGGAAGTCGACCAGATCGCCGCCGTGGTCAACGACGAAGTCATCACCCGCAGCGAACTGGAACAACGCTATCGAACCGCCATGCAGCAACTGCGCAGGCAAAACATCCAGCCGCCGCCGCGCAATCTGCTGCTGACCCAGACCCTCGATCGCATGGTGACCGAGCGCGCCCTCCTGCAGCACGCAAAAAATTCCGGGGTGCGCGTCGACCCGGCGCAGGTTGAGCGTGCCGTGCAGCGTATCGCCTCGCAGAACGGCATGAGCGTGGACGAGCTCAAATCGGCGCTTGCGCGCGACGGCATCAGTTATGACCGTTTCCGCGAAAACATCGGCAACGAGATCCTGATCAGCCGCGCGCGCGAACGGCAGGTCGAGAGCAAGCTCAGCGTCAGCGACGCGGAAATTGACAGCTATCTGCAGACCCAGTCCGGACTGGACCAGGACGACGAATTCAACCTTTCCCACATCCTGATCACCGTCCCCGAGAATGCCGCTCCCGAACAAACCCAGGAACGCCGCGCCCGCGCCCAGAAAATCATCGACGAATTGAACAAGGGCGCGGATTTCGCGCAGCTCTCCGCCACCTATTCCGACGCGCCCAATGCTCTTGAGGGCGGCAATCTCGGCTGGAGAAGCGCCGGCCAGATCCCATCGCTGTTCATGAACGCCGTGCGCAACCTGAAGCCGGGCGAGACCAGCGAACTGATCAAAAGCCCCAACGGCTTTCACATCCTCCGGCTCAACGACAAGCGCGGCAAGGACGTCACCACCGTCATCACCCAGACCCGGGCGCGGCACATCCTGATCAAGCCGAGCGAGATCACGTCGGAATCCGACGCCATCAACCGCCTGAACCAGGTCCGCGAGCGCATCGAGCAGGGCGGCGAAAAATTCGAGGATCTGGCGCGCCAGTTTTCGGAGGACACCGGCAGCGCCGCGAAGGGCGGAGAACTCAACTGGGTCAACCCGGGCGATACGGTGCCGGAATTCGAGCGGGCCATGAACGCACTGAAACCCGGCGAGCTCAGCCAGATCGTGCAAACCCCCTTCGGCTGGCATCTCATCCAGGTGCTGGAACGCCGCGAGCAGGATGTCACTGCGGAAAGGCAGCGTCTGCTTGCGCGCCAGGCCATCCGCGAACGCAAGCTCGACGAAGCCGTCGAGGACTGGGTGCGCCAGGTGCGCGATCAGGCCTATGTCGAACTGCGTCCGCTGGATTAGGGAACCTCTGATCAAATCCCGGAAAGATCAAACAAAGAGGACATGAGGACAAGAGGAAACCAGATTCAAGGACTTACTCCCGTCCTCTTGTCCTCCTTGTTCACGTTTTCTTTGCCTCGTCGCCATGAGCAATTTTCCCGTCATTGTCTACACCTGCGGCGAACCGGCCGGCATCGGCCCTGACCTCGTCCTTGCGCTCGCGGCACAGGCCCTGCCCTGCCGCCTGCGCGTGCTCGGCAATCTCGATGTGCTGTCGGCCCGTGCGAAACAACTGGGGCTATCCGTGCAACTCGTCGAGCTTCGCGCCGCCGACGCCACGCCCGAACACAAGCCCGGCCAGCTTGCCGTGCAGTCGTTTGCGCTGGCAACCCCTGTTGCGGCAGGCACGCTCGACGCCCGCAACAGCTTGCATGTGCTCGCCTTGCTCGATGCCGCACTTCAAGGCTGCATGAACGGCCGCTTCGACGCCATGGTCACCGGCCCGGCGCACAAGGGCATCATCAACGATGCGGGTATCCCGTTCACCGGGCATACCGAATACCTGGCGGAAAAATCCGGCGCCGAAAAAGTGGTGATGATGCTGATTGGCGGCGGCCTGCGCGTGGCGCTTGCCACCACGCACCTGCCGCTGAAAGACGTGCCCGCCGCCATCAGCCGTGATTCGCTCGAACAGGTACTGGCCATTCTGCATCGCGACCTGGTGGCGAAATTCGGCATCGCCAAGCCGCATATCGCCGTGTGCGGGCTCAACCCCCATGCCGGCGAATCGGGACATCTCGGACGGGAAGAAATCGATGTGATCGATCCCGTGCTCGCCAGGCTGCGTGCGCAAGGGATGAACCTGTCCGGCCCGCTGCCCGCCGACACCCTGTTCGCGCAGCTCCGGAAACAGCCGGCCGACGCAGTGCTGGCCATGTACCACGACCAGGGCCTGCCGGTGCTGAAGTACGCGAGCTTCGGCGAAGGCATCAACGTCACGCTGGGCCTGCCCTTCGTCCGCACCTCGGTCGACCATGGCACGGCGCTGGAACTGGCCGGCAGCGGCCGGGCGGAAACCGGCAGCCTGCTGGCCGCGATCAAGCTGGCCATCGAACTCGCAACATCACGAATCAAACCATGATGAACAATGAGGACAGAAGGGCAAGAGGGAAACCAATCTATCGCCTTACTCCTGTCCTCTTGTCCTCTTTGTTCAAATCATGAAACATATTCCCCGCAAACGCTTCGGGCAGCACTTCCTGGTCGACGAGGGCATCATTCACGCCATCGTCAACACCATCAATCCGCGCGCGGACGAACTGCTGGTGGAAATCGGCCCCGGCCTCGGCGCCTTGACCCGCCCCCTGCTGGAACGGATTCCGCATCTGCACGTGGTGGAACTCGACCGCGACATCATTGCGCGGCTGAAGAAGGAATTTCCGCCGCAGCGCCTCAGCATCCACGAGGGCGACGCGCTGAAATTCGATTTTGCCAGCCTGGGGAACGGGATTCACGTCTGCGGCAACCTGCCCTACAACATCTCCAGCCCCTTGCTGTTCCACCTGATGGATTACGCTGCTTCCATCGTCGACATGACTTTCATGCTGCAAAAGGAAGTGGTCGACCGCATGGTGGCGGAGCCCTCCACCTCGGCGTACGGGCGGCTGTCGGTGATGCTGCAGCGGCGCTTTCGCATGGAATGGCTGCTGGACGTGCCGCCGGAGGCCTTCGACCCGCCGCCCAAGGTCGACTCCGCCGTGGTGCGGCTGATTCCCAAGGCACCGGGCAGCTACCCGGCACTCGACGAGCAGCGCTTCGCCCAGATCGTCGCGGCCGCGTTTTCGCAACGGCGCAAGACCTTGCGCAATACATTGGGCAAACTGCTCGGCGAGGAAGCGTTCAAGGCCACCGGCATCGACCCGGGGCTGCGCGCGGAAAACCTCGGCGTGACGGAATTCGAAAAGCTGGCGGCGCTGCCAGAGCAGCAGTCCTAGTCGGCAGCCTCGCTGTTGATCGTGTCCGAACTGGCGGTGCAGCGGCCGCCGTTGTTGAGGTTGAACCGCCAGCCATGGCGTGGACAAACCAGGAACCCGTCCTCGGTGATGTGTGCATTGCCGAGATCTGCGCCCTGGTGCGGGCAAAAGCGGTCGATCCTGCATTTCCTGCCATCCCACCTGCGCTCGATTCGCTCCTTGGGAATGCGCAAGGTGGACAGCAGGGCATCGCGCAGGTTGGAGGGATCACTGAAAACGAACACGTTGGCGATGGTGTTGAATACGTCGGGCTTGCGCTCCACTTCGGCCTGCAGGCTCAAGTAAACATCCTGCCAACGCCCTCCGTTGTGCATGAGCCAGAAATATTTTTCCCCGGCGATCAGCTTGAGGCTGGCGCCCGATCCGACCAGTCCGCGCTCCACGCGTTTCTCGACCAGGTCGATGGTGAGGCAGTCCTGCCCGCCCTCGCCCCAGATGAAAACGATGCGCGGCATGTCTTCCGGAATATCCAGGTCCCATATCTGGTCGAGGCGTTCTTCGACCACCGCCATCAGCACAGCTGCGTCGAACTTCGCTTCCAGTGCCCCCCAGACATCGGGTTTGCCGGCGCGCAATTCCAGGAACGCTTCGTGTGTGGGCCGGGGAATGGGGTCTGCCATGGTGGCGGGCGAAACCTCATCGCCGGGGCGCGGGCATAGTACGTTCTTCACTCCCTGGCTATTCAGGAAATCGACCAGCTCGAGCTGGTGCGTAAAGATGCTGCCGGGCTCGGTGCTGAGCTTCTCGTCGAGAAAAGGGAACACTGCAGGCCCGGCCGCAGGCAAGTAGAAATCCGGCCGCAAAAGGCGGATGGCGCCCAGCACATTGTTGAACTTGACGGCAACTTTTTTTCCGAGATGCGCCGTTTGTCCTCATCCGGCATGCGGAAACAGACTGGATGCCAGGTCGCACCGGAGAACTGCACGCTGTAGTAGTTGATCCTGGGCAGCTCGATGGTCTGCAGGCGATCGAATATCTTGCAGTCGTTCTGGTTGAGCAGGGTGAAATCCGGCGTAGTCACCAGTACGGCGCTGTCGTGGTTGACGCCGACATCGCTGACGAACACCTGGATGCCGATATCGTCCGTGACCGCCTGCTTGTGCGTATCGGCCACTTCCGTCACGGACTTGCCATAGGCCTCGAGCTGTTCGCGCAGGTAAGGGTCGTGGAACGCAGGGATAAAGAATCCACGGAAACGCGGCGCGGCGGCCAGCATTGACAGGGTCTCGGGATCGAAGTGGTCGCGGTGCTCATGCGTAAGATATACGTAGGTATCCTTATCCGCCGTCTTTTCGACCAGCGGCTGCCTGAGATGGGTGTTGTCCGGAAACTGGTGCCAACTGCCGAAGAATGCACCCTGCGGCGTGAGCCAGGGGTCGATGATCAGTAGCGCTGCAGCACTCTCCGCCACGAAGCAGTTGTGGCCGTAGAAATACAGTTTATTCATACGAAGATTCTTCAGGTGTCGGGAGGGAAAGCCTTCAGGCGTTCAGTCCCCATTACGGGTCCAGCCCGCAGTGCCCTTCTGAATGAATTCGATCTTGTAGCCGTCCGGGTCCTGCACGAAGGCAATGACGCTGGAGCCGTGCTTCATCGGGCCGGCCTCGCGCGTCACCGTGCCGCCGTTGGCCTTGACGTCCGCGCAGGCCTTGTAGGCATCGTCGACCTCGATCGCGATGTGTCCGTAGGCCGTGCCCAGCTCGTAGCTCTCCACGCCCCAGTTGTAGGTGAGTTCCAGCACGGCGGCCTTGTCTTCGGTGTCGTAGCCGATGAAGGCGAGCGTGAACTTGCCGTCCGGATAGTCCTTGCGGCGCAGCAGCTTCATGCCCAGCACCCGGGTGTAGAAGTCGATCGATTTGTCCAGATCGCCTACCCGCAACATCGTATGAAGAATTCTCATGACAAATCCCTTACGGCTTCGACAAACACTTTCTCATGCGGGTAGGGGCATCCCTCCAGCGGGCCGATCCCCCTTCGGGGGCCCCTCGTCCAACGCTTCCGGGCGCCACGCGCAACATCGTATGAAGAATACGCAATTTCAGACTCCGGATTATTTCTTTTCCAAAGCGGCAAGATCGCGAAGGCGAGCCGCAGACAGTATGAATAATACGGCAAGGCGAAGCCGACAAAGAGATTGCCGCTTTGGAAAGAAATCAGATCATAAGCTTGTGGCCGTGGCGGTTAAGCCAGTCCTTGGCAGTGTCAGCCTCTGGATAAAGCGCCTCGACCTGGCGCCAGAAACGCTGCGAATGATCGGCATGCACCAGATGCGCGACTTCGTGCGCCGCCACGTAATCGATGATGGACAGCGGCGCCTGCGCCAGCCGCCAGTTCAGGCGGATGCGGCCGTCCGGATGGCAGATGCCCCACTGGGTCCGCGCATCGGACAGGTCGAATTGCGGAATGCGGCCGCCCTGCCTGCGCGCATGGACCATGAGCCTGCGCCTCAGCAAGGGTGCGGCTCGCTCGCGCAGCCAGGCACGCACGAGCTCGGGAACGGAAGCGTCGTCCGGGCTCGATACCCAGAGCATGCGGCCGTTGCGGCGCACGTCCGGGAACAGGCAGGGCGCCACCCGGATTTGCAGCGGCACGCCCAGATAGAACACGGTCTCGCCGTGGCTCAGGACCGGCTGTTCGCGGCGGTTCTGCTCGATTTTTTCCAGGTTGCGCAAGAGCCACTGGATGCGCTCCTGCAGGAACTGGTCGATTTCCTGCTGGCTGACCCACTTGGGCACATTCACGCGCACGCCGGCTTCGGTGACGGAAAGGCCCAGGGTGCGGCGGCGGGAACGGGTGAGACGGTAGGGAATTTCCTGGCCGTTGATGCGGATGACGTCGTCTTTAACGCGCTGCTTATGACTTTCTGGCATGGGGCAGTTGCTTCATCTCGGATTCGATCCAGGCCTTGACCTCTTCATTCAGCGCATCGGCCTTCTTGCCTTGGGAGGATATCACCGGACCGATGGAAACGGTAATGGTGCCGGGATGCTTGATGAATGAATGCCGGGGCCAGACCTCGCCCGCGTTGTGCGCCACCGGCAGCACCGGGGTATCGGTGTGCGTGGCGAGCCAGGCCCCGCCGATGGCGTAGCGGCCGGTCTCGCCAGGCTTCACACGCGTGCCCTCGGGGAAAATCGTCACCCAGAAACCCTGTTCCATCCGGTGCCTGCCTTGTTTCACGATCTGCCTGAGCGCTTCCTTGCCGGCCTTGCGGTCGATGGCGATGGGCGAAGTCAGGGCCAGGCCCCAGCCGAAAAACGGAATCTTCAGCAATTCCCTTTTCAGCACCACGGCCTGCGGCGGAAACAGGATGGGCAATGCGATGGTCTCCCAGGCCGACTGGTGCTTGGCCATGACGATGACGGGATGTTCGGGCAGGTTCTCCCTGCCCCTGATCTCGAAGCGGATGCCCAGGATGGCGCGCGCCATGGCGACGACAAGGCGGTTCCACGCGGTGATGATGCGATAGCGGGTAAAGGCGCCGAAAGGAAAAGTCAGCAGCGCGATGATGGAAAAAACGACCGTTGCCAGGCTTTGCGCAAGCGCAAACAGGCCGGAGCGCAAGAAAATCATGTACGTTGGCAGGCCGTTGAAGGACTCTCCGGGGCCGCGGCGCGGCTTTCCGGGATGGCTCGCGCAACGTCGCGCCTCCGAAGGTGCGCAGTGAAGCGAGCCGTAAGCAGCGCAGCAGACATTGGCGCGAGCCTTGTTCGCCTCCGCTGCCCACGTGCCGAGGGGCCTCGCTCCGGCGCTGCATGCGCGAAGCGATGCGCAGCAAATGGCACTTCCCCTTTGCAAGCGGCGCGAAAACGAGCCTGCGCAGGCGGCGCCTTCGGGCGAGTTTCGGCGTAGCCACAAAGCAGACCGCCCGGAAAGCCACGCCCCTCCGGGTTTGCACGAAAAATGCCCATCTGCCGCGTTGCGCTCCTCGGCTTCGTATGTCCAATACGACCTTCGTCGCGCGCCTTGCAGCTGAGCATTTTTCGTGTCAAACGCGGCTCCCGGAGAGTCCTTCAACGGCCTGCCAGAATGGCGTCCACGGCCTCTGCCAGGTCGGCATAAATCTGCGTGCCTTCAGGCAATCCGCCCGTATAGAGCGTCTTCCTGCCCTTGCCGGTTTCGACCAGCATGGGCAGGCAGCCGACCTCGGCAGCAGCCTGCAGGTCGCGCAACGAGTCGCCGATGGCCGGCACGCCGGCGAGGTCGATATGGAAGCGCTCGGCAATCTGCTGGAACAGCCCGGCCCTGGGCTTGCGGCAGCCGCACTGGCTGTCCGCCGCGTGCGGGCAATAGAACACCGCGTCGATGCGCCCGCCGAACTGCGCCAGCGCCTTGTGCATCTTGGCGTGGATGGCGTTGAGCGCGGCCATGTCGAACAGGCCGCGCCCCACGCCGGACTGGTTGCTCGCCACCACCACGCGGTATCCGTTCTGGTTCAGGCGCGCGACCGCCTCCAGGCTGCCCGGAATGGGCTTCCATTCGTCCGGACTCTTGATGAACTTGTCCGAATCGAAATTGATGACACCGTCGCGGTCGAGAATGATCAGCTTCATGGTTCCATATCTTACGCCGCTAATTTCGCCAAATCAGCAACCCGGTTCATGGTTTGGTGCAACTGGTTCAGCAGGGCCAGGCGGTTGGCCTTCAGCGCCGGATCGTCGGCGTTGACCATCACGTCATCGAAGAAAGTGTCCACCGGGGTTTTCAGGGCGGCCAGCGCCGTGAGCGAACCGGTGTAGTCACCACTGTCATAGGCGGCATCCGCCACGGGCTTGATTTTGTTCAGTGCCTGGAACAGCGCGGTTTCCGCGGCTTCCTTGAACAGCGCAGGGTAGATATCCACCGGCAGATCACCCTCCACCTTCTTTAGGATGTTGCCAACACGCTTGTTGGCGGCGGCCAGACTTTCCGCTTCCGGCAGTTTGGAAAAAGCGCGCACGGCCAAAAGCTGCAAGGGCACCTTGTCGATGCGAGCCGGTCCCTGCGACAGCACGGCCTCGACTTCGTTGGCCGTATAGCCCTGCTCGCGCAGCATGCCGCCCAGGCGTTCAAAAATAAATAGATCAAGACTCGGCGCATCGCTGGGAAGCATACCTTTCGGGAAGGCTTCCAAAGAAGTCTGAATCAAATCGAAAATATCGAGCGGCAGCGACTTCTCGATCAGGATGCGCAACATGCCCAGCGCATGTCTTCTCAAGGCAAACGGATCCTTGTCGCCGGTAGGAATCTGGCCGATGCCAAACAGTCCGGCAAGGGTTTCCAGCTTGTCGGCCAGTGCCACGCACACGCCCACATCGTTGCGCGGCAACTCATCGCCGGCGAAGCGCGGCTTGTAGTGGTCCTCGATGGCAAAGGCGATGGCGTCGCCCAGGCCGTCGTGCTGCGCGTAGTAGCGGCCCATGATGCCCTGCAGCTCGGGGAACTCGCCGACCATGTCGGTCAACAAGTCGGCCTTCGCCAGCAGCGCGGCGCGGTCTGCCTGCATGGCCAGTTCCTCGCTGCCGAGTTTCTCGCCGATGGCGCGCGCGATCGCCATCACCCGCTCCACCCGCTCGCCCTGGGTGCCGAGCTTGTTGTGGTACACCACCTTGGCCAGCCCCGGCACGCGCGATTCCAGCGGCTTCTTGCGATCCTGGTCGAAGAAGAACTTGGCGTCGGCCAGGCGCGGACGCACAACTCTTTCATTTCCGCCGATCACCGCGCTAGCATCGGCCGGACTGATGTTGGAGACGATGAGGAATTTGTTGGTCAGCTTGCCGTTCGCGTCCAGCAGCGGGAAATATTTCTGGTTGGCCTTCATGGTCAGGATCAGGCATTCCTGAGGCACTTCCAGGAAAGCCTCCTCGAACCGGCCGGCCAGCACATTGGGCCGTTCCACCAGAGCAGTCACTTCATCCAGCAGGGCGTCGTCCTCGATGGGCTTCAGGCCATCCTTGGCGGCCGCTGCCGCAAGCTGGCGCTCGATTTCCGCACGGCGCTCGGCAAAGCTCGCGATCACCGCGCCTTCGTCGCGCAACTGCTGCGCATAGCTGTCGGCGTCCTTGATGGAAACAAGCGGATTTTTCGCCTCGAAGCGGTGGCCCCGGGTCTCGCGGCCCGCATCCAGGCCCAGCACCGACACCGGCACCACTTCGCTGCCATGCAGGGCAACCAAAGCGTGTGCAGGCCGCGCGAAGTTCACATCGCTCCAGCCATCGGCCAGCTGGTAGGTCATCACTTTGGGGATGGGCAGCTTGGCCAGGGTTTCTTCGATCGCCTTTTGCAGCCCATCGGCCAGCTTGGCGCCGGCAATGGTGATATCGAGGAACAGGGTCTCGTTCTTGCCCTCGCCTTCGCGCTTGAGCTGATTCACCACTGAGGCATCTGCGCCCAGCGCAGCCAGTTTTTTCAGCAAGGCCGGGGTCGCCTGGCCGTTCGCATCCAGGCCCACTGCTACCGGCATGAGTTTTTGCGACACCGACTTGTCAGCCGCCTGCGCCAGCACGCCCTGCACCTGCACGCCCAGGCGGCGCGGCGAGGCATAGCTGGTGACTTGTGCGCTTGTCGCTGCCAGGCCCTGCGCCTTGAGGCTGGCTGACAGCAGTTCGGCGAAGCTCTCGCCCAGTTTCTTCAGCGCCTTGGGCGGCAGTTCTTCAACAAACAATTCAACCAATAGATTCCGTGCGCTCATGCTGCCGCCTTCTTTTCAATTTCTGCCAGCACTTCCTCGGCCCAGGCCTTGGGCGCCATCGGGAAACCAAGCCGCGCGCGCGAATCCAGGTAACTCCTCGCCACGCTGCGCGCGAGGTTGCGGATGCGGCCGATGTAGGCGGCACGCTCGGTGACTGAAATCGCGCCGCGCGCATCCAGCAGGTTGAAGGTGTGCGCCGCCTTCAAGACCTGTTCGTAGGCCGGCAGCGCGAGCTGCTGCCCCATCAGGTGCTGCGCCTGTTTTTCGTGCGCGCCGAAAGCAGTGAGCAGGAAGTCGACGTCGCTGTGTTCGAAATTGTAGGTGGACTGCTCGACTTCGTTCTGGTGGTAGACGTCGCGGTAAGTGAGTCCTTCCGTCCACTGCAGATCGAACACGTTTTCCACGCCCTGCAGATACATGGCCAGGCGCTCGAGGCCGTAGGTGATCTC
>DCVO01000082.1:16866-17464 GCA_002327405.1 Thiobacillus sp. UBA2186 | reverse complement strand
CGTGGTAGCGCAGGCCACCGGCGTGAAAACCGGGCGGCGTGAACTGGCTGCCCAGGGTGTGCATTTTGTTCAGCGGCGTCATGTGGCCGGTGTCGCCAAAGTCGTAGGCGTATTTGCCGCGCGTGAGTGACGGGCAGGCGGCGGGCTCGACCGCCACAATGCGCGGCTTGGGGCCACCGCGCAGGCCGTGGCCGATGAAGGGAAAGGCAATGCCGGCAAAGTTGGAGCCGCCACCGGTGCAGCCCACCACCACGTCGGGCCAGGCATCGGCCATTTCCATCTGCAGCATGGCTTCCTGGCCAATGATGGTCTGGTGCAGCAGCACATGGTTGAGCACCGAGCCCAGCGCGTATTTGGTGTCGTCGCGCTGCACCGCCAGTTCCACCGCTTCGGAAATGGCGATGCCCAGGCTGCCGGGATGGTGCGGGTCCTTGGCCAGCACCGAGCGGCCGTAAGCGGTTTCGGTGGAGGGCGAGGCAAAGCAGCGGGCGCCATAGGTCTCCATGACAGCACGGCGGTAGGGCTTTTGGTCGTAGGACACGCGCACCTGGAACACCTCGACTTCCAGGCCATAGAGGGACCCGGCAAAGGCCAGCGA